>NZ_MLCB01000177.1 GCF_001890925.1 Planktotalea frisia
GTCAGCGATCGCCCTCGCTGCAACCGTCATATTCTGGTTATGAGTCCTGAACCTAGCGATGACGGCTCATACGATGACACGCTTTCTATCGCGCAGGAGGTCATTCCAGAAAAGCAACTAAAACTGTTAGAGGGACCGCGTCTTGGATTGACGCAAAATTTTTGGAATGCTTTACAACACGTTCCACTTGGTCATTACGCCGCTTTTTGTGATCAAGACGATGTTTGGCGGCAGTGCAAACTTACCCGTGCCCTAGATCATCTCAGCGGGCAAACAGGCCCTGCTGTCTACGCATCTGGACGGATCGTCACAAATGATGACCTTGAAATTCAGTGGTATCAAAAGCGGCGCAAAGTCGGGGCTTTCGCGCAACTTCTGTTTCGCAACCAGATTGCGGGCCACACATGCGTTCTCAATCCAAAAGCCGTCAAAGCACTGCAACGATACGCCCCTCCCGCCAATGTTCCATTTCACGACTGGTGGTCTGCACTGATCCTGAAAGGAATTGGCGCGCAGTTCATCCATGATCCAACGCCAACATTGTACTATCGCCAGCACACAAATAATGTGATCGGTGCACGGCGAGGACGCACAAAAGCGCTTCTGGATGGGCGTTATAACTTGTGGCTACAAAACAATTTCGATGCGCTTTGGCCATTGCGCGAAAACTTCACAAGCGGCGCGCGTCATGCGCTTCGTGTTTGCCTCCCACTGCGTGCTGGATTAAGCCTAACCCAACGTTAAGAACGGTTGGACCATGTTAGGTAATATCAGCAACAAACGCGGCGGCGCGGCCTCTTCGATCAATCTGCGCCCCTTGCAGGTCGAAATGAGCCCTGAGCGCCCTTTCTACGCGATTGGCGATGTGCATGGCTGCTTGGATCAAATGATCACTGCCTTAGGGCGCGTTGACGACGATATCGAAGCATTGGAAATCGCCGAGCCCACGCTGGTTTTCTTGGGAGACTACGTCGATCGCGGCAAGCGGTCCGCAGAAGTGTTGGAGTATCTTCTCAACCTCAGCCTGTCTGATCCCGACGCTGTCGTTTGTCTTATGGGAAATCACGAACGCATGATGCTCGACTTTCTAGATCAGCCGCAAAAATCGGGCCCGCGTTGGCTGCGCTATGGTGGCATGGAAACGCTCGAAAGCTACGGCATAACTGGCGTCGATGCGGATGCCTCTACAGAAGAGCTTTATGAAGCCTGCGAAGAGCTCTGGGACGCCTTGCCAGAGGGGTTGGAGCCGTGGCTGCGCTTTCTGCCGCTGCGTTGGTCCAGCGGTAATTTGCACTGCGTTCATGCAGCGCTTGATCCTGCTCATACGATTAAACAGCAATCCACCGAAGTGATGCTTTGGGGCTGTGACAGTTTCATGAAAACACCCCGCGATGACGGGAACTGGGTTGTTCATGGGCACACGGTCGTCGATAGACCCGTCTGGGAGCACAGCCGCGTTTCGCTTGATACTGGATGCTATTTCACGAACGAACTCACGGCTGCCGCATTCACCAACAATACGTGCCGGATTGTTTAGAGGTCTTCTATCAGGATCGCGCGAAAGTCGTTCACGTTTGTGCCTGTTGGACCGGGAACGAACAGATCGCCAGCAGCCTCAAACGCGCCCCAAGCATCATTGCCAGACAAAGCTGCTTTTGGATCAACACCGCCCTTGCGTATACGCGCCGCGCTTTGACCATCTGCAAACGCGCCTGCGTTATCTTCTGAGCCGTCAATCCCATCCGTGTCCGCCGCAAGCGCGGTGATACCCTGCGCGCCCTCTATCGCGTTCGCGAAGGACAACAAGAATTCCGTATTGCGTCCGCCTCGCCCTTTGGCACGCAGGGTCACGGTCGTTTCACCACCAGAGAGGATGATCGCAGGCTTCTGAAACGGTGCATTCTTGTCCGTAACTTGGCGCGCAATAGCCGCGTGCATCAGGCCAATGTCGCGCGCTTCGCCCTCGATGGCATCGGATAGGATAGCAACAGAATACCCGGCGTTGCGTCCGACCCCAGCAGCGGCATCCAGCGAAATTCCGGCAGAGGCAACGACGGTCACCTCGTTGCGCGCAAACGCTTCGTCTGACGGATCAGGCGCTCGCGCGCTTTCTTTAGCAAGATGTGTTTTGATCGCCTCGGGCAGCTCAATGCGCAAACTCTCAACAAGCGCGAGCACATCTTCCAAAGTGACATCATCGGGCACTGTCGGGCCAGAGGCCACCTGCGCAGGGTCATCACCCGGAACATCTGAAACCACCAAGGACACAACGCGCGCGGGGTACGCGGCTTTCGCCAAGCGTCCGCCCTTAATCGTACTGCAATGTTTACGAATCGCATTCATCGCACCAATTGGTGCACCAGAGGCGAGCAGCGCTTCGTTCAAGGCTTGCTCATCCGCCAGCGTCAGACCCTCGGGCGGGGAGGGCAGCAGCGAAGACCCGCCACCACAGACCAAAGCGACCACCAGATCATCAGCGCTGAGATCACGAACTGCATCAAAAAGCGCAGCACTCGCAGCAAGGCCCGCCTCGTCAGGAACGGGGTGCGAAGCTTCGAGCACTTTCACATGCTGACAAGGCGCTGCATATCCGTAACGCGTAACAATCACACCAGAGAGCGGACCATCCCAAAGCTGCTCAAACGCCGCTGCCATTTGCGCGGCCCCCTTACCAGCGCCGATAACAACAGTCCGGCCTTTCGGCTTTTCAGGCAAATGAGCCTTGAGAGAGGCGAGCGGATCAGCCGCCTCAATCGCTGCGCCAAACATGCTGGTCAGAAGTGCTACGTGATCGGAGTTCACCTGTTACGCCTTCGTTTCTACGGCGTCCTCAGCAACGTCCACGACTTCTGCGTCAACCACCTCGACCTCTTCGGCGACTGGCGTTTCAACAACATCGATCGGCTCTTCACTGGACTTGTCCTCAAACGCGCCAACAATCAAAGGCAACATCGCAACGCCCGTAGGTGCTGCAATCTGAGCCATGGGTGGAGATTTCCAGCTGAGCGTATCAAAGCTTGCACAGTTGCCGCAAACCGGCTCCCACTCAGCATGAATGTGGTTACATGCATCACAAACCCATTGCGGACCGCGCGGAGCATTCAACGCACGCGCGAGCCAGCCTTTGACCACAGCGTCCGAGGATCCTTCACCGCGCTCAATCGCCGCCATGATTGTCAGCGACCGCGCATCTGGTGCTGTCTCAACCAAATCGCCCAGCGCGCGACGCGCAGCAGGGAAATCTTCAGCAGCAATGTTCAACTCAGCGTTCAACATTTTCGTTTCAGGATGATCGGCTTGCGCCTTTGTCAGCTTTGCAAAACGCTTGATCCGCTCAACAGGCGTCTCATTCGGTTCGATCAAAGCATAGGTCGCGGCGAGTTCTGGATGCGGCTGCACATCCCACGCCTTTTTCAAAACGCGGACAGCATAGCGTTTCTTGTCCTGCTCCACGTAGCTGCGCGCAGCCATAACTGCGGCTGGGATCAAATCAGGCGAGAGACGGTTCGCTTCAATCGCCGCTTCGCGCGCTTCGATGTCATTGCCATCGTCCAAAATACCAGCTGCTTGAGACAGCGCTAAAACAGCCTCGCGACGCTTGTGCACATCGCGTGGAAGCGACCCGCTCTTCAGTTTTGCGGCCAGCGTCTTGCGTGCGCCTGCCCAGTCGGACCCTTGCGATTGCAACTTGAGCAAAATATCCTGCGTTTCTTCATGCTTCGGCTTTAGCGCAAAGGCACGTTCGGCCAATTTCAACGCCGTGTCTGTGTCACCCTCAGCCAACTTTTGCTTCATGATCCCACGCACACCGACGAAACGCGTTGCTTCGTCTTTCACCAGCTTCTTATAGGTTTCTTCCGCCTTACGGCTATCTCCAGCCATCTCAGCCGCTTGCGCCGTCAAAAGGTTGGTCAACTCTGGTTTGGCAAGATACTTCTCGGCCTTCGCCGCTTTGCTCATCGCCGCAGATCCATCGCCAGAGGCGAGCGCCATCATGCCCTCGGACAAAGCTTGATAGCCTTTGCGTTCGCGGTTCTTAGAGAAGTAGCGCGAGAGTGCTGTTTCATCACCGTTGATGAATTTCAAAACCGCAACCAAGAGAGAGATCAATTTCAAGACAACCCAAAGTGCGACCAACAAAAGGACAAGACCAAGGATGATCTGCAATGGCGAGAGTGAGATTTCGACGCCCGCCATGTTGACGACTGCGCCGCCACCCATCTCCATCAGATATCCGGCACCAAGTGTGAGCGCCGCTATTATTGCCACAAAAACGAGAACTTTTAGCAAAGACCAAAGCATTCAAAAGCGCCTTATTGAGAGTTCAAAGAAGTTGCGAGGGCTTCAGCCTCTCGCGCGGCGGACAGACGTAAGTTGGCCTGTGCCATCCATTCGGCCAGCGGTGCTTTCGCGCCCTCTGGTAGTGCATCTGCAATCTCGAGCGCGTCGCTGATCCGACCTTCGTCCACCGCAGCCCCCACACGCGACAGGATCGCATCTGGATCATCACCCTCGCGCGGCGCAACAGAGCGTACGCCAAGCTGACGGGTCAAGAAGCTGGACACGCCGCCACCTGTATCTTCGCTACGCACAGCTGCCAAAGCTTCGCGCGCAGCATTGGGATAAGCGTCGCCCAGCGAAGCCAGCGTAGGAACACCGTCTGCTGCGGTTTGCGCCAAAGCTTCTGGAATGGCGATGTCGCTATTCGCTTCGACCTCAGCCAAGGCGTCCGCAAATGGTGCGCCGCTTTCGAGGGCAACCAGAATGCGCGTAACGCCAGCACGCGCCAACGTATCGCGCGCCGTTTTCTCAGCGTCCTGCTTGGTCGCTTGCGCCTCAGCAATCATCGTGACCAGCTCGCCTTTTTGAGCATCAAGCGCGGCGCGCATGTCATTCAGCTCGCCTTCAACAGGTGCCATCTGTTCGAGCGCCGCGTTCTGCTGATTCAGCTCAGCGCGCATCTCTTTCAGCGCGTTCTCCATCTGTTGTGAAATGCCATCTTCACGTGGGAGCGCTTCGAGGGTCGTCAAGCGTTCCTCAAACGCGGCAACAGTCTCCGCGACGCCGGTGATTTGCTCCTGCGCGGCAGTTACCGCGCTTGTTGCATCAGCAATCGATGCTTCCAAAGCAGAGGCATCAAATGCAGGTTTCGCCGCAAGCTCTGCGCTAAGGGCGTCAATGCGGCTTGATTGCTCTTCGATTGCGCTGGTGTAATCTGCGGGCTTTGGGCCAAACGGCAAGCCATTCGGAAAAATGTAACCCGCACTTCCGACACCGATACCTGCGGCAACAATACCGCCAAGCACGAGCGGAACGAAGCCACCCTTTTTCTCGACAATAGTCTCGCGAATGATCTCTGGCTCAGGAGCAGACGCTTCTGCAGGCGTTTCCAGCTCTGCAATTTCGTCGACAATCTCTTCCTCAAGGACGACAAGCTCTGGCGTTTCGACAGGCGCGTCAGACGGCACTTCTGCGCCCTCAACAATCTCGGTAACATCTTCGGCAATTGTGTCGCTCGCGTCCTGCACAATCTCTTCTGCATTGACTGGCTCTTGAGCGTTTTTACTCTTGCCTTTGGTCGATTTTGCCACGTTACGCACCCTTTCGATTCTGCTACTGGCACAGACACTCAATTTTGACCTTACTGTCCTGCGCTCTGACCCTCAAGTCGGCAAAACAGTTGAAATCGCAGATATCATGCCCTCTGCATTAGGACTTGGGGCAATAAGGGCACCTCGACAAGTCACAGCAGCAGATTTTGAGATCGCGATCAATTTTACTTGCGAACCAAACGGCCCGAAGCTTGAAAAATGCTCTGCAATACGAGGCGAGAAAAGGGGAACTATGACTTGCGCTCCCCCCTTAAGCAGATCTTGAGCAGTTTCTGGCAGTGCGAGAAGCCTTTGTTCGTAGCCAACGATGCCCTGCGCGTTCAGCCCTGCATCACCTAATCGCTCCGCAAGCTTGCCCCGCGTATGGCGGCCGTGAATATGAAAAATCGCGCCTTTTGGGCGTTGCTTTAAAAGATCATCCAGCAAGTATTCGACGGTGCCGCCACTCACAAAAGGGTCAAACCCAAGCGCGCGCGCCCTGTCGGCGGTTGCTTGACCGACGCAATAACAGGGCAATTTCGCGCCAGTCCATGCCTCAACACCATTGCGAGAGGTGAACACGAGTGTGCCGCTATGGGGCATTTGCGAAATCGACAAATGTTCAATCTTAACCAAAGGCGCATATAAAACAGGCATCTTACCCAGCGAGGCAAAAACCTGCTGTGCAAACCGCTCGGACGCCGCTTTGGGGCGGGTCAAAAGCAAAGTTGCTGGTTGCGCCATAGGGTCAAGCCGGTGTTGTTTGCGACAAGCGTCAGTGGTAGCTGCTGATAAGCCTTCTTGCAATGGAGCCCCCCTATCTTGGCGCAACCGATCACCATTCTAGGACTGGAAAGCAGCTGCGATGATACCGCCGCCGCAGTTGTGCGGCGTGGCGTTTATGGGCGTGCAGAGGTGCTCTCGAATGTGGTCGTCGGGCAGAATGATTTGCACAAAGCGTTTGGCGGCGTCGTCCCTGAAATTGCCGCGCGCGCGCATGCAGAAAAGATTGATCTGTGCGTTGAAAAAGCTCTGGTTGAGGCTGGCGTTGCCCTTGCCGAAATGAACGCGATTGCTGTTACAGCAGGTCCAGGTTTGATCGGTGGTGTTATGTCAGGCGTTATGTGCGCAAAGGGTCTTGCAGCTGCAACAGGCCAACCTTTGATCGGTGTGAACCACCTTGCGGGTCACGCGCTAACGCCACGGCTCACCGATGGTCTAAGCTATCCCTACTTGATGCTGCTCGTGTCTGGTGGTCATTGCCAGTTTTTGATCGCACGCGGTCCCAATGATTTTTCGCGCATTGGTGGCACCATTGATGACGCCCCTGGTGAAGCTTTCGATAAAACAGCGCGCTTGCTCGGCCTTGCGCAACCTGGCGGTCCTGCAGTTCAGACCGAAGCAGAACAGGGCGACCCCAAGCGTTTCAAATTTCCACGCCCCATGCTGGATCGTGCTGGGTGCGACATGTCCTTTTCCGGTCTCAAAACCGCTGTCTTGCGCGCGCGGAATGACGTGATGACGGATGACACGATCAAACACCAAGACGTGCGCGACTTATGTGCTGGGTTTCAAGCAGCCGTCGTTGATGTGCTGGTGGAAAAGACACGGCGCGCCTTGGCGATTTATCTTGAAGAGAATCCCACTGAACCAGCCCTCGCGGTCGCTGGTGGTGTGGCCGCAAATACTGCCATTCGAGCAGGATTAGAGTCTGTTTCGAGTGCGTTTAACGTACGCTTTACGGCTCCCCCTCTCGCGCTTTGCACCGATAACGCCGCGATGATTGCCTATGCAGGGTTAGAACTGTTCGAGGCCGGTCGTCGCGATGGGATGGACTTGTCCGCGCGTCCCCGCTGGCCCCTCGATACATCCAGCGCACCAATGCTCGGCAGCGGCAAAAAAGGGGCGAAAGCGTGAGTGTCGCTGTTCTGGGTGCTGGTGCTTTCGGCACGGCGCTAGCGATATCCCTCGCGCGAGAAGGACACGATATTACGCTTTGGGCGCGTAGCGAAAAACAAGCCGAAATAATGCAAAAGGACCGATCAAATAGTGCTCGCCTTCCTAAAGCGACCTTCCCTTTGACCCTACATATCAGTGCCGATCTAGACACTATCAAGGAACATCAGACCCTTTTGATCGCAGTTCCAATGCAGCAACTTGCGCGATTCATCGCAGATCACCAAAATCACCTTGCGCACAAAACTCTGGTCGCTTGCTGTAAAGGCATTGATCTGACCAGCGGTCTTGGCCCAAGCCAAGTCATACTCTCCGCCTTGCCGGATGCGCAGACCGCAATCCTTACAGGACCGAGCTTCGCGCATGACATTGCCGCTGGCTTGCCAACCGCGCTGACGCTCGCGTGCACGGACCCAACGCTTGGCACAACGCTGCAAAACGAGTTGAGCACGTCCAACATACGCCTCTATCGCAGTACCGATGTGACGGGTGCAGAGCTTGGCGGTGCTTTGAAAAATGTGATTGCGATTGCCTGCGGGGCCGCGATTGGCGCTGGCCTTGGGGAAAGCGCGCGCGCGGCTTTGATCACGCGCGGCTATGCCGAAATGCAACGCATGGCAGAGGCGCTAGGCGCAAAACCCGAAACGCTTGCAGGGCTCTCTGGGTTTGGCGATCTTGCGCTGACCTGCGCCTCTGAAGGATCGCGTAATTTTCGGTTTGGCTTGTCGCTTGGGCGCGGCGAAACCTTCGATCCGAACATCACGGTTGAGGGCGCCGCAACCGCGCAAGCTTGCCATGAAAAGGCAAAAACTCTGGGCGTGGAAATGCCCATCACCGCCGCAGTGACTGCGATGATCAATCAAACACTTACCCTAAAACAAGCAATGGATTCGCTGCTCGCGCGTCCGCTCAAGGAGGAAACATGCTGATAGCATTGATGGCAAAAGACAAAGACGGCGCGCTGCAAACACGCCTTGATAACCGCGATGCACATGTAGCGCACATTAAGGACAGTGGTGTCGTTTTATACGCAGGTCCGTTCTTGAATGACGCAGGCGAAATGTGCGGTTCACTTGTGATCTTGGACGTCGAAAATATGGCCGCCGCAGAAGAGTGGGCCGCGAACGATCCCTACGCCAAAGCCGACCTTTTCGCGTCCAGCGAACTGATCCGCTGGAACAAGGTTATTGGCTGATGCGCTATTGGCTTTTTAAATCCGAACCCTCTGTTTGGGGTTGGAATGATCAAGTTGCCAAGGGCGAGACTGGCGAAGAATGGGATGGCGTGCGCAACTATCAAGCGCGCAATTTCATGCGCGAGATGTCTGTTGGAGATCTCGGGTTTTTCTATCATAGCCAGAAAGAGAAAGCCGTCGTTGGCATCGTTGAGGTGTGTCGCGAAGCGCATGCTGACAGCACCACCGATGATGCGCGTTGGGAGTGCGTTGGTATCAAAGCGATCAAACCTTTGAAAACGCACATCACCCTTGATGACATCAAAGCTGACCCGCGCCTTGCCGAGATGATCCTCGTGAAAAACTCTCGCCTGTCTGTGCAGCCTGTCACCGCCGAGGAATGGCAGATTATCTGCACGCTTGGGGGAATTGCTTAATTTTTAAGCACGCTGCATAGTCGTCCCACAATAAAATAAGGGGACGGTACTATGGAATTTATCAATGTCTTGGTCGCAGCTGCGGTTGGTTTTGGTGTTGGCGCAGTTTGGTATGGGGTTCTTTCCAAACCTTGGATGGAGGTGTCAGGCGTCGAGGTCGGTGCCGATGGCAAGCCTGCGAATAACGCGAACCCAATGCCCTATATCATGGGATTCTTGGCGATGGTGCTCGTGGCTGGCATGATGCGCCACGTGTTTGAGCTGAGCGATATTGAAACGATGGGCAAAGGGCTGGTGTCTGGCTTTGGGATCGGACTTTTTCTAGCCGCGCCTTGGTTGATGATTTGCTATGGCTTTGCCGGGCGTCCTAGCAAGCTTTTGCTAATTGACGGCGGATACGCAGCACTTGGAAGCGCTGCTATTGGCTTGATCCTGACTGCTTTCTAAGAACCGAAGACGAAGCAGGGGATGCGTCATGGACATACACGCACCCCCTGTCACCCCGCGTTAAAGCCTCCCACAGGCACCACGCGTGTAAACTGGATGGGTCGTCCTGACCTTGCTCAATCACTTAGCCGAAAAACTCATTTCGGGCAAACGCCAAGTCATTCAAATATCTCATAAATTTGAATTTCCCAAACAAAAAGGGCGCTCCGAAAAACGCCCTTCAAATCAGATATCGACAAGCGTTTAGCCGTAAACAGCGTCTTTACCGAAGTGCTTTGTCAGCATATAATAGACAACCGCACGGTATTTGTTGCGCTCGGATTTACCGTAAATTTCGATCACTTTGTTGATCACCTCCATCAACTCAGGACCATCCGCAAGGCCGAGTTTCTTGATGAGGAAATTCTTCTTAACTGTCTCTAGTTCTGCTGGCTGGCTACCAGCAACAGTGGACGCATCCGCGTTATAAATCGCAGGGCCACAGCCGATTGTGACTTTCGTCAACAAATCCATGTCCGGTGTCATGCCACATTTATTCTTCAGATCATCTGCATACTGCACGATCAAGTCGTCACGTTTTCCCATTAGGTCTCTCCCTTTTTACAGTTTTAGCTGTCGTCATTGTGTGTGAGTGCCGAAGCTGAGAAAATGTTAGCGATAAAAACAATCAGATCAATGGTGATTGTGCCTCGGTTTTTCCCCCGGAAATCCCAATTCTTTGATAAAATGAGCGCCAGAAGCAAAGGACTACCACAAAGCAGGCGTCCGAGATAAGGCATTAACTACTGAAAAGGATCACTTTTATGAGCAATGAGCGCACCGTTTCCTTCACGCAGATGAAAGACGGCACCAAAGAAGATTATGCGCTGCTGCATGAATTAGAGAAGCCTTACTTAGGGTTAACGGCAGATCGCATCCTTGATGAGCTGCGCCGACAGGGCGAGGTATCGCTCCAAGGGTACAAAATCACACGCCTCGATCATGCTCTTCAATCCGCCACGCGTGCGCGCCGCGACGGGGCGGACATTGACTGGATCGTTGGCGCGTTACTGCACGACATCGGTGACGGTCTTGCACCGCAAAACCATGATCGCTTTTCGGCTGAGGTCATTCGCCCCTTTGTGCGCTGGGACGTGGCTTGGGTGGTTGAGCATCACGGCATTTTCCAAATGCTCTATTATGGGCGTCACTACGGCTGGGACGAAAATGCGCGCGATCGGTTCAAAGATCATCCCTGCTTTGACAACTGCGCTGCGTTTTGCGAACGCTGGGATCAATCGTCTTTTGATCCTGAGTATCAGCAGGACCCGCTTGAAAGCTTTGAACCGCTTGTGCGCGAGGTCTTCGCCCGAAAAGCCTATAGCGCAGATGTTGTGCAAGAGGGCACAGTCACATCCTTGACCAGCCCCGCATAAGCGCGTCTGTTCTGTTATAACCCAGCACAGGAGAAGCACGGCATGAAACGTAAGGAATACGCAGGCAAGGACATCACCGTCACCTTTGACCTCAAACGCTGCATCCATGCTCGAAACTGCTTTTTGAAACTGCCACAAGTGTTTGATCCGGCCCAGCGCCCATGGGTTCAACCAAACAACGCCCCAGCAGAAGAAATTGCCGCGATGGTGCGCACTTGCCCTTCTGGCGCTTTGGCCTTTCGCAAAGAGAATGCCGCCGAAATGGTGCCGCCGATCAATCGCATCACAGTCTTGGAAAACGGACCCTTGGCTATTGCAGGGGATATCACGGTGGAAGACGGTGAAAGCGAAACCCGCGTGACCCTATGCCGATGCGGTCTGTCCAAGAACAAACCCTTTTGCGACTATTCCCATGTTGAAGGCGGGTTTGAAGCAACGGGAGAGCCCAAAGCAAAATCGCCCCCGATGAGTGATGAGCGCGGCAATGCGGTGAGAGCGTTTCGTATTCCTGACGGCCCTTTAAAGGTAGAAGGTAACGTAGAGCTCACCACCGGAACTGGCCTCAAAATCGGCACGCATGAGAAAGCGTTTTTGTGTCGCTGTGGCGCATCCAAGAACAAGCCTTACTGCGATGGATCACACAAAGATGCTGCGTTTAGCGATCCTGCTTAGAAAATGGGCGCGATAAACTTTTGCAAAAACAGGTTTCAGATTGCGCGCTCAAAAACCCCTAGATTTGTCTCGATCTTCTTGAAAACGCGTTGACGCACTCCCAAATCTTACAAATGTCGTCAGATTTGGGAGTGTGGGAATGAAGAAGTTTCGTAAGCCGGCGCAAGTGATATCGCCTCTTGATATTCCCACTCAAACTCCGATGCGTGCACGCAGCGCTGGTGTGATCAGTGCGCATGATCTTGCCATGTATGAGGCTGACGGAACCGCTCTCGCGTTTGATCCGATGCAACAAGGATGGGTACGCGCAGATTGCGACGATGATCTGACATTCGCACCTGCTGTCTCTTTCGACACGGTCCAGCCGAAACCCCGCACCAAGATGAGTGCGGATTTGATCCCGCTTCAGCCACAATATTTGCTGCGCTCTTGGGGAACCGGCGATCTGGAAACCTACAAAGCTTTACTTGATGATCCAGAAGTCTGGCGCTTTTTGCCAGAGGACTATCCGAACCCGCTCAGCGACGACATGGCAATGGCCCTAATCGAGCTGTCAAATGCCAGCAACCACCATCAGGTGTTCGCGATCCTGCGCGACGGTGATGTCGTAGGACAGGTGCGCCTCGAGTATGATGTTGAGCCTGACAACGGTGCGAGTGCAGAGATCAGTTTCTGGATTGGTCGCGCCCATTGGGGCAAGGGGATTGGCCGCGATGTGGTCAAGCTGTTCACCAGGCGATCCTTGCGTGACAACCCATGGCTGACCTCGCTTATCGCACGCGTCCACGAAGATAACGTGAAATCGATGAAGTCGTTGTTGAACGCTGGATATGTGGTCGAGGGCGCTGATAAAAAGCGCGCGAACTGGGTTCAGCTAAGGTTACAGCGTGAGGACACTGGCCTTTAACGGCAGGGTCCCCACCCTTTGTTCTGTAAGTGAAAATGATCCGCATGCGCGGCGTTATAGTCGGGCCCTAGGGTCGTGCCGAACCAATCGCATGACGTGTCGCGCACCTCACGCAAGAACTGTGCTTTCAGATCGTCATCATCCCAGTCTTTGAGCAAGCGAATGCGCGTGCCGTCGGTCAAATCGAAACCCGTGACATCAATCGCGCTTGCCGTCGCATGTGTACTCATTCGGGACGTTCCAGAAATGCGTCGACAATTATAAGACCCCACATGACGGATCCTGCTCACCTTCGCGTTAAAAAGGTCTAGCGCGATGGGTTGAACACCGTGTTCTTCCCACATCGCTGTGCGCAAAGCCGTCGCACAGGCCGTCTCGATGGGACCAATATCAGCATCACCCACGCGCCTAAGCTGAACGCGCCCAACGATCCCGCAATTCCCATCAACCTCAAGATCATCCATCTCGGTGATGCGCCCAACGTCTTGCATAACTTGCTTGCAAAGCTTCGGATCACTCGTCGCCCAATCCAACTTCCAAGCAGTCAACGGCGTGATCGGGTCTTTCACGGCGAGCGGCTCAAACACGTTCCAACGATCTGGCAACGGCGTATCTGGATGGCGCATCAGAGCCGAACCAAGCAACACTACAGCCACCAAAAGAAAAAGCGCCGCGACCCTTTTTACGGGACTGCGGCGCTTTTGAAATTCATCACTCATGTGAGCAATTAGTAGCGATAATGCTCAGGCTTGAAAGGGCCGTCCGCTGAAACGCCGATGTAGGCTGCCTGCTCCGGGTCAAGCTTGGACAGCTTCACGCCGATACGATCAAGGTGCAAACGCGCGACTTTCTCGTCGAGATGCTTGGGCAAGATGTAGACTTCGTTCTTGTACTCATCGCCGCGCAGCCACAGTTCCATCTGTGCAAGAACCTGGTTTGTGAAGGATGCGGACATCACGAAGGATGGGTGACCCGTTGCGTTACCAAGGTTCAAAAGGCGACCCTCAGAGAGCAAGATCAAGCGGTGACCATTTGGCATTTCGATCATGTCGACCTGCTCTTTTATGTTGGTCCACTTGTGGTTCTTGAGCGACGCCACCTGAATTTCGTTGTCGAAGTGACCGATGTTGCCAACGATCGCCATATCCTTCATCTCGCGCATATGCTCGATGCGGATCACGTCTTTGTTGCCAGTTGTGGTTACAAAGATGTCAGCCGTGGAAACGACGTCTTCCAACGTCGTAACCTGAAAACCGTCCATCGCCGCTTGCAATGCGCAAATCGGATCGACTTCAGTGACGATCACACGCGCACCGGCACCTGCGAGGGACGCGGCAGAGCCCTTGCCCACATCGCCGTACCCCATGACAACCGCGACTTTACCGGCCATCATCGTGTCTGTCGCGCGGCGGATGCCGTCGACGAGGGATTCTTTACAGCCGTACTTGTTGTCGAATTTGGACTTGGTCACAGAGTCGTTCACGTTGATCGCAGGGAATGGCAGTTGGCCATCGCGGTGCAATTCATAAAGACGGTGAACACCTGTTGTCGTTTCCTCAGAAACACCTTGGATCGCGTCGCGTGTCTTAGTGAACCAGCCTGGCGTCTTTGCCATACGCTTTGCGATCTGCTTCTTGATCGCTTCTTCTTCCTCGGACTGAGGCACTGGAATGATGTCTTCGCCCGCTTCCGCGCGTGCGCCAAGCAGAACGTACAAAGTCGCGTCGCCACCATCATCAAGGATCAGGTTCGCGCCTTCTGGGAACATGAAGGATTTGTCGAGGTAGTCCCAGTGCTCTTCCAGGCTTTGACCCTTGATCGCGAAGACCGGTGTGCCGCCTGCTGCAATCGCCGCCGCCGCGTGGTCTTGCGTGGAGAAGATGTTGCAAGATGCCCAGCGAACGTCAGCGCCCAGCTCAACCAGTGTTTCAATCAGAACCGCTGTCTGGATCGTCATGTGAAGCGATCCAACAATGCGCGCGCCTTTCAGCGGCTTCTCTTCGCCAAATTCGGTCCGCAGGGACATCAGGCCCGGCATTTCCGTTTCAGCAATATCCAGTTCCTTGCGACCGAAGTCCGCAAGGGTGATGTCTTTTACGATATAATCATTGGCCATTGTGCCGCTCTCCTCGAAGATTTTATTATTCTGATGTGCACTTAGCACTCAGTGCCTATTCCTTCAAATAAAAGCCGAAAGGAAGTTAAGAGAGCGGCAAAATCGTGACTTATCTCTCACCAGGGAAGTGAGTCATCCAGTTTTTATCACCTGACGCGATGTGCGACGAACGGCGCAAAGCCCAGCGCGCACGGATTGTTTTGGACACGTTCAGGTAAAGCGAGCCATCATGAACCGTCCATGCGTCGGGATCTCCGGGCGCGAAATAGCCGCTCGACATCGCAAAAGCGCAATAACCGCCAAAGCGCGGCGCATATTTGTCTGGATCTGCTTGGAATGTTGCAAGATTTTCAGCATTGGCGAAATGGAATGTGATGCCTTTGTGCGTGGTTGAGTGCGCAGCACTACCCTTTACCCCGTCCCCGCTTTTTAAACCGAAATAGGCAACAACGTCGCGTCCGCCCGCAGCAAGATCACCGCCATCGCTATACCAACGAGGTTCCGTTGCGGCGAAGGCAGGCATCGCGAAACTTGCAAGCGCAAGGGCGGTGAAAGAGCGGCGAGTGAGGGTCATGTTCAAGTTTCCTTTTCATCTAGGTCAGGGGTGCGTTACATCTATGAACCATAGCTAAGAAGTGAACGTCGCGGAGTCTCCCCATGTCACAAAAACGTGCTTGGCAGCGCATGTTATCGGGTCGTCGGCTCGACCTTTTGGACCCCACTCCGGTGGATATCGAGGTCGAGGATATCGCCCATGGCCTTGCCTTTGTGGCACGCTGGAATGGCCAAACTAAAGGGGATTTCGCTTATTCTGTGGCTGAACATTCGCTATTGGTAGAGACCCTTTTCACCCGCATGCAACCCAGCGCACCAGTGAAATGGCAATTGGCCGCTTTGTTACATGATGCCCCCGAATATGTCATTGGTGACATGATCAGCCCCGTTAAGGCGGCGGTTGGCTCTGGTTATGGCGAGCTTGATGATCGCCTCACTGCTGCGATTCACATTCGGTTCGGGCTGCCTGCAACGCTTCCTGTTGCGATTAAAAAGCAGATCAAGAAGGCGGATAATGTGAGTGCGCGGCTAGAGGCAGAGCAAATCGCTGGGTTTTCCCCGAGTGAAGCGGATCAAATATTTGGCAAACTTGACGCGGATCTGACCGCGGGCCTTTCGATCCGATTGCGCCCCCCTTTAGACGCTCGAAACGAATTTACACAACGCCATGCAGCCCTCTTGGAACAGATATAATGCAGATCACTATTCGCGCTTTTGAGCAAAACGATCTTCCCCAGATGACTGAACTACTAAACGAGATCATCGCGATTGGTGGCACGACGGCCTATCTTTCGCCTTTGCAAACAAGTGACATTGCTGAATGGACAAAGCGTAAAGTCGCGCACGCGCGCTGGAATGTTGCGCAGGATGAAACGGGGCGCATTGTTGGGTTTCAATGGGCCGAATCCCATCCTAACCTCCCGCCCGAAGCGGCAAGTATTGCGACTTTTGTGCGCGTTGGCGTTGTTGGTGCTGGCATTGGCTCTAAACTATTCGAAACCACCTCAACCCAAATACGCGCGCTTGGGTTTGAATGGATCAACGCCTCTATTCGTTCCGACAATGAGAGTGGTTTGCGCTATTATGCAAAGATGGGGTTTATGGACTGGGAAGTAGACCCCAATGCGACGCTCTCGGATGGTCGTGTTACGGGAAAGAACCACAAACGTTTCGATCTATAATTTTCTCGAATTGTGAACAATCGCCCCATTTGCGCCCCAATTGACGCCTAGTCAGCGACAAGGCTGGAAGCTTTTCGTATTTCGGCAAAGGCAATATCGCAATTGAGGAATATTTCATGCGTGCACATAAGGTCATTTTGACACTTACAGTTTCTATCGCTCTTTCCGGCTGTTTGCCGTCTAATGAGCCAACTTTCAGCTCTCGCGGGGCGGGGCCTGAGACAATTTCGATGCACAATGCGAGCAACGAAATGAAGATGCAGTAACAAGCGGATGCGCTAAGCTCCATGACACGTAGCATCATTCGTAAGTCAACCGTGCAGGGCGCTGCAATCGGCGCGTTTGCTGGCTGTGGTTTGATTATTCTGTCAGCGAGCAATGCTAAGAATTGCGTCTCTGGCGCTGTCATTGGCGGCGCCATTGGCGCTGTCGCGGGTGCTGCAAGTGGCAAAAAACAAGCGGCAAAACGTGTTGAACTTGTTTCACCCAGCGCGCTTGTGCGTGTGATTGGCAAAGCCGATGATCGCATGGATGTTGTGACACGTGATTTGCCAAACTTGTTAAAAAAACAAGATACAGAACTTTCGCTTTTGAATGATCGCATGAAGTCCGGTCAGATCAGCGAAGATCAATACGCGCACCGCTTTGAAGTTATCAAAGCCAATCGTGCAGAGCTGGCAGAGGCGCTTAGCCTCAGTGCCGCACAAGCCAACGAAGCGCATCGTAATTTGTAGGACGCTAAAGCCAAAGGCCAAAACGGCCTTGATTGGCACCTTAGCGCGATCCGTAATCTGGCGCGTGAAGCAACATCTGCACGATCCGCGATCTCGCTTTTATAAAAGCACATCCCCTAGAAATCTTAACGCAGCCACCCCTCAAGGTGGCTGTTTTTCGTTTGTACGACTGCTGGTTGTGAAACAATAAGAACGTTAACCAATTGCCTTATAGTTTCTCGAAACAGTTCACATTCCTGCCCCAATTGGGTTGCTTACTCTTCCTTGAATGCTCGCGTCAGTTGAGCAACGTTGAGGAGTTTTGAGTATGATCCGTAAAGTGACATGTGCCGTTTTCCTAGGTCTCAGCAGCATTCTTGCGGGATGCGGTGAACCTACTGAACCCTCCTTTGCCATGAAGAACGAGATTGTTGAGTTGGACTTGCACAGCCTTGTTCGCGGTCAATCAAACGAGCTTTTGTCGATGACAGAGGCGCTTCAGAAGAATGCATCGCGAAGCTTCTCTTCTCCTCGCAAGCTGAGTGAGACACTCGAAGAAAGCATCGTTCAGATGGATCAAATCCATATGAACCTGCCGACGCTTTTGGCCGATCAAGATGTCGAAATCGCCGCCATGCGTCAGGCCGTTGCGGACAAGACAACAAGTAAATCCCTGCTCAAGGCGCGCTATGAAGCCATGCGCGCGTATCGCACGGCTTTGATCCAGTCTCTGGATTCTAGCGCTGGGCGCACCAGTCAAACGTTGCGCGCTCTGCAAGCATCCGAGCGTCCAGATTTGATGCCGCTGATGCAGGACGCAAAAATCCTGTCGCGCGACCTAAACGCCGCGCGCACGATGATCCAAATGCAGATGTAAGCCCTAGCGTGGGCTGCGTTTTGCCAAGATGCGCTGCAAAGTACGGCGGTGCATATTCAGACGTCGCGCAGTCTCACTCACGTTACGATCGCATAACTCGTAGACGCGTTGGATATGCTCCCAACGTACACGATCAGCGCTCATTGGGTTTTCTGGGGGCGGTGGAAGTTCATCGCCGGTCGCCAAAAGTGCGTTGGTGATGTCGTTGGCATCTGCAGGTTTGGACAAATAATCCGTCGCACCGATCTTTACCGCAGCAACAGCAGTCGCAATCGCACCGTATCCCGTCAGAACAACGACACGGCTATCAGGGCGTTTCTCGCGCAGCACTTCGACAACATCGAGACCATTTCCATCCTCAAGACGTAGGTCGATGACGGCATATGCCGCTGGTCGCGCTGTTGCGATAGCGCTTCCCGCTGCAACAGATCCTGCAGTTTCCACTTCAAAGCCACGTTTCTCCATAGCTTTGGCAAGACGACGCAAGAACGGTTCATCGTCATCAACAAGCAATAGCGACTTGTCTTCACCGATGTTTTTGTTGGCTTCAGTATTCACGCAAGGCTCTCCCGTCAAAGCGTCGTTTGCAAACCCTACGCCTAAGGGTTTGAAGCGTCAAACTTTTGTGCGCTTCAGGCATTGTCTATAAAGCATTGAATCGTATCCGCCATCTGTTCGGGCTGAATTTCGCGGCGGAAAAACTCGACAAATCCATGCTCAGGCAGAACCAAATAGGAAAAGGTCGAGTGATCCACGAGATAAAATTCATCGTCCGCAGGCTGCGCTTTGTAATAGGTACGATACGCTTGGCTCGCCGCTTTGACCTGCGCAGGCGTTCCGGTCAGACCAATCATGCGCTCATGTAGGTTGTCTGCAAACTCGCCCACCACTTCCGGCGTGTCACGCTTTGGATCTACCGAGATAAAAATGGGGGTAATTTCGCGATTGCGTTCTTGGAGAATATCCGTGGCAATCGCGTTGCGAGACAGATCGAAGGGACACACATCAGGGCAAAAGGAATAACCGAAGTAAACCAGCGACGGCTTGGTGATGACATCCTTGTCCGTCACCTCTGTTCCAGTCTTATCGAGCAAGGTAAACGGTCCGCCAATTTGAGCAGTCCCACCTGCGACTTGCCCAATGCGACACTGCGCAAATTGATCATCAGACCCATTCGATTGCGTCGCGAACCAAACACCAAAAAGAGCTAAAACAACAGCAAGTGCTGCAAAAATGGCAAGTAAGCGGGTCATAGACATCTCCGGCTGCGGCGTTCAGTGTGCTTCGAAACGAATTTAGCTTGAAGTACCACCAGAGCAATCCCCTGCATATGCACCAAAACGTGAGAGCCTGCGACATAAAGGACGACTATGCCAGCCACCGATCCACAGCTGATGACCGCCTCTGGGACGCAACGCCATAACTGGATCCGTTTGCGCACAATTACCATGCTGCGCTGGACTGCGATTGCGGGTCAGATCATCGCGATCACTGTCGCTCAGCAGATGTACAATCTGCAGCTTGAATTACTCCTGTGCTACCTTGTGATTGGTGCCTCTGTCGTCGGCAACCTTGTCGCGATCTTCCTGTTCCCCGAGAACAAACGTCTCTCCGAGACCGAGAACCTGTTGATGGTTATTTTCGACCTTTTGCAGCTATCGTTCCTGCTTTTCCTCACTGGCGGTCTTCACAATCCCTTTTCGCTTTTGATCCTCGGCCCTGTCACTGTGTCTGCCGCCGTGATGTCGCTGCGCTCTACTGTGATGCTTGGTGTTATGGCGATGGTTATCGTGTCTTTGCTTGCGGAATATCACCTGCCTTTGCGCACAGAAGAAGGGTTCATTCTGCGCATTCCGGATGTGTTCCTGTTTGGAAATTGGGTCGCGATCATTATCGCCCTGTGCTTTCTCAGCGCCTATAGTTGGAAAACCTCTAATGAAATGCACTCCATGGCTGCTGCTTTGCAGGCCACATACTTGGCTTTGTCACGAGAACAGAAATTAACTGATATCGGCGGTGTTGTTGCGGCGGCTGCGCACGAGCTTGGGACGCCTTTGGCTACGATCAAACTGGCCAGCTCTGAACTTGTGGATGAGCTGTCAGACAGACCCGAGCTTGCAGAAGACGCGGCTTTGATTTCTCAACAAGCTGATCGGTGTCGCGATATTTTGCAATCGATGGGCCGTGCTGGTAAAGATGATCTACACTTGCGCAAAGCGCCGTTGAGTGCCGTTCTGGAGGAAGCTGCAGAACCGCACTTTGAACGTGGCAAAGTCATCGTCTTCGAGCAAACACAGCATGACGCAGAGCTTAACGAGCAACCTGAAATTCTGCGCAAACCAGAAATCATCCACGGCATGCGCAACCTAGTGCAGAACGCTGTCGACTTTGCGAAAACAACGATTTGGGTGGAAACGAGTTGGAGCGATAGTGAAATCAGTGTGCGTATTGTGGATGACGGCGCTGGCTTCCCTTTGCATCTGATTGGCCGCATTGGCGATCCTTTTGTGGGACAGCGTAAATCCGATAAAGAACGCGCGAAACGCCCCGAATACGAAGGCATGGGCCTTGGTTTGTTCATCGCAAAAACACTGCTCGAACGCTCTGGTGCAAAGCTTCAGTTTTCCAACGGTGGATCGCAATTCGCCAAGAAATCCAACGGCAAGACTGGCGCCGTCATTGATGTCACCTGGCCCCGCAATAAAATCGATGCCGCGTTTTCGAATGTGGCAGAGGTGACCGGTGAAAACTTGAGAAACCAAACCTATTAAATCCATGATTTGATACGTCGCTTAAGCATTCATTAAGAATAAGCGCGCTATGAGAGGGTGGTTTTAATGGGAAATTCGAATGTTCACTACTCTCTCATGGGTCGATCTCAGTCTGGTTTTTGGCATCACTCTGATGAGTTTTGCGATTGTCAAAGTTCTTGGAAACTCAAGCGTTCAAACGATTGAGCCAAGCCGCCAGTCCTTCACACGTCAGTTTTGTTTTGAGTTTGATCACACGGGAAAACTCGTGTGTACCAACGAACATGCGCGCGAGTTCATTTCTGATCTAGCGCTTTCAGATCCTGATTGGACCACTTTGCGCGAAACCTTGGAACACCGTTTCGAGGGGTTGCCAATATATGTTAGTGAGACGGAAGCACCGATACGAACATCACTTCAGCCGCGCTCGGCCATTGACCCGATGACGGTCGAAATTGAAGAGCATGTTGATGGCCTTTCGCTCATTCTAATTGAACGTGAACGCTCTGACACGACTGACCATGTCGCAATGCATAATGTGCTCAGCACGCTCCCAAATATTGCGCTTGTTCAAGCCGTTAGTGAGAATGCTCCGTTCCCTGTGTGGCAAAGTGATGGAACGGGTCAAATCGGATGGTCTAACGCTTTTTACAAAGCGCTGGAACGGCGCATTGATCGCAAAGATGCGCCGCTCTTTGAACTCTCGATAACGCCGGACGTTGAAAAACATGCGCAACGCATTTCTTTGAAGGACCCAGCACACAATCGTACGCATTGGTTTGATGTCACACGCCAACCTTTCGAGGGTGGGCACCTACACTTTGCAACCGATGTTCATGCAGTGGTTAACGCTGAAACCGCTCAGCGCAACTTCGTTCAAACACTTGCCAAGACCTTCGCTCATTTGGCCACAGGCCTCGCGATCTTCGACCGCAACCGTCAGCTTGTGCTCTTCAATCCCTCGCTTTTCGATCTTACTGAGCTGCGCCCAGAATTTCTGACAGCGCGCCCGAATCTGTTCTCTTTTTTCGACCAGCTTCGCGATAATCAGATTATGCCCGAACCTAAGAATTACGCAAATTGGCGTGAGCGGATCGCTGATGTCATTTCGGCCGCGAGCGACGATAACTTCAGCGAGACTTGGCATCTTCCGAATGGTCTCACATATCGGGTAACGGGTCGCCCGCATCCAGATGGTGCTATTGCCTTTCTGTTTGAAGACATCAGCGCCGAGATTTCTCTTACCCGCCGCTTCCGAGATGAGGCTGATGTCACTCGGTCCGCGCTCGATGCCCTTGACCATTCCATCGCGATTTTTAACCGGGCGGGATATCTACAGCAGCACAACTCCGCGATGCTAGAATTTCTTGGACTGAAGTGGTCCTACTAATTCGGACAGGTTTGTGGCTCAGCTAAGATGTAATCG
>NZ_MLCB01000178.1 GCF_001890925.1 Planktotalea frisia
GTCTTCAAGGTTGGATACATCTTAGCACGCTGTCCAGTTTTGCCGGACCACTTCACAAAGCTCATGAGCAGCGCGCATCTTTTTGAAGATTTTTCCCAAGGCAATAAGCTCGATCGTTCGCGTGTCAAATCGCAAGATGATGCTTTAGAAGGTTACGAATCTGGTTATCAAGCCGGTTGGGATGACGCCATAAAGGCACATCAAGATGCTCAGACACACCTTAGTTCGACACTAAGCCAAAACTTAGAGCAAATTGAGTTCACTTTAATCGAAGCTCAAACACAGCTGTTGAGCACAATAAAACCGGTCCTAGAAGAAATCATGAAAACGCTACTGCCGGGTCTGCTTAGCGAAGGTTTGCGCGCACTTGTGGTCGAAGAGATTGAAACCCTCTTAAAAACAAATGTCGCCAAAGATATATCACTCGTGGTTTCCGAACAGGACGAAATGACGGTCGCTGCATTTTTAAACTCTTCGCGCAATTTGTCTGACATTTCCTTAGTCGCCAAAGAAACCTTAACCGAAGGGCAAGCATATGTGTCTTGTGCAACGCTTCAACGAAAAATCGATGTCACCCAAGCGATCTCTGACATCCAGAGCCGAGTCGATAGTTTCCTAAATCAACCAGAACTGGAGCAAACAGTTGCCAGATGAGACACCTAAATCAAAAACCACGCCGTTCAGCAATGTCCCGGTCGAGATTACAGTTTCAGTGGGTCGCGCAAGACCAAGCATTCGAGATCTTTTAGACCTTACTGAAAATTCAGTCCTTACTTTAGACAAGACTGTGGATGCACCTGTTGATCTTTTTATCGGCGACCGTCTCGTTGGCCGCGGCCAGTTGGAAGAAGCCGAAGAAGAGGCACCAGAAATGTTAGCAGTTCGCATCACAGAGATTGTTGAGCCAGATATGGGTACTTTGTGAACCGCTCATTTACCCTTTTCGTTTTAATCGTACTCGTTTCAGTGCCACAAAGTGTTTTGGCACAATCACTCACTGACGGATTATTGCAAAACGGATTGCTCTTGCAAAGTAGTTTGCAACTCATACTCTTGATCACCGTATTAAGCCTTGCGCCCGGTATCTTGATAATGATCACTTGTTTTCCGTTTATGATCACCGTCTTATCGATTTTACGTCAAGGTATCGGCCTACAACAATCCCCGCCAAATATGATGTTAGTAAGCCTCGCGCTCTTCCTAACCCTATTTGTAATGGAACCCGTTTTCACCGTTGCCTGGACCAAAGGGATCGCTCCATATGGTGATGGCGCCATCGATTTTGAAACAGCATTCGGTGAAACAATGAATCCGTTTCGAGAATTCATGCAGCAACGTGTTAACCCTGATACCCTCGCTGCATTGGCAGACTTACGACCAGAGCTGTCGAGCGCTGAACCTGGATCAACACAACAACTTTCGTTGCTTGTTCCAAGCTTTATGCTCTCAGAAATTGCGCGTGCATTTCAGGTAGGATTTTTGTTGTTCCTACCTTTTCTCATCATCGATCTTGTCGTCGCCGCAATACTGATGTCCATGGGTATGATGATGGTGCCACCAGAGATTGTATCACTCCCGTTCAAACTCGCATTTTTCGTTGTCGCGGATGGCTGGACACTTATCGCAAGTGGATTGGTGCAAAGCTATTTTTAGCGTCAAACCCACTTGGCAAGCGGTGGCAAACTCATCAAAACCGCGTTTGCATCATGGCCTGTCTCCAGCCCAAATTTCGTGCCGCGGTCGTAGACCAAATTATATTCGGCATAAAGTCCACGATGCACCAATTGCGCATCTTTTTCGGCATCACCCCAAGATTCGACACGGCGCTTTTCAACAAGAGGTTGGTACGCAGGCAAAAATGCGCGCCCAATGTCTTGGGTTAGTTTGAAGTCAGCGTCCCAATCCCCTGTACATTTGTCATCCATAAAGATGCCACCAACACCGCGCGCACGACCGCGATGTGGGATGTAGAAATACTCATCCGCCCAAGCTTTGAGCTTTGGGTAATGCTCTTGGCCGTGTGGGTCCAAGAATTCTTGCTGGGTTTTATGAAAATGCGCTGTGTCTTCTTCATATTCAAGACAGGGATTCAAATCCGATCCCCCGCCAAACCACCAAGCATGCGGTGTCCAAAACATCCGCGTGTTCATATGAACCGCTGGGCAATGTGGGTTTTGCATGTGAGCGACCAATGAAATTCCCGAAGCCCAGAAACGAGGATCCTCGGCCATACCTTCTATCCCTTTTCGAGCCGCCATTGCCGACTGAGCCCGAGGCGCGAGGGTCCCAAATACCGTTGAAATATTCACTCCAACTTTTTCGAAAACGCGACCGCCACGCATGACGCTCATCTCACCGCCACCTGCATCACTGCCGTCATCCGACTGGCGCTTGGTATTTGTAACTTCAAAGTTGCCAGGAGCATTTTCGCTCATCGGACCGCTGTCGTGATTGTCTTCAAGCATCTGAAAAGTCGATACAATGTTATCGCGCAAAGTCTTAAACCATTGTGCGGCTTGAGCCTTTTCAGCCTGCATTTCAGTCGTCATTTCAGCGTACTCCTTGCCGCACTGTACCGATTTCAATTAATGGGCTGGCGAGCAAACGGGGTCAAGCAAAGTTCGACCGCCGTCAACGGATAACACTTGCCCCGTCACAAAACCGGATCCATCCGACGCAAGAAATTGCACGGCCTCTGCCAATTCATGCGGTGCCGCAATTCTGCCAAGCGGTGTATTTTCTTCAATATCTCCGCGAAAATCACTATTTTCTCTCAGAGTTTCCTGCAAGCTAGCGCTCATCACTGATCCAAAAGCAACTGCGTTAACTCTGATACGTTCGGATGCAAGCGAGACAGCCATTGAGCGCGTCAATTGTTCCAAGGCTGCAGTAGAAACCGAATAGGCGAGCAATTCAGGCCGCGCCAGCCGCGACGAAACAGATGAAAGATTGATAATCGATCCAACGGGCCCTTCATCGCGACCCCGCGCCTGTTTAATCATGCGGCGCGCGACAAGTTGGGACAAACGATAGCTGGTGATCAAGTTTTGTTGAAGTAGCGTATCCATCGATTTGTCATCCGCATCAAGCGGTGACGTCGTCAACATTTGACGAGACCCGTTCACTAAAATATCAATAGAATCAAATGCATCGATGGTTCCGGACAACAAATTCGCGAGCGTTAGCTTCTCGCGTAAGTCGCCAGAAAAATAACGCACATTGCTGTCTTCGGATAATTCGCCCACTTCATCCGCTAGGCGTGCATCATCCATATCTGCAAACATTACATTCGCACCTTGATCCGCAAAATGGCGCGCAATCGCGAGCCCAATCCCATTGGCAGCCCCCGTCACAATTGCGGTTTTTCCATCGATCGAAAAAGACATCTGCACTCCTTGGGCCATGTACGAATGGGCCAGTACCCATTGTTAATTTCAAAGTATCTTGTTGCGTCCGCGCTTGGCGCAAAAGATCTTAAACCGCGTTGTCCGCGCCATAACCTCTACATCAACAAAACTTTGTTCCAGTGCAGGCTCGTAAGGCAAGTGCGCATTTGCAACCATGTATAAAACACCACCTGGCCTCAAGGCTCGCGCTGCTGTGTTAATAAAACTTATACCAAGACTTGGTTCTGCAGAACGGCCCGTGTGAAACGGCGGGTTCATAAGGATCGCATCCAACAGTTTTGGAGCACGCCATGTCAACGCGTTCGCCCAATGGAAAGACGCTCGCGGATCCGTCACGTTTTGCCGCGCGCAATCAAGTGCAGTGGCGTTGTCCTCGATCAGATGCATCGTTTTGATCTTGGGGTTCTCGGCCAAAACGCATGCAGACAAGTAGCCCCAGCCAGATCCAATATCCGCAATTTCACCAGACAACTCATTCGGTATAGTCTCGATCAAGAAAGCCGATGCGAGATCAACGCTATCAGCTGAAAACACCCCAGGTGCTGTCAGAAAACCGTCTTTGTTTACACTTGGTCCTAAGGTAATTTGGAAATTCTGCGCATCTTCCGCGCGAAACCAAATCGTCTTGCCGTGACCTTTGGAATAACTTGCAATGTCGGTAACGCTACGCGCTATTTCCTTTGCAATGCTTTCAATACCGTCTGTTTTTTGCCCATCCACAATAATCCAACCTTGGGGCGCAGATTGAATGGCCATACTGATAAGTTGCCAAGCCTCTGCCTTTGCTCTGGGGATAAAGACGACAGCATTGGCTGTTTCCACATCAAGCTTTCGTTTGATTTCGATACCCGCGGCTGACAACATTTTGGAAGTAACAAAGCTATCACTCACGGCACGAATGTTTGCGAAGTCCAAACCGCGCAATCGCTCGAGCTCGATTTGACCGAAAACCGCAACTTCATCGTTCAATGGCGGCAAAATATCTGCGCTGCGCGCAAGTTCGAGACGCGCGTGTTTCATGATGCTCTTATTCTTTTTCCATCGTGCACTGCAAAGGATGCTGATGGCGGCGCGCAAAATCCATCACTTGACCGACTTTGGTTTCCGCAATCTCGTGACTAAAGACGCCGACCACTGCCACGCCCTTTTTATGAACCGTCAACATGATTTCAAACGACTGCGCATGCGTCAGGCCGAAAAAGCGCTCGAGAATAAGTACAACGAATTCCATTGGCGTATAGTCGTCGTTCAGCAAAAGCACTTTGTATAGCGGCGGTTTTCGGGTCTTAGGACGCGTTTCGATAACGACGCCCGTATCAGAGTCGTTGTCGGAATTCCCGGAAGCGGTGATCGGCTGAAAGGTCATAATCGTACACAATCTCGTATCAAGCAGTTGGTGCTCTCTATATAACCTCAAACTCCCGTTAGAAAAGAGGGGAGCGACGCGATACTCGATCAAATCAAGTTTCATTACCTTGAACACGGGTGCGCGCAGATTGAGTCGTGTGACACATTCCTGACACAATGGCTTGTCTTGGGGTGGTACCAAGATAAACCGCAAGATGTTGCGATTTCATTAACGAAAAAACCGATAAATTCCTTTGTTTTGGATGCTTTATTAATCGAAAATTATATGCTAACCATTAGGTATAAAAATATAAGCCAGTCGAAAAATCGGCGGCACTGAGGCAGAAAAAGGCAGAAATCGTGAAGGTACGGCACACATCGCCGGCCCGTATTGGGCTATTGGTCATCTCACTTCTTTGGCTTGTTGTTGCGCTCCCGTTGAGCGTGTCGGCAGCTCCGTATGCGGCGTATGTTATGGACGCACGCACAGGTGAAGTTTTGCACACACGCAACGCCGACACACGGCTCCATCCAGCGTCTCTCACCAAGATGATGACGCTTTATGTTGCCTTCCAAGCTATTGAGAACGGGGAAATTTCCTTGGATACAGTAGTTAAAATCTCCTCGAAAGCAGCGGCAGAGCAACCCTCAAAACTCGGACTCCGCTCTGGCCAGCGTATCAAATTCCGCTATCTCATTCGCGCAGCGGCGGTGAAATCGGCGAACGACGCAGCCACAGCGATCGGCGAAACGCTAGAAGGCTCAGAAGCAGCATTTGCGCGCCGCATGACTCGCACAGCGAAGTCGTTGGGCATGTCGAAAACAACTTTCAAGAACGCTCATGGGCTTACTGAACAAGGGCACCTTTCAACCGCCAGCGATATGTCAAAGCTCGGGCGTCACCTGCTTTACGACTATCCTGACTATTACAATCTGTTCTCGCGCATCTCAACGGATGCCGGCATGAAAACAGTCCCCAACACGAACCGCCGTTTGCTCAGCAATTACAAAGGCGCGGACGGCATCAAGACGGGCTACACCCGTGCGGCTGGCTTCAATCTTGTGGCCTCCGCAGAGCGTGGTCAGGAACGAATTATTGCGACTGTTTTTGGTGGTCGCAGCACTGCAACTCGCAATGCTCGCGTGGCAGAATTACTAGACATGGGCTTCAAGCGCGCGCCTTCACGGGTTGCACTTCGCAAGCCCGCCAAGCCAGCCTATGGCGGCTCTCGCGCAACGGCCAAAACCATTCGGGTTGTGCGTGCTGTCAAGAAAAGCTTGCGGCCTAAGGCCCGTGGATTGCGCCCAGAAACAGCGCCGGTTCTTGTGTCTTTGAAAGATGACGTGCGTCAAGCGCTAGTTGAAGCACAAGTGAACAGCGCCGCAAACGCGCAAGTCGCCGCTGTTGCGCCTTCTTCGACCGCCGCAGTCACCCGTTCGATCAAGCCAGCGGCGCGTCCTAAAGCGCTTTTGCTGGCATCGTTGACGCAACCCAAGCCAGAGCCCCGAAGCGCCCCCAAGCAAGAGGTTTTGACACGTGTTTCGACTTCTGGCGGGCGCCATTGGGGCATCAATATCGGACGCTATCCAAATCGATATCGCGCTGAACGTGTATTGCTAAAGACCGCTCTTGCCGAGATGAGCGCACTCGACGGTGCGCGCCGTTCCGTCACTGAACGCAAGTCCGGATATGATGCGAATTTTGTGGGTATGACACGTGACAGCGCCGACCTTGCCTGTCGTCGGCTTGCCGCGCGCAATGTGCAGTGTTTCATGGTTGGTCCAAGCTCTTAAACCTGTGCGCGAAGCCACTTGGTAAACGCTTTCAACGACGCGCGCTGCACACCTGTGCGGGTCACGATGTAATACCCGAAGTCTTCATCGTCCTCGAAAAGCTTCACCAAGCGCCCACTCTCGATGTCGCCTTGTACCCAAATACCCGCTGTAACAGTGATCCCCTGCCCCATGCGCG
Source organism: Planktotalea frisia (assembly GCF_001890925.1). Classification (GTDB taxonomy): domain Bacteria; phylum Pseudomonadota; class Alphaproteobacteria; order Rhodobacterales; family Rhodobacteraceae; genus Planktotalea; species Planktotalea frisia. Next base: position 6,727 of record NZ_MLCB01000178.1, read on the forward strand.
CAGCATCCAAGGTCAGATTGCCCGGCAGGACAGTGACCCCCCCTTGCCCCGCATCGCAGACCCCATGTTTTGCGAGCCACAAAGAGCTCTCTGAGGTGCCTACTTCTTGCAAGAGCGGAAAGCGCGCGAGATCAGCCGGAGAGGTCGGACAGTCATCACAAATGAACGACGGCGCGGCGACGGCAAAGCGCCGTGTTGTGACCAAAAGCAAGGCCTCAACACCGTTCCAGCCACCCTGCCCAAAACGGATTGCGACATCTGGTCCGTTTGGCCCGAACTCGCTTATGCTTGGGTTCGCGTCAATCACCACATCAATTTGGGGATGCTTCGCCCGAAAATCCGCAAGGCGCGGCACCAGCCAATTCGCTGCAAAACTTGGTGTTGTCGAAACGATCAACGGACGTTCAGCATCTTTTGTGGTGAGCCTTTGTACCTCATTTCCGATCGCTTCAAACCCGCGTTTCAATTCAGCAGCAAGCGCGAGACCGTCATCGGTTAATTGCGCCTGACGGCCCGAACGATCCAGCAAAGCGACATTCAGATGGGTTTCCAGGTTTCGGATTTGCTGGCTGATCGCGGCATGAGACACGCTCAAGGCGTCGCCTGCCTTTTGGAGCGAGCCAAAACTCGCGTAAGCTTCAAACGCTCGCAAAGCAGAGAGAGGCGGCATGGATCGCCAATTCATATGTAACCCTACCTTACATATCAAAATTCTTCCTGACTCGCACTAGGCCATAAATAAAGGAATAGTCAAAGCACAGAATGAAAGAAGGATAAGACAATGTTGAATATACTTGCCGACAGCTTCGTCCGTGCCACTTATCAAAACCGTCACACAAAACCACGTTGGGATATGCCCGCTCACTGGCGCGAACCGCATCATTATGCACCCAAAGTCCCCTCAAAGGAGCAGCGTCATGATTGATCCAATTGTTTTCCTTGCGCCGCAAATTGCAAAGCATTGTGGTCAAGGCACCTGCCGCGTCGGTCCCGCATACTGCTGTAAAACGTTTCGCTTCCGTCGATAAAACGAGCGCCCAAAGCCTGTGTTTTGGGCGCGATCAAGCGTCTGTGCGATGGTCCAAAGCGGCACTCAAAAGAGCGCGGGTATATGGATGTTGAGGGGCGTTAAACAGCGTTTCACTCTCACCCATCTCGACGATATCGCCCTGTTTCATCACAAGAACCTTATGCGACATCGCGCGAACGACGTTCAGATCGTGACTAATAAAGAGGTAAGCAAGCCCGTATTTCTTTTGCAAACCACGCAAAAGCTCAACGATTTGAACCTGTACCGTCATATCCAGCGCGCTTGTGGGCTCATCCAGAACGACCAACTTGGGCCGTAAAATCATCGCGCGCGCGATTGCGATACGTTGACGTTGGCCACCAGAAAATTCATGGGGATAGCGATGCATTGTCTCGGGATCGAGGCCAACTTCGCTCATGATTTCAGCCACCATATCGCGCGGTGACTTCACGCCGTCAGTTCCGTGCACCCCCAAGCCTTCGGCAATAATTTGTTCTGCCGTCATACGAGGGGACAGCGAGCCAAAGGGATCCTGAAACACAATTTGCATATCTTTGCGCGCGGCACGAAGCTGGCGTGTAGACCAATCGCGGGTATCGCTTCCTTCAAAATTGATCGCGCCTTGAGAGGCGATCAACCGCATAATCGCAAGCGCGAGCGTTGTCTTGCCCGACCCACTTTCACCAACAATTCCAAGAGTTTCGCCAGAACGAACGGACAGCGTCGCCTCATTCACAGCTTTGACATGGCCAATCGTACGTCGCAACACACCTTGCTGAATCGGGAACCATATTTTCAGCTTATCGGTACTCACGATTTCTGTTGCCCCACTGGGAACGGGATCGGGTGTACCAACCGAGTGCGCGCTCAAAAGCGTCTTGGTGTATTCATGTTTAGGGTTCTGAAAAACATCCTCTGTCGGGCCAGCTTCAACGATTTCACCCGCCTTCATGACACAAACTTTATCAGCGATGCTGCGTACGATTCCCAGATCATGGGTGATGAACAACAAACCCATGTTTTCAGTTTTCTTCAGGCCCGCCAACAGCTCTAGAATCTGCGCTTGAATGGTCACATCAAGCGCCGTCGTCGGCTCATCCGCGATTAAAAGGTCGGGGCCATTTGCCAACGCCATCGCAATCATCACACGCTGGCGTTGCCCACCAGAAAGCTGATGCGGATAAGAATTCAAACGACTTTCAGGGTCGCGAATACCAACCTTTTCCATCAATTCGATGATGCGCCCACGCGCAGCATCACCAACGACACCTTGATGCAGCGCCAGCGATTCACCCAGCTGTTTTTCCAGCGTATGCAATGGGTTAAGCGACGTCATCGGCTCTTGAAAGATAAAACTAATGTCGTTGCCGCGCACTTTGCGCAGAAGCTTCTCGTCCGCGCCGACCATTTCTTGGCCATCATATGTGATGGACCCACCTGTGACCGCGCTAGAGCCCAAAAGCGCGACAGAACTCAGCGCCGTCACTGATTTACCCGAACCACTTTCGCCGACCAGCGCAACCGTTTCGCCGCGCTCCACAGTGAAGCTCACACCCTTCACAGCATGGCTCAATGTGCCGTCTTGCTGAAAAGCAACGGTAAGGTCTTTGACCGTTAACAAAGCACTCATGAGAAAGTCTTTCTGGGATCAAACGCGTCACGCACGCCCTCAAAGATGAACACGAGGAGCGAAAGCATGACAGCAAACACGGTAAACGCTGTAAAGGCGAGCCAAGGCGCTTGAAGGTTTTGCTTCGCTTGCAATGTCATCTCTCCCAAAGACGGTGAGGACGATGGCAAGCCGAAACCGAGGAAGTCGAGACCCGCGAGCGAGCTGATCGTCCCAGTAACAATAAACGGCAGCATCGTGACGGTCGCAACCATCGCGTTTGGCAGCATGTGGCGGAACATAATGACTGTGTTACTGACGCCGAGCGCCTTCGCCGCGCGCACGTACTCGAGGTTGCGTGCACGCAAGAATTCCGCGCGCACGACACCGACAAGCGCCATCCAGCCAAAGAGAACCATGAGAAAGACCAAAAGCCAAAAACTGCGGCCCAAAATCGCGAACATGATGATGATGATGTAGAGCGAGGGAACCGCGCTCCAGACCTCGATAACGCGCTGGAAGATAAGATCCACCCAACCGCCAAAGTAGCCCTGCAAAGCACCCGCAGCGATACCGATAACACTGGCGAGCGAAGTAACGATCAAGGTGAACAAGATCGACAATCGGAAGCCATAGATCACGCGCGCAAGAACATCGCGTTTGGTGTCATCGGTGCCAAGCAGGTTTTCCCCATTCGGCGCAAGCGGCGCTGCACCTGAACGGTCTACGGTCGTGTCGTAAGCGTATGGAATAACGGGCCAAAGCAGCCAGCCTTTTTGGAAACCTTCTGCCTCGAACGTACCAGCGTCGATCGAGTCGATCACACCTTCGGGATCGTCCCAACAGTCTTCCATGCCACCCGAAGTAATCAAACACTTCACTTCGATATCGCGATAAACGGCTTCGGTTTCAAAGTCGCCACCAAAAGCCGTTTCAGGATAGAACTTGAACACTGGCATGCTCAGTTCGCCGCGATAGCTAACCATGATCGGCTTATCGTTGGCGATGAATTCCGCGAAAAGGCTGAGGCCAAAGAGCACAGAGAAAATGATCAGCGACCAAAGTGCCCGGCGGTTGCGTTTGAAGTTGCGCCAGCGACGTTGATTGAGAGGGGAAAGTGCCATCTGGACTAGCCCTCCCGCTTTTCAAAGTCGATGCGCGGATCAACAAGCACATACATCAGATCAGACAGAATACTGACGATCAGACCAATGAGGCCAAAGATAAACAGCGTTCCAAAGATCACAGGATAATCGCGCGCGACAGCCGCCTCAAAACCAAGACGCCCAAGGCCATCAAGCGAGAAGATCGTCTCGATTATCAGCGAACCGCTAAAGAAGACGGATATGAAAACAGCGGGGAAACCTGCAATCACAATCAGCATCGCATTGCGAAACACGTGACCATAAAGGACTTTGCTTTCGCTCAAACCCTTAGCGCGCGCGGTCATCACATAGTGCTTTTTGATCTCATCAAGGAAGCTATTCTTGGTCAACAAGGTCAGTGTCGCAAAGGCGGAAATCGTGGACGCAAGCACAGGCAAAGTGATGTGCCACAGGTAGTCCCCCATTTTCCCAAGCAGGCTAAGGTCTTCGAAGTTCTCGGATGTGAGCCCCCTAAGCGGGAATATTTGATAGTAAGATCCACCCGCGAACAGCACGAGCAAAAGGATCGCAAACAAAAATCCAGGAATCGCATAGGCGACAATAATCATCGCAGAGGTCCATGTGTCGAAACTGGTCCCATCATGCACCGCCTTGCGAATGCCTAGCGGGATAGACACCAGATAGGCAATAATCGTGGACCAAAGTCCCAACGTGATCGACACCGGCATCTTTTCCAGAACCAGATCCACAACGCTGATAGATCGGAAATAACTCTCGCCGAAATCAAGGCGCATGTAGTTCCAGAGCATGTTGAAAAACCGCTCTAGCGGCGGTTTATCAAAGCCGAATTCCTTTTCTAGCTCTTCGATAAATTCTTTGGGCAACCCGCGCGCACCGACATAATCACTGTCCGAGCCAAAGGTTTCCTCGGCGACATCGTTGCCACCACCAGAGAACCCCTCAAACACATCACCGCCGCCCTGCATTTGAGCCAAGACCTGCTCAACAGGGCCGCCAGGGACGAACTGGACCAGCGTGAAATTGACGATCATAATGCCCAGAAGGGTCGGAATAATCAGCAACAGCCGTCGAAGAATATAAGCGCCCAAAGCGGTTTACCTCAAAGCGCCAGAAGCTTTAAGCGCTTCATGCTTCTCTTTGTTATACCACCAGAAATCAAGCGCACCGAGCGCAAAAGGCGGTAGATTTTCGGGGTGTTCATACATGTCATAGGACGCGATCCAATGCTCGCCCACATAGCCAGAATGGATCTGAATACGCAGGTAACGCAACACGCGATCCAGTGCCATCAAGGCGGCCTCTTCCTCTTCGCGTGAATTTGTTTCAAGCGACCCATCAATGATCGCATCCACCAGCGGGCTTTGCAGGGACTGCGGATTGTAAGACGACACAACAGCCGTTTCAGAGCCATACGCCTGTTTCAGACCTGTTCCCGCAGCCAAGAACGGCTGATTGCGGAAATACATCATGTCCCAATCTTTGTCGTAGTAGCGCGAAGCATATTGTGCAGAATCGATTTTCTCTGCCGAGGCACTGATACCCCATTTGTTCAGCGTCTGAACATACGTCGTGATGATCGCCTCAACCGTATCGCCCGTACTGGACGAAAGCATGATTTTGAACTCAACAAGCTTGCCGTCAGCATCACGGAACCTACCGTCATCACCAACGCTCCAACCGACATCCTTCAGAAGTTTCAGAGCCTTACGCTGATTGCGACGGTCAGAAACAGTATCCCCGTTAGAGGTATGCGCCATGACGGCTTCGCCGTTCATTACTTCTTCAGGAACCAAATCACCAAGGCTCTCTAGGAAGGCTTTCTCAAGTCCCGTCGGCACGCCATTGGCCTGCAAGGAAGAGTTTTCGACGAAGGAATGACGTTGTTTTGTTAGACCAAACTGGAGCGAGCTTGCGACCCACTCGAAATTATACGCCAGACTCAACGCTTCGCGTACGCGCAAGTCGTCAAAAGGTGCGCGCAACAGATTAAAGACGAACCCAGACGGGGTAGGTGGATTGCCGTTTGGCAGTCGCTCAAGCTTTACGTGTCCCTTTTCAACCGCGGGGAAATCATAACCCGTCGCCCACTGCTTTGTGCTCGCTTCTTGGCGGAAGGTATATTCGCCCGCTTTGAACGCCTCGAACTCGGCGGTTTGATCGCCAAAGTACTCGACGCGCACGCGGTCAAAGTTGTGACGGCCAGCGTTCACCGGCAGGTGCCAACCCCAATAATCGGGGTTACGCTTGTAAACAATGTAGCGATTTATTTCGAAATCATCGACCACGTAAGGGCCAGATCCGAGCTGCGTTAGCAAGGACGGCTCATCCAAGCGCTCGCCTGTTTCTTCATACCAAGCCTTTGAAAAGACAGGGGAACCACCAACTTGCGAGATCAGCGAGCGGCGTGAAATACCGTCAACAAACTCGGCACGCAGTGTTAGATCGTCCACCGCCTCAACAAGTTTGATGCGTTGTTTGACGGAACGAGCGTAGCTACGGATCCCTTGCTCCATGAACAAATCATGGGTGAACACCGCGTCCTGTGCGGTCAATTGAGTGCCATCAGAAAACTTGGCTTCGGGACGGATATGAAAAACGCACCACTCTTTTGACTTTGGGTATTCGACCGCTTCGGCCAAGTGGCAATACGCATCTGTGATCGAATCCGCAGGAACGGCCGCGTCAAAGGGCGCGCGCGAGAACATCGCCTCTGCAATCAGGCCCGAATATTGCCCCGGACGACCTTTGCTTGCGTAGCGGTTCATCCCGTCAAACGTGCCGCGTGTAGACAGAGAAATCTCACCGCCTTTAGGCGCATCAGGGTTCACATAATCGAAGTGCGTGAAATCTGGCGGATACTGCAAATCACCAAAGAAGGAATAGCCATGACTTCTGATGATCTCATCAGAGCTGCTTTGCGCAATCGCCGCGTTTGGTAGGCTCAAGGCCATGCCGACGCCTCCTGCGGCCATGCCCAGCATAACATCGCGGCGTTTCAAGGTTATCTCGTTCTTTGGAAATTTATCCGTCATCGAAGTCTCCCAATAGCTGTCATGCGCTTGCGTATAACTGTTGTAACATAGCTAATGCGCTGCGCAGGTCACATTCAAGCGTTGAATATTGAACTGCTTGTGAACTGAGCGTGTGCTGGGCTGAAATCAAGCTTTTAGGCAAAGAAAAAGCCGCTCAAGCACTGGGCTGAGCGGCTTTTCGTAAACTCTGACGCGATTGCGCTTTACTTGATTGTCTCAAGATAAGCGATCAGGTTCGCACGATCCGTGTCTTTCTTTAAGCCCGAAAAGCTCATCTTGGTGCCCTGCACGTAGCCTTTTGGGTTCTCCAAGAATGCGTTTAGCTCATCGTAGCCCCAAACACCTTCCATGGACGCCAATGTGGCCGAATACCCAAATCCGTCGATCGAGCCTTTGTCGCGGTTCACAGTGTTGAACAGGTGTGGACCTGTGCCGTTTGCACCGTCCTCCAGCTTGTGACATGCGCGGCATTTGCCAAAGACTTTTTCGCCTTTGCCAATATCAGCAGCTGCAATCAACTCTGCGAAATCAACTTCTTCGACTTCTTCCACTTCACCAGCGTCTTCGATTTCGATCACGTAGCCAGCAAGATGCTCACCATCACCATGACCACCGCCAGTGTGAAACAGTTCTTCAGCAGCCCAGCTGCCCAAGAGGAAAACCAACAAAGATCCGCAAAGCGCACCGAGAATTTTGGTAAGGGTCATCGTGTCAAACATAAGGCTCGTTCCAATGTATATCGTTGCGCGGGTATCTATGACTTTAAAGAGGTTAAGGCAAGGTGTAGAACCCGCGACGAAACGCCCGAGTTTGGCAGATTTTAGAGGAATCGCAGCAATGAGTAAAAAGATCGCATTTCAGGGCGAACTCGGAGCCTACTCACACGAGGCCTGCGCAGCTAATTTCCCAAACCACGAGCCGCTTGCTTGCCGCACGTTTGAAGATGTTATCAATGCCGTTAACAACAAAGATGCAGAGCTTGCGATGCTTCCTGTTGAAAACTCGACCTACGGGCGTGTCGCGGATATTCATCGTTTGCTCCCAAGCTCTGATTTGCATATTGTGGATGAAGCGTTCACCCGTGTGCGCATCAGTTTGATGGCGATGCCTGGCGCGACCTTAAAGGACATTAAGAAAGTGCGCGCGCATATGGTGCTCCTGCCACAAGCCGCTGCTTTCTTGACTGAAAATAAGATCAAAGCAGAAGCGGCCGCCGATAGCGCAGGGGCCGCTGCCGAGTTGAAAGAAAGCGGCGATATGACCAGTGGCGTTCTGGCCAGTGAAATAGCCGCGCAGATCTATGGGCTAGATGTGCTCGCCAGCAACGTCGAGGATCACGGTCACAACACAACACGTTTCTTGGTGATGTCACGCGATGGCGATCTAAGCACGCGCGGCGAAACGGGCATGATGACCAGCTTCATCTTTCGTGTGCGCAACCTGCCTGCGGCGCTTTACAAAGCGATGGGTGGCTTTGCGACGAATGGCGTGAACATGACCAAGCTTGAGAGCTACATGGTTGGCGGGCATTTCACGGCAACGCAGTTCTATGCAGACATTGAAGGCCATCCAGAGGACGAAAACGTCAAGCGCGCCTTGGATGAGCTTGGCTATTTCACCAGTGAAATCACAATCCTTGGCACCTACCCACGTGCCAAAGAACGCGATTCATAGAGGTGCTTGCGCTTTCACGTTCGATTTGTGCTGCCGCTCGATGATGCGTGCGAAATCAGAAGCTTTGATGCGATAGCGTTTGTCCAACCGCGACTTTCCAAGGCGCATGGTTTGAATCATCAAACGACCTGACAAGCTCTTGGGTTTCAACTCTACAGAAAGTGTTGCGCGCGTGCGGCTTTTGGAAAGCGACATCAGTTCGAGCGTTGCAATCGCATTCAGATCAGAACTTTGAACGTCCATCTCGTAGCCGTCGTTAGGATCATAAGCGATCAGCTCAGCCGACACTTTTCGCGCCTTGCCACGAAACTTGAAACCCGCGTCCCAAGACATGCCAACGCCTTTGCTTTTCAGCGAATCGGTACGTCGTACTTGCCCGCCTCGACGAAGCGCCGAGCGTTCGAACTGATCAAAGTCCACGAAGAGCGCGAAAGCGTCTTCGATCGGCGCTTCGATATCTTCTTTTGTTGAGAATTTCATAGACCTGCTCGCAATTTTTATTCGATTTTTTTTAAGTTTTATAGCGCAAGAGTATTAATCAAGTCTATCGCTCAGCCATCTCTCTAAAATAAAATGTGCGATAGCACCTTTGCGTGCGGGTAAAATCTTGGGGTTTTCGCCTGCAAAAGCCAACATCATGTCTTCACGGCTCACCCATATCGCATCCTCAATCTCAACAGGATCAATGGTGATGCCCGTATTCAACGCCTCTCCACGGCAGCCAAACATAAGTGAATTGGGGAAGGGCCAAGGCTGGCTCGCGAGGTAATCCACATGACCCACTTTGATTCCCGATTCCTCAAACACTTCGCGCCGCACCGCGGCTTCCAGCGTTTCGCCCGGTTCAACAAAACCAGCCAGCAGCGAGTACATGCCTTCCGGCCACCCCGGTGAACGCCCCATAAGAACAGAGTTTCCATGGGTGATCAGCATGATCACAACAGGGTCCGTGCGCGGGAAATGTTTGCCATCACATGTTGCGCAATCACGTTGCCAACCTGCCATGGCCATTTCACTTTTTGCACCGCATTTGGAACAAAACTGGTGACTTTCATGCCAAGAATAAAGCGCACGCGCACTTACAGCGAGTTCTGCATCGCGCGGCGTGAAGCGGGTCATATTCGCACGCAACTCTGCGAAAACATCTGTCTCAGGAAACTCGGGATGCTGCTGCTCGGTCGGGTCAAGGAATGTGTTCATCAGGCTCGGATCAACCCCTTCGGGTTCCCAATCCGAGATATCATGCGCAAAAGTTGGGCCGTGATCCTCTAGGCCCAGAAAAACGGACTGTTCAGCACGCGGCGCGAGCAAAGAATGGCTCATCGGTAAACGCGCAAGAACATCCCAATCACCGCGTCGGATCAGCGGCTTACCTCGCCAGAACACAATCGCTTTCGCATTTGGGTCCGCGCGCATCTTGGCCAATTCATTCACATCACCACGCAAGTGCGCCGCGCGTTCTAACCCTGAACCACCGAATGTGACGGCCTCTGCATTCTTCATACCCTACCCCTATATATTTTTGCGCAAGCTAGCGGCGAAACTCACTTGGGTTCAAGCCTTGCATTGCAATGTCGGTGCTCGTATATCACGTCTCGAGGGGTTGGCGCGGGCAAGTGCCTCGCCAACCTGGTCAGATCCGGAAGGAAGCAGCCACAACGAGCCCCACTTGGGTCGATGTCCAACCTCTCACCTACTACCCCTTATTTTGCAATAATCCTGTGACCGCCCAGCGCAGTTGCGCATCGGTTTCCACGGCGCAAGGACGTACTTTGCGCAGACGCAAAAGCGCATCGACAGCATCCTCGCCCGACTCAACCATCAAGCGTAGCGCGAGCATACCAGAACGCCCGCATCCCCCTTTGCAATGGATCAACACCCGACCGCGCCCGCTGAGGGCTTTCAAAATGACCGCGCTTTTTTCTGGCCATGCGCGCATAAAAACTTCGTCCGGCGTGCCATAATCCGTGATCGGCAAATGCAACCAACGCGCCCCGCTTTCAGGAATATCCTTGCCCAACGCTTCGACACCTGCATCCGCATGCTCGCCTTTGGTCGTGGCAGAGATTACAATAGACGGCTTCCAATCGCGAATAAAATCAAGGTCATCCTTATAGCCGCCCATCAGACCGGGCATCTGAGAAATCGCAAGCGATCCCCCTCCAACCCCAAGCGCATGGATGACCAGATCCGTCATGCGTTACAGCCTACGCACGCTAAATGTATCGCAGGTATTGATTGCGCCACTCTTGAACCCTTTGGCAAACCAACTGGCGCGCTGTGCACTGGTGCCATGGGTAAATGTATGTGGTTGCGGCACGCGCCCTGCACGCTTTTGCAGATGGTCATCCCCAATCATCCGCGCTGCGTTTAGTGCTTCTTCGATATCGCCGGGCTCCAAAAGCCCCTTGACCGAACGCGCCCAAACACCGCTAAGACAATCAGCCTGAAGCTCTAAACGTACAGTCAAAGCGTTCGCCTCTGTCTGGTTGGAGCGCTGCCGCGCTTGATGGACCTGGCCCAAAATCCCGAGTTCATTCTGCACATGATGGGCCACTTCATGCGCAATCACATAAGCCGCTGCAAAATCACCACGTGCACCTAGCTGGCTGGAAAGCGTCGCGAAAAATGCTGTATCGAGATACGCCTTTTTATCCGCAGGGCAGTAAAACGGCCCTGTTGCCCCTGATGCACCACCACAAGGGCTTTGCGTGACATCGGCATAAAGCACCAAGGTTGGCGTGGTATAATCACGCCCAACTTGCTGCGGGAAAATCTGTCCCCACACTTGCTCTGTCGTTGCCAAGACTTGTGATGAAAACTCTGCTGCGCGCTCGTCTTGTGCTGAAACCTGTCGCGTTTGCGTCTGTTGCGGCGCACCCCCTTGCTGCAACAAAGGCGTCACATCAATGCCCGCGAAATAGCCAATCGCCAAAACCAATAGCAGTCCAACGCCCCCAATCGGAGCCGCTTTGCCACCACTGCGCGCACCTGAGCGACGACGATCTTCAATATTCTGGCTTCCTCGCCGTCCACGCAACCGCATGCACATTCTCCTAAAAATAACTGCGCTTTTCATCCAAGCTATCTCGCGTCACACTATGCACATGAACAGTGATACGAATGCAAGCGAGAGCGAAACTCGCACCAAATGGGCCGAAGATCGAACAATCTTGGCAAATGAGCGCACCTATTCTTCCTGGATGGGAACTGGCCTTGCCTGTGTCGGCGTCGCGATTGGACTTAAAGCAATCTTCGGCGCGTTCGATCCGACTTGGGTCGCAAAGCTCGTGGCCTCGCTGTTTTTGGGTATCGCAATCATGATCTATTGGATGGCACGACGCCAAGCGTGCAAAACCCTTAACCGTCTTAGCGAGAACGACGCTGAAGCCTTGCCAACGCGCGATTTCACGAAACTCTCTGTTGCAATGACAATCGCGACCGTTGGAACGGGCATCGTCCTTTGGTTGCTATAGACCCCGTAGGCCGCGCGGATTACTGTCACCAAGCACACGAATCCGGAAAGCCGCAATGACCGACGAGCCAAACACAGCCTACCGCGTCCTCGCACGAAAATATCGCCCTGAAACCTTTGCCGATCTTGTCGGCCAAGAAGCGATGGTGCGCACGCTCAAGAACGCGTTTGAAGCAGACCGTATCGCGCAAGCGTTTGTGATGACGGGTATTCGCGGCACGGGCAAAACGACCACTGCACGGATCATCGCCAAAGGCATCAACTGCGTTGGCCCCGACGGCACTGGCGGCCCGACGACAGAACCTTGCGGTGTGTGCGAAAACTGTGTGGCGATCATGGAAGGGCGTCATGTCGATGTCATGGAAATGGACGCTGCATCGCGCACAGGTGTTGGCGACATTCGCGAAATCATCGAGAGCGTACATTACCGTGCCGCCTCCGCACGCTACAAGATTTATATCATCGACGAAGTGCACATGCTCTCCACCTCTGCCTTCAATGCCTTGTTGAAGACGCTGGAAGAGCCGCCCGCGCACGTCAAATTCATCTTTGCCACCACTGAGATTCGCAAAGTTCCCGTAACAGTTCTGTCCCGTTGCCAGCGCTTCGATCTGCGCCGGATCGAGCCCGAAGACATGATTGGCATGCTCAAACGCATCGCTGCTGGCGAAAACGCAGAGATTGCCGAGGATGCATTGGCCCTGATCACCCGCGCCGCCGAAGGCTCTGCGCGCGATGCGACCTCTCTGCTGGACCAAGCGATCAGCCATGGCGCTGGCGAAACAACGGTTGAGCAAGTGCGCGCGATGTTGGGCCTTGCGGATCGTGGGCGTGTTCTCGACCTCTACGCGATGATCATGCGCGGTGATGCGGCGGCGGCTTTGACCGAACTTGGTGCCCAGTACGCGGCGGGCGCAGACCCCATGGCAGTCCTGCGCGATCTGGCGGAAATCACCCACTGGATCAGCGTCGTCAAGATCACTCCCGACGCGGCGGATGATCCGACAGTCAGCCCTGATGAACGCTCGCGCGGTCTGCAAATGGCCAGCGATCTGCCTATGCGCGCGATGACGCGGATGTGGCAAATGCTGCTCAAAGCGCTGGACGAAGTCGCCAGCGCGCCGAATTCAATGATGGCCGCTGAAATGGCGATCATTCGCCTCACGCATGTGGCTGAACTTCCCAGCCCGGAAGAGTTGATCCGCAAACTTCAAGACTCGCCCCCTCCTCCCCCTTCTGGTGGCGGCGGTGGAAATGGTGGCGGGATGATCGCGGGCGCGACCACTGTGGCCAATGCGCAGGCACGTATAACGACATCCGGCGGTGCTTCGGGCGGTGCAGCTACGGCCCAGCAACTTGATGCAGACGCGTTAGAGCGTTTCCCAACCTTCGATCATGTTGTCGAACTTATTCGCGCCAATCGCGATGTGAAATTGCTGGTAGACGTGGAAGGCGGCATTCGGCTCGCCAATTACCAACCCGGCCGCATTGAATTTGTCACCCATCCAAAAGCACCCAATGATCTCGCCCAGCGCCTGGGTCAAAAACTGCAACTGTGGACAGGCAACCGCTGGGCCGTCACGCTTGTGAACGAAGGTGGCCGCGAAACCATCGCCGAAAAACGCGATGCGGCAGATATCGCTATCAAGGCCGAGGCCGCCGAACATCCACTGCTCAAAGCCGTCTTCGAGGCCTTCCCAAGCGCGCGCATCATCGACATCAAAACCCCCGCAGAAATTGCGCAAGAGGCCATGGTCGAAGCGCTCCCCGAAGTTGAAGACGAATGGGACCCTTTCGAGGAGGACTAAACCCTGCACATTCTCGAAACAGACGCGCTTTTTGGCTACGCCTGCGCTGTTTTGCGTCCCGCGTGGGACGGCGAGAAAGTGACAGGTCTGCACGAAGCGTTGACGCTTTCCATGACAACGCCCAGCTTGATCCTTGGCTACAGCATCCTCATTGCGCTTGCGCTTCGCAAACTTTGGTTCAGTGTCTTGATCTGTATGCTTTGGGGGGCTTGGGCGCTTCACCTCCTCTTGGACCAAATCGGGAATGAACCGCTCATCACCGCGCAAAAGATCGGCTGTATTGGCTCAACCGTCCCTTATATACTCATCGGTTCAGCACTCTGCACGGCGATGCTTTGCATCATTTTCATTTACAGACGTCCCTAAACCCTCCTTGCCCCAACGCACCCAGCCCCTTATCTAGGTCCAAAGCTTTTACAGGAGAACACAGATGTTCAAAGGACTAGGCCAGCTCGGCGATATGGCGGGTATGATGAAAAAAGCCAAAGAAATGCAGGACCAGATGGGTCAGCTGCAAGAAGACTTGGCCAGCATGACCGTTGTTGGCGAAAGCGGTGCAGGTCTCGTAAAAGCGACCGCCACCGCCAAGGGCGAACTGATTGGCCTCGACATCGACCCGTCCATCTTCAATGGCGATGAAAAAGAAATCGTCGAGGACCTTATCCTCGCGGCGATCAAAGAAGCGCAACAAAAGGCGTCGGAAAAATCAGCGTCTGAGATGGGCAAACTGACCGAAGGTCTCGGCCTACCCGCAGATATGAAACTACCGTTCTAAATTCGTGCAAACGCGCCCTTCATCTTTCCAGATAAACTTCCGCCGGAGGCTTCTGCAGCTGGCAAAAAGGACGGGCGGATGAGTAGCACAAAAGACATTGATACACTGATAGAATTGATGGCCAAGCTCCCGGGGCTTGGCCCTCGCTCTGCGCGACGTGCTGTGCTGCATCTGATCCGCAAGCGCGCGCTCCTTCTCGCCCCACTCGCTGATAGTATGCAAACCGTTGCTGCCACCGCACGCGAATGTCTCAACTGTGGTAATGTCGGCACCTCGGACATCTGCGATATTTGCGAGAGCGAGAAACGCGCTAACGGTATTTTATGCGTTGTCGAAGACGTCTCCGACCTTTGGGCAATGGAGCGCGCGAATGTCTTCAAAGGGCGCTACCACGTCTTAGGCGGCACGCTCTCTGCGCTCGATGCCATTGGCCCCGAAGAACTGCGCATCCCACGCCTGATTGACCGCGTCACCAGCGAACACATTACTGAAGTCATCCTCGCACTAAACGCCACCATTGATGGCCAAACGACCGCCCACTACATCGCAGACCTCTTAGAAAACCGCGTGACGTTGACGTCTCTCGCACAGGGTGTCCCCATCGGCGGTGAATTGGATTATTTAGACGATGGCACAATTACCGCTGCTATGAACGCGCGTAAGCCTATCTAAAAATACGCTTTGGCTCTTACAGGCCTCAAATTTCCAATGAAACATCGCCTTAATCTCATTTGTTCATAGTAGGTCGTGCGATATCGAGATTTATGAACGACAAATATCACATTGATTAATTTCCGAAAAAAGTTTCTTCTTGTTCTCGAGTATTGGGCTGCAAGCAGTATTTTGGGTTTCAGCTTTTACTGAGCTATGACTGAATCTGGTGTTTGGGCGGTTTGAAGGTTGGCGGCGTATCTGGT
>NZ_MLCB01000179.1 GCF_001890925.1 Planktotalea frisia
TGAAGTGGTCCGGCAAAACTGGACAGCGTGCTAAGATGTATCCAACCTTGAAGACAGGATACACAAATGACGAAGAGACGCAGTTTTTCAGACAAGTTTAAGGCTACGGTGGCGCTTGAGGCGCTCCGTGGAGACAGGACGGCGCAAGAGATTGCAGCCAAGCACAAAGTCCATCCAACGCAGGTGACAACATGGAAACGGCAGGCGATTGATGGCCTGACGGGGGTGTTCTCTGACAAGGTCCGGAGAGCGGAAGACAACGAGGTCGAAGTCAAAGAGCTTCATGCGAAGATTGGGAAGTTGGCAGTCGAAAATGATTTTTTGTCACAAGGGCTGAAGCGATGAGCCCGAGTGAACGCAAGGCCATGATCAACGCTGACCGGACGGACCTGAGCCTGACCAAGCAGTGCAAGTTGCTAAAGATCAGCCGGTCGTCGCTGTATTATACGCCGGTTGGTGTGAATGCTGAGACGCTGGAATTGATCAACGAGATTGATCGGGTGTTCACCAAATATCCGTTCTTCGGCAGCCGCCAGATCGCGGCCTACTTGCCGAGAAATGGGTTCCATGCGGGTCGTCACCGTGTGCGTCGTTTGATGGGGATCATGGGCCTGCAAG
>NZ_MLCB01000180.1 GCF_001890925.1 Planktotalea frisia
GTCAGCGATCGCCCTCGCTGCAACCGTCATATTCTGGTTATGAGTCCTGAACCTAAGAGTACATTGTTACAAGATAAGGCCTTTGGCAAACGATCCATCGAATTTGTCTGCCTAACCTCAATGCTCATCAGCAAAAGCTCAATCTCCGCATTGTCTTAGTACCGTTCGGAATTTCTCAAAGCACTCAATGATCCACTTTTTCACGATATTAACATTGGGATCATTGCGCCGGCTTTCATGCGTGATGAGCCAAACCTCGCGATTTATCGTGGGGCTGTCTGGAATAACGACCAAGTCTGTATCATCAAACGTCATCACATCCGGCAAAACACTTGCCGCACTTAGCCTTTTGCACGCATCTTTGACTGCTTTGTAGTCCGTCACCCTCAAAATCGGGTCCGACTGGAAGTGTTCGCGTGCCAGCTTTATTTCGGGAATCCAATCAAACTCCTCTTCTCACCCGATCCATTCTTTGACGTTTCCCCCTTCTGGCGCATAAAAAGAGTACTTCATATCAAGCAATTTTCTCGCCTGAAGCCTGCCAGATGTGGGCCGTGCAAGCCTGATTGCGATGTCCGCTTCTCCAAAAGCCAAGCTCAAATTTGAATTAGAACTGTGCAGGTCCAAATTCAAACTAGGGTGATCTTCATGGAAGCTTTTCAAATTAGGAAAAAGAACAGTGCGGTTTAAAAAGTCTAAACTGGTGATCCTAATCTGACCGATTTCCTCCGCCTCGGCTATAGAAAGCGAAATGGCGTCAAGCGCAGCTTCAAGTTTTATACCGACATCAAATAGTCTTCGCCCAAGAGCTGTCAGTTCCCAACTATTTTGATTCTTAAGGAAAATCGGTTGTTCAAACCTATCGGATATCGCAGACACTTTACGTGACACAGTCGTACTGCTTGTGCGAAGAGATTTTGCAGCCGCCGTTAACGATCCAGTCCGTTCTAAAGCGATCAAATACTTTAAATCTTCCCAATTTTTATTCATATCCGCCCCATTCGGCTCAGTCTGAGTGAACCAATTGAGCTCTAACCCTTCGGGAAAACTCACGCTCACGAGCGTTCCTAAAAGCTAGGCTACGCCCTTAGCGGTCCACTAGGCATACCCCAAAAAGTGCGGAAAAAAAACGATTTTTTAGTTCGTTTTTTGCAGATTCAGAACTGCAAAAAACGTACTCGAAGTCGACCATCGTCAATAAAAACTCTGCGGATCGATATCAACGCTTAGACGAACTTGCGGTGGCACCCGCACTTGCTTGATCCACGCTGCAATCGCGCGCTGGATAGGTGCTGTTTTCTCTGCTTTTACCAACAAACGCACACGATGCCGGCCACGCACACGCGCAATCGGTGCAGGCGCTGGCCCGTAAACCTGCGCTCCAATTTGGCGCAAAGGCCCATCCAAACGCGCCAACTCCCCACCCAAGTCGAAAACCTCCTTCGCATCAGGCGACGACAGAATAATCCCGGCCATCCTCCCATAAGGCGGCACAGCGGCTGCGCGCCGCTCTTCCGCTTCAGCACTCCAGAACCCGTTTTCATCCCCCGCCAAAATCGCGCGGATCACAGGATGCTCGGGTTGATAGGTTTGCATTAACGCCGTGCCCTTTTTGGCCGATCGACCCGCGCGCCCAGCCACTTGGCGCATCAATTGGAACGTACGCTCGGCTGCACGCAGATCAGAGCCTTGCAAACCCAAATCCGCATCAATCACCCCCACAAGTGTGAGCAAAGGAAAGTTATGTCCCTTCGCGACCAATTGTGTGCCGATAATGATATCCGCCGCCCCTTCGGCGATACCGAGGATCTCCGCTTTCAAAGCGCGTGCAGAGCCATACATATCCGAGCTCAACGTCGCGATACGCGCATCGGGAAACAACTCAGCCGCCTCTTCGGCCAAACGTTCAACCCCCGGCCCGACGGCGGCCAAACGATCCTCTGCCTCGCATGATGGGCAAATTTCTGGCATCGCTTTCGTCTCACCACATTGATGGCACACCAGCCGTTTTTGAAACCGATGCTCCACCATGCGCGCATCGCAATGATCGCAGCCAATTTGATGCCCACAGGCTCTGCAAATGGTAACAGGCGCATAGCCGCGACGATTGATAAACAGCAAAGCTTGCTCGCCCAACGCCACCCGCGCTTCGACCTCGGCCTTCAACACTGGCGAAATCCAGCGGTTTCCAGCCAATTTCACACCGCGCATATCTATCGCGCGCATGTCTGGCATCACAGCATCGCCAAACCGCGAGGTCAGATCAATGCGCGTGTATTTCCCGGCTTGTGCATTCGCCCAGCTTTCAAGCGATGGCGTTGCACTGGCTAAAATCACCTGCGCAGAACAAATCGATGCCCGCAAAACCGTCATATCGCGCGCATTATAGAGCACGCCGTCTTCTTGTTTATAGGAGCTGTCGTGCTCTTCATCGACCACGATCAATCCCAAATCACGAAATGGCAGGAAAAGCGCGGACCGCGCGCCCACCACCAATTGCGCGCCACCCTGTCCGACCATTTTCCATGTGCGCCGCCGCTCGGTCATGGTCACGCCAGAATGCCATTCTGCGGGTTTTGCGCCAAAACGCTCCTGCACACGGGTCAAAAACTCCGCCGTCAAAGCGATCTCGGGCAACAGGACCAAAGCCTGCCGTCCCCTGCGCAAACACTCCGCTACTGCCTCTAGATATACCTCGGTTTTGCCAGAGCCCGTCACACCGCGCAGCAACGTCGTGCCATAAGCGCCCGAAGCAACACCAGATTTCAGCGTTTCGGCCGCCTCGGCCTGATCAGGCGCCAAATCCTTGCTTGGCATCGTTGGATCAAGGCGCGCAAACGGCAAATCGCGCGGCGTATCCTCCTCACGCACAGCCCCAAGTTTAACCAAACCCTTCACCACTGAGGACGTCACCCCGGCCGTCTCGCTCAGCTCTTTCAAGGTGAACGACAGATCGCCGTATTCTTCCAAAGCATCCAAAACGCGTCCGCGCGGTTCTGTCATGCGATCCGGTTCGTTCTCGCCCTTGCGATAAATTTTGCGCATCGAGGGCGGATCACCAAGACCGGGTGCACGTACGCCAAGACGCAACATGCTCTCCATATCCGTCAGCGTATAAGCACCCGCCTTTTCCAGAAACTCACGCAACTCGCCGCGCATCGGCGGCACATCAAGCGCGCGGATCACTTTGCGCGTCTTGGCATAGTCATAATCGCCCGCCCCCGCACTCCAAACAACGCCGAGAACTTTGCGTGGCCCCAGAGGGACCTCAACAAATGCGCCCAGCCAACAGCCGCCCTCTGGCGCTTTGTAATCCAAGCGCCGCCCTAAAGGTTGCGTCGTCCACACGCCGACGAGCTGACCTTCATGGAAGAAATCAACCTGCTCGCTGTTAGCGCTATCAAGAGAGGGCTTTTCGGACATAGGTATATGAGGTAAAGCCTCCAGCAACAGACGCCAACCCATCAAAGGACTGCATCCATGAAATTCTTCGTAGACACTGCCGAAATCGACCAAATTGCTGAACTCAATGACCTTGGTATGGTGGACGGCGTGACAACCAACCCGTCGTTGATCATGAAATCCGGCCGTGACATCCTTGAAGTCACCAAAGAAATCGCAGCCTTGGTCGACGGTCCGGTCTCTGCTGAAGTCGTTGCGACAGAGGCCGCAGAGATGATCGCAGAGGGCCGCAAGCTCGCGAAAATTGCCGAAAACATCACCGTCAAAGTACCGCTCACATGGGCTGGCTTGCAAACCTGTAAAACGCTCTCGTCCGAGGGCACGATGGTCAACGTCACGCTTTGCTTCTCTGCAAACCAAGCGCTTTTGGCGGCAAAAGCCGGTGCTACCTTTATTTCCCCGTTCGTGGGTCGCTTGGATGACATCAACATCGACGGCATGGATTTGATCAACGATATCCGCACGATCTATGACAATTACGCGTTCGACACAGAGATCCTCGTGGCCTCCATTCGCACAGTGAACCATGTTTTGGAATCCGCTTTGATTGGCGCAGACGTCATCACAGCCCCCCCAGCCGTCATCAAAAAGCTGGCCGATCACCCGCTAACCGATGCAGGTCTGGCACAGTTCATGGCCGATTGGGCAAAAACAGGTCAGAATATTCTCTGATTTGCCATCTCTCGTGCTATAGGCAAAAGAAAAAGACACGAGAGCAGCATGAACACCACCGCAAAAATGACAGATGATCTGCGCGAGCGGATCATCACACGGCCTGACGTCATCCTTGAAGACAAGGATCTGATGAAGGCTTTGATCGAAGCCAATGAACGCGCAATGGGCGGCAATATCGTCGATTTGCGCGGCATTGCGATGGAGCGTCTAGAAGCGCGCCTCGATCGTCTAGAGGACACGCATCGCTCGGTCATCGCCGCTGCTTACGAAAACCTCGCAGGCACCAATCAAGTGCACCGCGCGATCCTGCGCATGCTTGATCCCGTTGATTTCGAGGCGTTCCTAAAAGACCTTGGCGGCGAAGTTGCTGAAATCCTACGTGTTGATTGCATCCGCCTCGTTCTTGAATCGGTACAGGCAGACGATGAACCCGCGGTCAGCAAACTTTCCGACGTGCTTTGCGTCGCCGAACCCGGTTTCATCGCGACCTACCTTGGTGGTCACCCTGATCGCCCCTCTCGTAATGTAACCTTGCGCCAAATGTCCGAAGGCGATGACGCGATATACGGCGAAGCTGCCGGTTGGGTCCGCTCAGAAGCCTGCCTCACCCTTGATTTCGGTACTGGCCGCCTGCCCGGCATGCTAGTCATGGGCGCAGAAGATCCGCATCAGTTCACACCGCAACAAGGCTCTGACTTGCTGGCCTTCTTTGGCGGCGTGTTTGAACGCGCGATGCGCCGCTGGCTCTCGTGAGCCTGATCTCCCCTCAAGCACGCGACGCGCTACAACATTGGTTGGAAACGCAAAAATCACTGAAAGGCGCGTCTGAAAACACACTCAAGGCTTACAACGCCGACACCGTCGATTTCATCACCTTCATGACGAGCTACAAAAGCGAACCGCAAGGCCTCGCTGCTTTGTCACGAATCACCACCCGCGATATGCGCGCCTGGATGGCTGCGACACGTGGCACGGATGTGGGCGCGCGATCCTTGGCGCGCAAACTCTCCTCCGTAAAAAGCTTTTATCGCTGGCTGTCCGAGCGCGAAGGGTTCGAACCCACCGCAGTGCTCACCATCCGCGCCCCCAAGTTCCAAAAGAAACTCCCGCGCCCTTTGGCTGTTGATGCCGCCAAAGCGATGATCGAAACTGTTGAGTTCCAAACGCCGCATGCATGGGTTGCTGCGCGCGATAGTGCAGTTCTAACACTGCTCTACGGTTGTGGCTTGCGCATCTCCGAAGCGCTCGGCCTCACCGGTGCAGATGTACCCCTTCCCGACACTCTGCGAATCTTCGGTAAAGGGGGCAAAGAACGCGTCGTTCCTGTTCTGCCCGCTGCGCGCGAAGCAGTGCAAGTTTACCTTAGAGTGTGTCCCCACCCTCTTGAGCCAACTTCGCCCCTTTTTCGTGGCATCAGAGGCGGCGCACTAAACCCGCGCGCCATCCAAGAGGTCATGGCGAAAGCTCGCATGCAACTCGGCCTGCCCGCCACCGCTACTCCACATGCAATGCGCCACAGCTTTGCGACACATCTTCTTAGCGCGGGTGGCGATCTGCGCTCGATCCAGGAACTCCTCGGTCACGCTTCGCTCTCGACAACACAAGCCTACACTGCTGTCGACACCGCCCGCCTCATGGAAGTGTACGACCGCGCCCACCCCAAAGCCTAAACGCCGCGACTTCCTCTCTTTAAAAATATCCCCGCCGGAGGCAATCTTGTCGAAAGCAAATTGCGCTGACGGTAAAAATAGGCCATGACGACTGCCATGACACCACAAAATCGCGCCCTCGCTGTTCACCTGCTCACCGCCACTGGCGCTGTTTTCGCAATGCTTGCTATGCTTGCAGCTGTTCAAGCCAAATGGGACCTGATGTTCCTTTGGCTCGTTGTCGCCTTTGCAGTCGATGGCATAGACGGCCCATTGGCGCGCAAATATGATGTCAAACAATACGCCCCACAGTTTGATGGCGTCCTGCTCGATCTGATCATCGACTATCTCACATATGTGTTCATCCCTGCATTCGCACTTTTCGCCTCTGGGCTTTTGCCCGGTTGGACAGGCTGTTTCGCGATCATTGTCATCACCTTTACCTCTGCGATGTATTTCGCTGACACACGGATGAAAACAAAAGACAATTCCTTCTCCGGTTTCCCAGGCTGCTGGAACATGCTGATCATCGTGATCTTTGCGATTGAACCGAACTTCTGGATTTCCATCGCCCTCATCGCAGCGCTCGCCACTGCGATGTTCTTGCCGCTCAAGTTCATCCATCCTGTGCGCACAGAACGCTGGCGTACCATTTCGCTGCCTATCGCTCTTGCGTGGACCTTCTTCGCAGGCTTGGCCGCATGGGTCGACTTTCACCCTGAAAGCTGGGCCGTTTGGGGGCTTGTTGTGACCTCGATCTACCTGACCTTCGCAGGCATCGCTCAGCAGCTCATCCCTGCTAAATCCGCGTAAGCGCGACGCCAATCACGATCAACGACGCCGCAACCGCTTTGCCGCGATCCATCTTGTCACCCATTATCCACCAACCGATCAACACCGCGAACAAGATCGAGGTTTCCCGCAAAGCTGTGACCAATGCGATCGGGGCCTGCGTCATCGCCCAAACGACAATAGCATAGGCTGCATACGATCCTGCTGCGGCTCCAGCGCCAATCGACCAGTCTTGGCGTTCAGACCTCAACACACCGCGCCCTCGCAAAGCCACGCACACAGGTGTAAAAATCAACGCATCCAAAAAGAACATCCACGCCACATAAAGCGCCGCATCCCCTGCGACGCGTGCGCCTAGTCCATCAACGATGGAATAGCCCGCGGTCATCAAAGCCGAGCCAAACGCGAAAGGAACCAAGCGGAGCGACTCGCCATTCGCAAAAGCCCCGCGCGCCATGAACAAGATCCCAAGCCCAAGGATCAAAACACCCACGACCTCTAGGGGATCCAAGAGATCACTCAACAAAAAGCCGCTCAGCGCCAGTACAATCATTGGCGCTGCACCGCGTGCTATGGGATAAACACGACTCAAATCGCCCTGCTCATAGGCGTAGGACAAGAATAGCTTGTAACCTGAGTGAAACAACGCTGAGACCAACAACCACGGCCAAACCTCACTGGCCGGAAGAGCGCTGAAAAGCGCGATGACGCCGCCGAATGCCCCTTGCAGCACGGTCATGATCAACATGGAGGTGAACTTGTTCCCTCCGCTTTTGATGAGCGCATTCCAACTTGCGTGCAGCAGGGCCGCTGCAAGAACCGCAAAGAAGACGAATGCGCTCATTTACTTAGCTTTTGAGGGCTTCAGAACATCGCCCACACACACCCGTCTGTGCATTCACGTCCGGCAAAATCTTCCAGCAGCGCTGGCATTTCTCACCGTCGGCTTTCGCGAAACTCACCGCCACACCGTCAATCTCTGGCAATGTAAACGCGCCCTCTGGGGCCGCATCACCCGAAACCGTGATCGCCGAAGTGATCGCAATATCGTCAAACGGAACGCCCTCAAGCGCAGCGCGCAAATCCGCGTCTGCGATATACACAGTCGGAGCCGCCTCTAATGATGCACCAATGACCTTCTCCGTGCGTTGCACTTCCAAAGCGGCGGTAACGACACGGCGCGCAGACCGGATAGAGGCCCATTTGCTCGCCAACGCATCATCGCGCCACGCGTCAGGCGTCACTTCAAAGTCCTCTAGGTGAACAGAGTTATCCGCACCGCCGAAACGCTCTAGCCAGACCTCTTCCATGGTAAAGACCAACACAGGCGCGAGCCATTTG
The DNA here is from genome assembly GCF_001890925.1 of Planktotalea frisia. Classification (GTDB taxonomy): domain Bacteria; phylum Pseudomonadota; class Alphaproteobacteria; order Rhodobacterales; family Rhodobacteraceae; genus Planktotalea; species Planktotalea frisia. The sequence continues at coordinate 7,920 of NZ_MLCB01000180.1, forward strand.
GTCAGACGATGGAACAAGATATCAAGAACTGTGCGGGCCGCGCGGCGGCGCTCTGTGTCGCCATCGCAGTACAAAGCATCTTTGCGGATATCGAAGTAGAACGCAGAGAGATCAACCGTTGCAAACGTAAAGACCGCAGAGAATACGCCTTGGAAATCGAATGCTTTGTAGCCTTTCGTGACCACATCATCGAGTTCAGACAGGCGGTGCAAAACCCAGCGCTCGAGCTCTGGCATATCCGCGACATCCATACGATCCGCCTCGGAAAAATCGTTCAAAGACCCAAGCATGAAACGCATCGTATTGCGTAAACGGCGATAGCTATCGGCCACCCCTTTCAGGATTTCTGGCCCGATCCGCTGATCAGATGTGTAATCCACCTGCGCCACCCAAAGACGCAAAATATCCGCGCCGTATTGTTTGACGACCGTTTCAGGCACGATGGTGTTGCCAAGCGATTTGGACATCTTCATGCCCTTCTCATCCAGCGTAAATCCGTGCGTCACAACATTGCGGTACGGCGCGCGACCAAGCGTGCCACAAGCCTGCAACAGCGAGGAATGGAACCAGCCGCGATGTTGATCCGTGCCTTCCATATACACATCCGCAATGCCGTCTGCCGTGCCATCGGGGCGATCGCGCAGAACGAAAGAGTGCGTAGAGCCGGAATCAAACCAAACATCCAGAACGTCAAACACCTGATCATAGTCGTCAGGGTTCACGATACCCTCAAGGAACCGCGCTTTCGCACCATCTTTGTACCACGCATCTGCGCCCTCAAACTCGAATGCCTCAGTTATACGCGTGTTGACATCATCGTTGCGCAGCAAGAAATCCGGATCGGTCGGCAGCAATCCCTTGCGCGTGAACACCGTTAGCGGAACGCCCCAAGCGCGTTGACGCGAGAGCACCCAATCAGGGCGCGCTTCGATCATAGAATAAAGACGGTTGCGCCCCGTTTGCGGCGTCCACTTCACCAGCTCGTCAATAGAGGTCAGAGCGCGCTCACGGATCGTCGTGCCATGCGTGTCCTGCCCATCGCCCACCGCCTTATCGACAGCGGCGAACCACTGCGGCGTGTTGCGATAGATGATCGGCGCTTTGGAGCGCCATGAATGCGGGTAGCTGTGCTTGATTTTGCCGCGTGCTAGCAAGCCGCCAACTTCGACCAGTTTGTCGATAACAGCCGCGTTTGCGTTGCCTTCTTTGCCATTCGGCTTGAGGATCGCTTTGCCACCAAAGAACGGCAGATCGGCACGGAACCGCCCGTCGTCCATGATGTTGTAGGTGATGACCTGTTCCAGCATCCCAAGGTCGCGGTAGAGTTCGAATTCTTCCATACCGTGGGAAGGTGCGCAGTGAACAAAACCTGTGCCCTCAGTGTCGGTCACAAAGTCAGCCGCGCGGAAATCACGAATGTCGTCCCATTCGCCGTTGCCGCCTGTCGCCCCGTTCAAAGGGTGCTTCAGCGAGATCGACGCGAGTTGCTCTACCGTCACATCAGCACGACGCGTATACATGCCCTCTTCCAAGCGCGCGCGTGAGAACACGTCAGCGGCGAGGTTGTCAGCCAGCAGATACGTCTCGCCCGTGTTCAACCAGCACTCGTCCGGTGTGGATGTCACTTCGTACAAGCCATATGAAATTTCGGCACCATAAACGACGGCCTTGTTGGACGGGATCGTCCAAGGTGTCGTCGTCCAGATCACAACTTTCGCAGCATCCAAAGTAGCGTCACCCGTGCCGGTTACTTGGAACTTCACCCAAATCGTAAAGCTGTCCTTGTCGTGATACTCGACCTCAGCCTCCGCCAGCGCAGTCTGCTCAACAGGCGACCACATCACAGGCTTGGAGCCTTGATACAACGTGCCGTTCATCAAGAACTTCTGGAACTCCGCCGCGATCACTGCCTCGGCGTGAAAATCCATCGTGAGGTAGGGATCAGGCCAATTGCCCGTGATGCCCAAACGCTTGAATTCCTCGCGCTGGATATCGACCCAGCCCTCGGCAAACTTGCGGCATTCCTGACGGAAATCGACAATGTTCACTTCGTCTTTGTTCTTGCCCTTCTTTCGGTATTGCTCTTCGATTTTCCATTCGATCGGCAAACCGTGGCAATCCCAACCGGGCACATAGCGCGCATCAAAGCCCATCATTTGGTGGCTGCGCACGATCATATCCTTGATCGTTTTGTTCAGCGCGTGGCCGATGTGCAAATGCCCGTTCGCGTAAGGAGGACCGTCATGCAGCGTAAACGGCGTGCGGCCTGTTTTTTCGCGAAGTCGATCATAAACGCCCATCTTTTCCCAACGCTCCAGCCACTCGGGCTCGCGCTTGGGCAATCCCGCGCGCATTGGGAAATCGGTTTTAGGTAGGTTCAGCGTGGATTTGTAATCTACAGTATTTTCTGCAGTCGTTTCGGGTGTGTCAGCACACATATCGGGCGTCCTTTGGAACGGAAATTTTCAAGTGGAAAGATCGGCGGCGCGAGCAAGCCCATACGCCTTACCCCGGCAGCTCAGCTTGTGAGCGCCGGGCCTGTAATTCGTATAATGATCGCGAATATCAGAGCCATGTTAAGGGGCTTATATGCGCGCTATTGATCAGGGTCCAGAGGCGCTTGAACATCCTCTGCATCCCAACGCGCAGTCATCGCGCGGCTGAGCCAAGCCAAACCCGAAAGTGCAAGGCCAAGCCCGAGGAAAGACGCGACACGGATAAGGCCTGTAAGCCCACTCATGTCCACCAAGAAGACTTTCGCAATCGTCACAGCAATCCCTGCCATCGCAACTTTGCGCAGAAAGACAGATCGGCGCGCGAAGGCGAAAAACAACAGTGCGACAGCGACAAGCAACATGGCAACCGTGTAACTATAGAGTTCGCCCTGGCTGACCGAATTGCTTGATATCTCGAGACCTCGCCAAAAACGGCGAATTTCTAAACCAACATAGGCAAGCACCATCGTTGCGCTCAAAGCTGCGAAAAATCCGCGCAGATGGCGGCTCACATGTTCAAACTTCCACACAAACACCGCAAGCACGCTGGCAGGCACGAGATACCCCAATGCAATCGTATCCATCAAAAGCGGTCCCGCAACATCACGCGCGCCCCAAAGAGTCAGCGGCGACATACCAACGAGCGCGATTGCAAGCGTAACAAAAGCAATCACGCCCAGCAACGCCGCAAGTGCGATGCGCAGCCAGCCCAAAGCACTACACTTTCGCCAACGATAAAGTTGCGCGCCCATAGAAATCAGAACAACGGATCCCGCGAGCGAAAGCCCCCAGAAACTATCGATATCACCGCGTAAAAAGCGTTCCAGAAGGATCAGTGCGAAGACGGCACCAAACGACCAAACCGCACTTTCAGTGCGCCAATGCGTTTTAAAGGGCGCAAGATCCACCAAGCGATTGCCATAAGCGTGAGCGGCGCAGCAAACCCCAAGACGACCTCCCAAAGCGGCGTATTCCACCACGACGCCCAAGGCACACCGGGATCGATTAAGAAGCGCCAGCCCAGAACAGCGACGCAAAGCTGAATGAAAAACCCAAGCCAAGCCATATCAAAACGGCGATCTATAAATGCAGCGATCAAGATCATCACGGCGATCGCAACGCTGAGCGCAGCAGTGGAAAGAATAAGCAACAAAGCGAAAGAAATCAGCGACAAAGCCGACATCGCAAAGAGCGCCGCAGGGCGCATGTCCTCGGGCCAGCGTTTGGCGCTTCGTTCGGCCAACAGCGTCATCAATACCGCGCCGACGATAGCATGCCCTGCCCAAATATAAGCACCGATGTAGACGCTAGGGGTCCAGAAAATCTCTAGCGCACCGAATGCCGCAGGCAGCGAAAAAGCACTGGCACCGATCCAGATCAAAGAAGTGCGCACACCTTGGGATGCACGCCAGAACCCGAGTGCCGCAAAGGCCGCGAACATGCCCACAAAGACGCTTGCAGCGCGTGGCATTGCGTCTCCTTCAAGGCGATCGGCAAATTTGATCTGCGTGAAATCCTTGAATATCAGAACTCTGTCTGCTGCAAGTACGACGATCAGGATCAGCAGAACGAGCGGCGCAAGAACACTTAAATCTTGCAACGCCGGCGCGCGCCACATCCAGATCAACGCGAGCAAACCAAGCCCGAAAACGCTCCAAATACCCAGCCAGCTTTCCAAAGAAAGACCGACTTCAAGTGGCATCATCGCACTAAGCGCGAGTGCCGCAATGTACGTGCCCACAGCCAGACGGGTTGGGAAATCCGGCCAGTTTCCAGACCCTTTGCGCAGCAATTTAGCGACACCATCCGACATCATTGAGCCGCCGTGATCAGGCCAGATGCGCCTGACTGGCAACGCCGTTGCTGCCAACACTGAGATCAGAGAAAACACCAAAGCATGCGCGCTTTGTGCACCGCTGATTAGCAATATCCACGTCGCAAAGAAGCCACCAACAAGTGCCAAAACAGACACCCAAGCCCAGCGCCTTACAGTGTCGATGACCAGCGCCATAACAACAATTAACGCGAAATAGTAAAAGAAAAGATGCGGCGCATCGCTCGATCCGCCAACGACAAAGGGCCCGCCCAAAGCGCCAATCACGCCAATCGCCGCAAGGAATGGGCCATAGAACCAGCCCAACACAACCGACAAGACCGCAACGCAGATCAAGGCATAAAGCGTCAGGTCAGACGGCAACATATCATAGAGATGACGCGCAGAAAGCACGGCTGCGAAAAGCGTAACAATGCCTGCGCCCGAGAATGTGGACGGTAGCGCGTTCATTGTACCGCTTTCATCCCCAAAGCGGCGGCGTGCGAATTCACCAATGATGATAAAGGCCGCGCCGAGACCCAGCGCGCCGATGATCCGCGCGAAAGGTGTCAGCAACCCTTGCTCTACCCCGTATTGCACCATGAATATCCCCGCGAGCGCGAGCGAGATCGCCGCAATACCAAGAAACCAATTTTCTTTCAGCCAGTTGAAACCATTGGCAAACATATCCCCACGAAACACAAACGCAGGCGGCGGCGCTGCATCCTCGCTCTTAGTTGCATCTGCATCAGTTGTTGCAGAATTGGTATAGAGCCTGTGCTCGGGGGCCACCCAAGTTTCTTCAACATCCTCTTCAGCAGCCTGCATTGCGCGCACGCTATGCTCCGCATAATGCGCCTCGAGCCGCTCCAAGCGATCCGTAAGCCTGCGAACTTTGCGAGACAGTGACCAGACCCCAATCGGCGCGAACAAAACCGCAAGCGACACGATGACACCAAGAAGGATCAAAAAAACCGTCCATTTTAGGAACGATCCCCACCAAATAGTCCTGTCAAAGCGCGGCTCACCAAGCCAGTCACTGATGGACGCTTTAGGGCTGTGAAGGGCAAAGGACGGCACACTTCCATCGCAGCGACGCCGACGCGCGCAGTCAAAGCACCGTTCACCACGCCCTCGCCAAAGCGGCGCGAGATTTTACCAAGCACACCGCCCCCTGCCACGGAGGAAAGAAAGTCGTCGCCAATCGCAACAGCCCCTGTCGCGACCAAATGCGTCATCACCGCGCGCGTCAGCCGCCAGTTGCCCAGCGCGCCAGAGCGACCGCCATAAATTTCTGCAATCCGGCGGATCATGCGCAGGTTCGAGGTCAGAGCCGTCGCCACATCCGCCAAAGCGAGTGGCACAATCGCTGTCACAGTCGCCACTTGACGCGCGGCGGCTTCGATCTCTCGCGTTGCGGCACTGTCGAGCGGTCCCAACACATCGCGCTCGGCCAAATCCAACAACCCGTCGCCGTCCAGAATGTCCGCGCTTTTCTCAGCCAGAGCGTCACGCCCCCAGCGCGTATCCTCGCGCCCTTTATAGAGCCGTGTGATCTGATCCACGACGCCTTTGGCTTCGCTCAAATCCCCACTCTTTCGTGCCGCTTCGCCAGCGCGATGCAAAACATCCATCCGCTTGAGCCTTGAAAACGCTGCAAGTTCACGCAGAGCCATAATCAGCAGCACGACGATGAATGCCACCATTAGAATGCTGATCGCGTAGCCAAAAAGGGGCATGCGCGCGATGAGGCCATTAACAAAGTCCCACGCAGCCAACGAAATCGCAAAGCCCACAAGCGTCAGCAACAAGCCCCAGAACCATTTCACCAAACGCGAAGGTCTGCGCGCGGCCAAGGTCGCAATCGTTTGCATTGCTTGTCCTTGTGGCGCGGGTGCGTCGAGTTCCGGCACAGGCTGCGCCGCTTCTGGCCCCTGCTCCGGCGCGGGTGCATCATCAAGATCAAATAAGACGGGCCCTTTAGCCATTTTGCGGCTCCTTATTGCTCTTCACCCAAGTAAAGCGAACGTCCGGCAGGCCCTCTTCATTGCCTGCCCCTTCCTTGCGCTCTGCCGCTGTAAACCCGTGCGCGCGGTAAAACCTTTGGGCATCCTCGTTCGCCTGAAAGGTCCAGAGTTCAAGACGTTCTTGCCCTTCTTGAGCCTGCACCAACAGCGCACCACCAATCCCTTTGCCCTGCTCCGCAACGCTCACGTAAAGCGATTGCACAGAGGTTCCATCCAGCGCGAGAAATCCTGCAACAACGCCGTCGCTTTCACACACGCGCACCCAACCGCGATCAATCAAATCGCCCATATGCGCGATGTCTTCGGCCCCTGTATGGAGCCGCGGCTTCCACGTATGGGCACGCACAGCCTCCGACAAGATCGCACCAAGCTTGCCCGCATCAGTGCTGCGCGCAGGCCTGATCACGCGGTTCACAACTTATCCCCGATCAAGAACTGTGCGGCCTTGTCGAGCCTGATATGCGGTGGTCCAAACCCCGGCTTTAGCGTCAATGGCGCAGGTGCAAAACGCATGATCTGGTAGTCTTGATCCAACCACGCCTCTGCCCCATCCCGCGCAGGACCAAGCAAGTGCGACGGATCGCTCGGGAGCTGTCCGGGGTAGAACGCCGCTTGTTTACCTGTATCCAACAAAGATCCACGCACGCAATTCAGCGCACTCCCTTCGTGATCCAGCGTTTCTTCTGTGGTCGCCCGTAAAGAAGCCAGCGCCATAGATGCGGTCTTCGCACCAGCAAAGCTTGCACGGTCGCGCGCATCACGGGTCAGCGCCTCCATGATCGCGGTCAACTCGCCATGCTGCGTATGATGCAAGTGATCCGCCTTGCTTGCTGCGAACAAGATACGTTCCACACGTTTGCCCAGCAAAAGACGGCTTAGGAACGCGTTGGTGCCCGGACGAAAGGCGCTCAGAATATCGCTCATGGCACCGCGTAAGTCTTCAACCGCACGCGGACCGTTGTGAATAGCGCCCAATGCATCGACCAGCACCACTTGGCGATCAATGCGCGCGAAATGATCACGGAAGAACGGCTTCACCACATGAGATTTATAAGCCTCATAGCGACGCGCCATTTCACGCCCCAAACTGCGCCGTCCAGCGCTTGCGGCATTGGCGATCGGCGCAAAGGTGATCGCAGGACTCCCCGCGAGATCCCCTGGAAGTAAAAAACGCCCCGGTGTGCAGTCATAAAAGCCCGCCTTACGTGCGGCGTGCAGATACTCGGTAAACTTCGCCGCGAGCGCTTGGGCTTTAGGCTCATCAAGCTTGTCGCTCACATTGGTTTCGTCCAAAAGAGCGCGATAGGCTTGCGCCTCTTCACGCGTTTCGATGCGCTCCAAAACCTCGGAGGACCATTCCTCAAAGCTCTTATCAAGCAACGCAAGGTCGAGCAGCCATTCACCGGGGTAGTCTACGATATCGAGATGCACTGTGCGCGGTCCTTGCAAGCCTCCAAGCAAACCATTGGGCTGAACTTTCAACGACACGCGCAGTTCTGAAATCGCGCGCGTGCTGTCGGGCCAATGGGGTTTGCGCGCGGTCAACGCACCCAAATGCGCTTCATAATCAAAGCGCGGGACAGTATCATCGGGCTGGGGTTGCAAATAGGCGGCCGTGATGCGCCCTTCCGCTGCCGCATGAAGCTGCGCCATACGGCCCCGATCCAGCAGATTGGCCACCAAAGACGTGATGAACACCGTCTTGCCAGAGCGCGCCAAACCCGTAACACCCAATCGGATCACAGGTTCAAACAGCGTTTCATTCACAGTGTCGCGCGCACCCTCCATCGTTCGGATGAATCCATCTGCGAGGGTAGAAATAACCACGTGCGCTGCCTTACCTTGCTATAACCTGCTTTAAGGATAGGCGTGCACTCTGCACGTTACCAGAGGGGAAAAACCATTGTTTCCGCCCCCTTGCGTCGTTATGAGCCTCGCTATGCCCAGATATGCCCTCAAAATCGAATACCACGGCGCGCCATTTGTTGGCTGGCAACGTCAGACTGCGCAGACATCTGTGCAAGGCCAGATCGAGGCGGCGTTGGCAAAACTAGAAGCTGGCCCGCACACCATCGCAGCCGCAGGTCGCACGGATGCGGGCGTGCATGCGTGGGGTCAAGTTGCCCATTGTGATCTGAAAAAAGACTGGGATCCGTTTAAACTGACAGGTGCGTTAAACTTTCACCTCAAGCCTGATCCAATCTCGATTGTCGGCTGTGTCGCCGTTGACGACGATTGGCACGCACGGTTTTCGGCCGTCGAGCGCCGCTATGAATTTCGCTTGTTGATGCGCCGCGCGCCCGCGACCCATGACGCAGGGCTGGTTTGGCAAGTGCCACGTTTGCTCGATGTTGAAGCGATGCAAGAAGGCGCGAAACATCTGATCGGGCATCATGATTTCACAACATTTCGCTCGTCAATTTGCCAAGCACTTAGCCCGGTGAAAACGCTCGATGAACTCATCGTACGTCAAATTGATGGCCCTTCTGGCCCCGAAGTGCGCTTTACTGTGCGTGCGCGCTCGTTCTTGCACAACCAAGTGCGCAGCTTTGTGGGAACCTTGGAATGTGTCGGCTCAGGTGATTGGGAACCCGATGATGTGCGCACCGCGTTAGAAGCGAAAGAGCGTCGGGCATGTGGAACCGTCAGCCCGCCACAAGGGCTCTACCTTGCGCACGTAAGGTACCCTCAAGATGTGTTCGCCGACGCGGTTTAGTCGTTATCACTAAGACCAGCCCCTGCCCCGGCAAGGCGCGAAGCCTCACTCTCTGGGACAAGCATTTTCGCAGCAAATTGCGAAAGATTAACCCAGAGCGTTTCGTCCACCTCAAAAGGGCCTACGACAGAAACCCTCTCGCAAAGTGCGCTCAGAAGAGCGCCCTCAACGTCACACTCAAGCTTTGCCTTGACCCCAGCGGCCGTCAGATCCTGCCACGCAACAACCGCTTGAACCGGATGACCGCCTTTGACGACACCCTGCTCGAACGATGGAGCGTCACAAGCAAGCTCAAGCACCCCAGTCACACAGGTTAAGTCCCCTGTTGAGGCAAGCACAGGAGCAGCACGTGCAAGTTCTTCTGCACAGCCAAGTGGCAAGCCCGCACCGCGCGCAGCCTTAAGAACCATCGCTGAAATTTCATTGGCAGAGCGCATCGCTCACTCCCCGAAACACGGCAACCACCAGTCATCCGCGCTTGCCAGTTCATCAAACAAAGGAGCGCCTTGGCAGAGCGTAATTCGCGTCCAGCGATCCGATTTCGGATCAAACTTTGCTGCTCCAAAGAACGACAGTTTGCAGCGCAGCATATCAATCGGCAGGCAGCGATCCGCGATCATATTGTCGCGAATTTCACCATATGGCGCGATGGCCAGTGTTTGCACACGGCGCACTGCAAAGCGCAGGTCAGGACGTTTAAGCACGAGTTCTGCGGTGATGCCTTGCGCGCCCTCAAGTGCGGTCGCCAAGTTTGCGACTTGCCGCGCGATATCGAGAGGGCTTTCTAATTTTGCCCCATCTTCTTCATGACGCAGTCCAAGACGCGGCTCTTGCTTTGCCTCTGAGACATACCAAAACTGCGCGGTCTCTTCTTTGCTTTCAAAATCAAGCGCGGTCGCCCAATCCCAATCGCGTTTGATCAAGGCCTTCAAGTCTTCAATCGGCATCGATGGGTCAAGCTCAGCCCCGTATGGGTTCGCCATGCACTCCGTCAGGCCATCGATCAAATCACCAAAAGGTTCTAGCAAAAGTGCAATCAGTAATTCTTGCGTGTCTTCGAACCACTGCTCTGCAGCGTCAAGAATAGCGCTTATTGGCTCGGGCATTGCTAGCTTCACCGCGAGCACCTCTTGCACCGCAGGCCAATCGCGTTGGAGTTGCGCAATCCGCTCTGCTGCGATCTCGTCTGGCACAGACCACTCGTTCAAGTGTCGCCCCGCGCGCGCAGCCAAATCCAAGATCTTGGCCTGTTGTGCTGACTTTAATGTCGGCAACGCCGCGATCCGCGCAAGCGCCGTTTCGCGCACTTGCATCCAGCTATCAAGAAGGCGCGGGTGGCTCACTAAAAAGGGTGCCATGCCAAGGCCGGTTGAATTTCCAATGCCGAGATGACGTTTGAGTTTCGCATCAAGCGCCGCGCCGCCCACATGCTCCGCAAGATCATGAGTAAACCCACGGATGAGCCAGACCGTCAGCATTTCAGCCGCGAAAGGCCCACCTAGGCAAGGGCGTGCCGCAATATGTCCGCGATCCGCAATGCCGAATTTTCCATTGCCATAGACAGCCGTCGTGCGCATCAAATAGCCAACGTCGCGCACCATCGCTTCGTCTGGCTGAACGCCACTTTTCAGAGCATCTGTGACATGTTGGAACAACCGAACGGATTTGTTCGCACGGCTCAGAACCAAGTCGCGCTCAGTAAAACGTGCGGCTTCTTGTTTCGGGGCAGACGCGACAATCCGCGCGATTTCAGCCTCGCTCGGGATGCCGTCATAGAGCACGTAGGCACTGTCCCAAGCGGTTGCGATCACGCGATCCGTGCGCAACTCAGGCGGCAGGTCCGTGGAAATCGCCACCAGCGAATAGTCATACCCCCCAAGGCTCACGGAATAAACCGCATGGCCGAAACCGGCATCGTCCATGCGCCAAACACGGCGCTCAACTTGAACGTTATTTGCCGACAAATCTCGCATCAAAGTGCGTAAAAATGACAAACGCGTCGGAAACATCGCCCCCATTCGGCGCAAGCGCATCACGCTGCTGGGCGGGCGCAGCGCTTTTTGCGGCGCAATTTCTAACTCAGGCGCGCTCATGTCTCAGGACCAAAAGAGCTGTCATAGAATTTGAACCAATTGCCACCCATGATCCCATCCATCTCATCCTCAGAAAAACCAACATCCAGCAACCCTTGCGAGATATTTCCAAAATCGCGATTGTCTTGGAACCAGCTCGGCATAGGCGGGAAACCCGCGTCGGTTGCGCTGCCTTCGCCATAGTCAATCATCTTACTCCAGCGCCCTACGCGCATCCACTCAACAATGCTGTCAGGTTGATCTTGGCACAGGTCCGTGCCGATCCCGAGATGTTCTGCTCCGTAACGCGATGCCGCCTCTGCCACCATTTCGCAAAAACTTTGCAGGGTGCAGGCAGGTCCGTCTTTCAAATGATGGGGATAAACCGAAAAACCCAGCATACCGCCCCTGCCCGTCAAAGCCTTCAACACGTCATCTGATTTATTACGCAGAGCGGGATGCCACCAATGCGGATTAGCGTGCGTGATCGCGATGGGGCGGCTGGAATGTTCAATCGCCTCTAAGGTGGAGCGATCCGCAGAATGGGACATATCCACAACCATGCCGACGCGGTTCATTTCTTGCACGACTTGCTTGCCCATGCGGGTCAAACCGGTGTCGTCATCCTCATAGCAGCCCGTCGCGAGCAGGGATTGGTTATTATAGGTCAGCTGCATAAAGCGCACGCCAAGCTGGTGGCAAATTTCCACCAAGCCGATGTCATCTTCAATCGGGCTGGGGTTTTGAAAGCCGAAGAAGATCGCTGTGCGTCCCGTACTTTGGGCCAAACGCACGTCGGCGGCACAGGTGCCCTTGAAGATCAACTCAGGGAAACGTTCGAACCAGCGATTGAACGCCTCAAGGTTCAGCACCATTTCACGAAAGCTCTCGTGATAGGCGATTGTGATATGAACCGCGTCCACACCCCCTGCGCGCATTTGGCGGAAGATGGTTTGGGACCAGTTGGCATATTGCAGGTTGTCTATCAGCGGTGTTTTCATGAGGCTACGATTATCCCAAAACAGACGTTCGACAAGCCCGAAAAACGACGCTTACTGGGCAGGTTTCGATTTTTCTAGAAAAATCGCGCGCTGCTCTCAAAGACGTTTCTCTTTGAAAAAACGTCTCAGAAGCTCAGAAGCCTCATCACTGCTGATTCCATCATACACCTCAGGATGATGATGACTTTGCCTATGTTCAAAAACCCGCGCCCCAACCGTTACACCGCCAGATTTCGGATCACTTGCCCCGAAATAAAGCCGCGCAATCCGTGCATGAGCAATCGCGCCCGCGCACATCGCACAGGGTTCTAACGTCACATAGAGATCACAGCCCGTCAGTCGATCCTGCCCTAAAGCTGTGCAAGCCGCTCTAATCGCCATGATTTCAGCATGCGCAGACGGATCACAAGCTGCGCGTGTCGCGTTACGCCCACGCCCGATAATCTCTGCGTCACGAACGACGACTGCGCCCACAGGCACCTCGCCTGCCGCCTCTGCCAAACGCGCCTCTGCCAGCGCCGCTTCCATGAAGGATGTGAATTGCATCTTTCGTGCTCGTCTCTCTTTCGCTACGCCTCCCAATACCCTAAAGCACGCGTATGGATACAGAAACACCCAAAGGCGATCGCATCGCAAAGGTCTTGGCCCGCGCAGGCGTTGCCTCGCGCCGTGAAGCAGAACGCATGATCGAAGCTGGCCGCATCACTGTGGATGGCAAAATCATCGACAGCCCTGCGCTGAACGTTCAGCCCAATGCGCGCATATTGATTGATAAAAAGCCCATGACCCCGCCAGAGCCACCGCGTGTCTGGATGTATCACAAGCCAACAGGTCTTGTGACAACAGACAGCGATGAGAAGGGCCGCAAGACAATCTTTGACGATCTGCCCGAAGACATGCCGCGCGTAATGAGCGTTGGCCGTCTTGATCTCAACTCTGAAGGTCTTTTGCTTCTTACCAATGATGGCGACCTAAAGCGCAAGCTTGAGCTGCCCTCAACAGGGTGGCTGCGCAAATACCGTGTACGCATCAATGGTCGCCCAACCGAGGAAACGTTTGAACCTTTACGCAAAGGTCTTAACCTGCAAGGCGAGCACTTTCAGCCGATGCTTGTCAGCATTGATCGTCAACAAGGCGCGAATGCGTGGCTTACGATCGGCATCCGCGAAGGTAAGAACCGCGAAATTCGCCGCGCGATGGAAGCGATTCAGCTTAACGTGAACCGTTTGATCCGCGTCAGCTACGGCCCTTTCCAGCTTGGCAACCTCAAAGTCAGCGGTGTCGAAGAACTGCGACGTAAAACGCTCAAAGACCAACTTGGGCTCAGCGATGAAGACCTCGAAGCGCCCGGTGCCCCGCCTAAACCTGCGCAAAAGGGTCGCCCGCACATCACCCGCGGCAAGCGTCCGCCTCTGAACAAAGGCCCGATGCGCGGCAGAGATGAGTTTTCGACCAGCGATCCTATGGCGCGTGTCAAACCTGTGGGTAAATCTGGCAAGACCTTGGCCGACAAAGCTTCAGGTCAGGCGTCAGGCAAACCCGCTGGTAAATCGAGCGGCAAGCCATCAGGCAAAGGCTTTGGCAGGCCGCTGGATCGCAAAGGCGGCAAACCATCAGGGCGCCCGAACGGCAAACCCTCAGGTCCGCGCCGCTAAGGTTGAGGAATTCCCCCTTTCCTATTTTCTGTGCTCTCCGCTATAGGAGGCACAAAATAGACCAACTCGGGGTACAAATCCGTGGCTGACCTGCTGACACTATACCGCTGCTACCCCAAAACCCGAATTTTTTCATGGGTTATGACGCGGAAATTGTCTGA
>NZ_MLCB01000181.1 GCF_001890925.1 Planktotalea frisia
CCGCCAAGCCTGCTGCTGCCGCCAAGCCTGCTGCTGCCGCCAAGCCTGCTGCTGCCGCCAAGCCTGCTGCTGCCGCCAAGCCTGCTGCTGCCGCCAAGCCTGCTGCTGCCGCCAAGCCTGCTGCTGCCGCCAAGCCTGCTGCTGCTCAAGTTGTTGTGCGTCCTTTGGCGGCTCCTGCGAAAAGAAAGCGACGGCATTGGGGGCTCTTCTGGTTTTTTATCTTCTTTGTGATCGGGCCGGTTGCGGCTGTGAGCTGGTATCTTTACGAGCGCGCTGCGGATCAATTCGCCTCAACCGTCGCGTTCACTGTGCGCAACGAAGATATTAGCAGTGCTGCCGATATTTTGGGGGGACTTGGCAGTACTCTTGGTGGCGGGGGAGGGGGCTCAAGTGATGCAGATATTCTTTATGAATTTATTCGCAGTCAAGAGATGGTGCGTACCATTGATGCTCAACTGGATTTGCGCAGGCTCTATACGATCCATCGTGAGCAAGACCCGCTCCTGACGTTTAACCCTGAGGGCACGATCGAGGATTTAACAAGTTTTTGGCTGCGTATGGTGCGCATTTCTTACGATTCTGGAACCGGGTTGATGGAATTGCGCGTATTGGCGTTCTCGGCAACAGATGCCAAAAAGATTGCCGAGGCCATTTTTGAAGAAAGTGCGCGCATGATCAACGCACTGTCCGCGGTCGCTCGTGAGGATGGAACACGCTATGCACGCGAGGATCTTGAGCGAGCAATCGAAAAGGTAAAAATAGCGCGTGAAGCTCTTACTGCGTTTCGTGTCTCAAATCAAATTGTAGACCCCTCAGCTGATGTACAAGGTCAGATGGGGCTTTTGAACACCTTACAAGCTCAGCTTGCTGAAGCACTTATTGAATTGGATCTGTTGAGTACATCCACCCGCGAGGGGGATCCTCGATTAGAGCAAGCCACCCGACGTATTGTCGTCATAGAAGCGCGTATCGCTGACGAACGACGTAAATTCGGGGTAGGTGCGCCAGGGGATGAAAGCTATGCCACGACAATTGCAGATTTCGAGCGGTTGTCAGTGGAACGTGAATTTGCGGAACAAGCCTATGCTGTTGCGCTCTCCAATTTTAATGGCGCAACAGCAGAAGCCAATCGCAAAAGCCGTTATCTTGCCGCTTACGTGCGTCCTACTCTTGCGGAGAGATCAGAATTCCCACAGCGCATCTTGTTTATTCTGGTCGTCGGATTGTTCAGCTTTTTGTTCTGGGCCATTGCTGCGCTGGTTTATTATTCTCTACGTGACCGGCGTTAAAAGACGGGGATCACCGAGACAGTGATTGAACTCAAAAACCTATGTAAGTCTTTTTACACGCGAGACGGGCCGAAGGTTGTGGCCGACACAATAAACGCGGTTTTACCTACGGGCACGGCTGTCGCTCTTCTTGGGCGTAACGGGGCGGGTAAATCCACACTGATGGGGATGATTGGAGGTACGATCAAACCTGACTCCGGCGCAATCAACATCACTGGCACAGTGTCTTGGCCCGTTGGCTTTTCGGGCGGATTTCACGGGCAACTCACCGGTGCACAAAACACGCGCTTTATTGCGAGAATTTATGGTGTAGATACGGACAGTTTGTTGGCATTTGTCGAAGACTTTTCCGAACTTGGCAGCCACTTTTATTCTCCCGTGCGCAGTTATTCGGCGGGCATGAAGGCACGTCTCGCTTTTGGAGTGTCGATTGGTATTCCCTTTGATACCTATCTTGTAGATGAGGTAACGGCCGTTGGAGATGCGATCTTCAAACGCAAAAGCAGGATTGTATTTAGAGAGCGCATGAAGTCAGCAGGCGCACTTGTGGTGACGCATTCAATGGCCCAAGTGCGCTTGCTGTGCCAGGCTGGTGCCGTGCTCGAGAATGGTGTTCTAGTGTATTATAATGATGTTGAAGATGCCATTGCTCATCATCAACGGAATATGGGCTCAAGCGAAGAAGAGTAGATGAACATACAAACATGTTGCCCAAGTCTGCTTTGAATACATCAGGTATCGCTCGATTTTAAAATCGCTTCCTGGGTCCAACGCAAGCCGAGAAGTCCTGGGACCGCTTGAGTGGGTTCCGGCCAAGATTGAAAAAAATCGGGCTCGATACCGCCACCGTAGCGTGTTTGCAATTCGGTGAAAACCGGTCGATATGTTGCAATAATTTCCCGCAATTCATCTGGTGATAAAAGACTGTAGCGGCGTCCCTGATATCCGTAGCGGTTCAAATGCAGCATCAGTTTATCGAGCTGATTTGTAAGTCGAGACGATCGTGGAAGGTCTCGCTGGAATAGGCTGCGCAATAACAAATTATCTGTGTCTGGAGTGGCGTTACTCCGCGACGGTAGAATAAATTCATTCACAGGTAGGCCAAGAGTTTCCAAAAAGTCGAGGACAGCATCTTCTTGAGCAAGCTGAGACTTTTCATAGGGCCGCAAGATGATGCTATCTTTTCCAAAAAGGGCTTCAAACTGGGCAATAAGGTGCTGGAATCTCAGCCCGCTTTGAACAAAAGCGGAGGCAAGAAACTGCGACATCGTAAGGGAGCCTGTTCCACTTTTTAGTCCCTGCTGAAACCACGAATTCAAAAAGCTATCAGGGCGGCGAAGGTAAATAAGCACATTCACATCGTAGTGCTCTAAAATCTTAGCCAATTTTGCGGTGTCACTGCGTTTGCTGTCTGCAAAATGCCAAAGACCCTCATCTGATATAATCAAATCACGATCTTTATGCGGCAGAGCTGCAATGGCCGGCGCGAGGATTGTAGAATGGCGCATTGGAGGGCCGAGGTAGTTGTATCCGTGTCTTGAGAGGACATCTGTGTTGCTGCTAAGGGCCTTTTGAATAGACGTGGTTCCAGTCTTCATTGTGCCTATATGTAAAATCGCTTTGGGCATCAATTTTCCTGTTCCTGATCAATATAGTTTAACGTAATATGCGTTGTCGCAAGTGACGGTAGAGACTAACCATGCTCTTTGGTATGGATAGCCCGACAATATCTCTGTACATGCGCCAAGTGCCATAAGTGGCTAAGATTTTGTTAGATGATAGTGTTCCATTTGCAAGTCGCAAAATGGCATGCGGCTCAGGAATTCCGCAAGCCGGCCCGTGCGCTTTGAGAATATGGAGCCAAAGAGCAAAATCGTGACGCCGTTTTATCAAGGGCATTGTGACTTTTCCACAGATCTGCGTATCATACATGGCTGTGAGGCAACCAATAATGTTTCCGGCCAGAAGTTGTTCATATGTTACGGATGTGGGCACGCGCACGTCTCTGATATGTCTCTTCGCGCGCTTCACTTCAAAACCTGTGTAGCAAAGCGGAGCATTGGTTTCGAGAAGTAATGCAAGCTGGCTGGCCAACTTGTTTGGCAACCACTCATCGTCTGCATCCAGAAATGCAATATAACGCCCTGTTGCATGGGCCAGTCCTGCATTGCGCGCGGCGGCCGCTCCTTTGGGACCATCGTTGTCCAAAATACGGATACGATCATCTTCTTGAGCGAATTCCAGAGCCGTCTGCACCGTCTCATCTTGGGAGCGATCGTTGATCACTAAGAGCTCCCAATCCGGTTCAGTTTGTGCCTGAATAGAGGCAATTGCAGCCCCTATCGTCGGGGCGGCCCTATAGGCTGGCATAAGAATCGAAACAGTTGCCATAGAAGGGCTCAAGCATGATGACTGGGTTCAGATGTTGACCTTTAAAGTCTTCATGGTTTAATCGCAATGTACCTTGGTTTCAGGATCCGAGTTTTTATGAGTATTTTGGATCACCAACCAAAGCAGATTGGATTTCACGCGTCCGCGGCTGATGAATTGCATGTTTGCAACAATCTACGCCATCTCGTTTTTGCGCTTGCCGATATTGTGGGGCGTTTGGCCACTGCCAAAATTCTTTATCTTGAGGATGATGCACCTCTGTCGCCGTCTTTAAAGACACGTTTGTTGAGGGCATACCCGAATGTAGACATCGCGTTCTCTTACGATTCCGAACAAATAATGCTCTTTGCGGGTAATCCCGAAGCCGGCGTTATAGGGCGAAACATCCAGTTTGATTGGGCGTTGGGTTTTGTGCGCGCGACCCATAGTGCTTTGCCGATACTATTAGGCCAGCGTTTTGAAACTGGCTACATCTATCACTCGGGGTTCTTCACGTCCAAACGAGCTGCCTTTAGCTGTAATCATGTGGTGATGCGTGAATCTGGACTGAATAATTATGTTTCGTTTCCAGTTGCTTTGGGTAAAGCGATTTTACGGACATGTTCGGGGCTTAACCCTTCCCGTCAGATTTGGGGGGAAGAGGCCTGGGTAGATATCATAGAGGTATCACGACCAGAGTACCTACCAGAAAATGTCAAAGGAAAGGGGCGTAAACTGGCGTTTTCCGATCTGCTGAAAAAACTAAACTCTGCTCAAGCTTTCGAACTGGCGCATGTCTTTGTGCCAGAACCGCCATTGTTTGCCGCGCTCGGCAAGCCCCGTTGTCTCGTAATCACCCAACCTCTGGATTTGATTGGCTTGTGTAGTACCAGAGAAAAGCGTGGACTGTATCAACGGATTATCAATGGCCTGTCCGCGCAAGGATACGATGTTCATATTAAGCATCATCCGAGGGATGAGCCGTATGAGCTGGATAATTGTCTAACAATGTCGGGCGCTTTTCCTGTGGAACTGTTGGCTGCATTGCAACTACCAAAGTTTGATCTTGCAGTGGCGTTGTGTTCAGCATCGCTGATGGAGGGTAACGCGTTGATTGCTGAAAAAGTTGTGCAGTTTTTAAAGCCGGAACAGTTTAAGGATGCTGGTTTGGCTAAATGGGTCGCGACTCTTCCTCAATGCCTTTCTGACTTATGATCTGAGTGACCGAGAGCTGTTTTTTGGATAAGCGCAAACCATTGTGACGCAACCTTGTCGGGTTGATAGGTCTGTAAAATATCTTTGCTGGCATCTCCCAATGTACGTAAGTGAGCCGGTTGAGATAAGGCCTCCTTTAATCCATCTGCGAGAACTGCCGTTCTGTCGTGTTCTGGTTGTAACAAGAACCCATTTGAGCCGTGTGAAATCAAATGATTGATCCCCGCACAATCAGCGAAACCCATTGCAGGCACTCCATGCGCCATGGCTTCTGCGACAGCTAGACCAAAGCCTTCAAATGCTGCGGGATGGCACAGTAGGCTCGTGCGGTCATACACGGCCCCCAAATTGGCAGTGACGCCGCAAAGCTTTACAACGCCCATCAGGCCGGCTTGGGCAATCAGCGCGGTGAGCGTGTCGTGTCGCGGGCCTTCCCCATAGATCTCAAGACGCCAGTCTGGAAATTCATGATGTATCTGTTGCCAAGCTCCGACAAGCAAATCCATGCGCTTTACGTCTGTTAATCGGCCAACAGCTACGATCAGTTTCTCACGTTTGGGCACAGGATCAGGTACTGGCGATAATCGCATGACCGGATTTGGCATGACTGTGATACGGGCTTGCTCCTCGTAGGAGAACCAATCACAAAATTCGTTTTGTAGAACAGTGATGCTTGTCGCATTGGCAAGAGCTCTGCGCGCGCGTGTGCGATAAACAGGGTTTTGATCCCAACGCGGGCTGTCGAGACCGAAATCTTCCTGGGGTAAATTATGTGTGGAGGCGATGACGGGAATACCAAGAGCCTGTCCGGCAGACACAGCTGCGGTGATCGCAGGGGGAAGAAACGCAACAATTACATCAGGAGGATTACTGTGTAGTGTGCGTTTCACACGGTTTGCGAACATCCCATGCGTGACCGCCCACTTCAGAGATCCAAACATATTCCCATATGGCAAATTTTTGACGATGCTTGGTGTTTGGCTCGAGGCCATTCCAGGCTTGCTGCGACGTCTTAAAACCGATGGAAGGACATTGGTGACAGCAATATCACCCAGATCAAAATGCAGCGCGCGCGTGGACGTATCGTAGACGAGAACCTCTACATCCATACCGCGCGCCGCCATGGCGGTGACTGTCTGCGCAAACACGCGCTCGGCGCCGCCGCTTAATCCAAACAGCTTTTGAATGACAAAACAGACGCGTAGTCGCTTTGTGCTCATCGCAGGTAAGGATCACACTTGTTGCAAAATAGCTGGTGACCTTTGTCCGCGAGATGCATCCCGTCGGGGTCCAGAACGCCTTGGTTCTGAGCCTGCCAAACATGGCGGTCCAAATCCAGAAGCAGGGCGTCCCTGTCGTGGACAGCATTTAGGATCTCAAGATTATAGGCCGCGAAATTACGGTTGATTCCCGGCGTGCCGGGCCATGATTTTGCGGGTGGTAGAATGATCGTTGTCAAAACGATCTTGTCTGCATTACGCGCACGCAAAAGATCAATAATGGCATCTAGATTTTGGCGGAATTCTGTCGGATTCACGTAATGATGAGGCGGCAGTCTCTGGATAATATCGCGACGATATTTGCGCGTAAAATCAATCAGTTTGTCGCGTGTCATAGGTTTCAGAAACGACAAGGCAATCCGCTCGTTCTCTAGGAACATACGGTTCGCACAGTCATTCAGGCCCACGTGCAGCACAAAGTGTGAATCACGCCCTAGATCAGGGTCAGCGGTCAGCTCATCACGGACATTTTGAGTGGTCGCAAATCTCTGGCACAGGCTTGTGACGTTCAAGTCGGGATAACGCTCGTTAATGAGGTTGGTGTAGGTTTGCGCCTCTCCCTCGATGTCATCGGGGCGAGGCAAGCCAAGGCTGTCACTCATGATCAAAACGTTACGTGTACCTGCAGGTTTGGCCGGGAACAAAGCGCGGAACTGATTGCGCTCACGCACATATGCCGCGTGATCAGAAGCGATTTTTTTGGCCAGTTCCTCGGGGTCCGCCAAATGCAAAGCCTGCGTGCGTGCGAGAGAAAACTGCTTCACCGCGATATCAAGCGATCCGGCTTCGGCAGAGGCAATCGCCGCATCGATCGTGGCTTCTATCTCACTGTCGTATGCGACGGTCATGAAGCGTCTCCACAATATTTTTGTCCTGTCCGAATGGCTTCATAGAAAGTCATGTGACGCGCATGAGCGTCCAGAGAGACCAAACGATCGGCGTCTTCTCCACTGAGGAACGCGCGGGTCTGGCGCA
Source organism: Planktotalea frisia (assembly GCF_001890925.1). GTDB lineage: Bacteria > Pseudomonadota > Alphaproteobacteria > Rhodobacterales > Rhodobacteraceae > Planktotalea > Planktotalea frisia. The sequence continues at coordinate 7,130 of NZ_MLCB01000181.1, forward strand.
GCAATCCGGGTTTGAACGCAAGATCATCACCATCCTCAAGCGCGACATCTGTTTCAGCAAAGCTGTCGTGGGTCTGCACGCGCAGTTTTTCCAGTGGCTGAAGGATGATGCGACGTTCATGGGTAAGTACTTCCATGCCCCAGCGACCCGGAGACACCCAATTGGCGTGCCATGCAATTGTCGCGCCGTCCCGGCGATAGCCAAATCCGGCAAACACACCAGCCTGAGGGTGCCAGTCGACACCGTGCTGACCGGCAATGCGCGCATCCAGTGCATCGGGGCGACCGAAGAAGTGAAACGCCAGATCAACCACATGGGTTGAATTGCCGTAAAACCACGTCGAAAGCTCGCGCTCGGGCTTGCCCAATGCCCCAATGCGGCGCGCAGGTTCGGAAAAATCAAAGCGCAGGCTGACAAGGCCACCGTCTTCAGCAATCATGCGGTCCGCTTCGATTACAGAAGCAAGGAAGCGACGGTTGTAAGCCACATAGACTTCGGCATTTACAGCTGAAGCCGCCGTTTGAAGGCGGGCCATCTCTTCCAGATCCAGAGCCGCAGGTTTTTCGACAAGCAGCCTTTTGATGCCATGGGCGATCAGGGTTTGCGTGGTGTGTGCCAGCGCGTGGGCATTGACCGTGACAATCGCAACTGCGTTCGGATCAACATCCGCCAGCTGGGTTTCAAGGGCTCCGGTGCTGGGCTGAATACCTGTCGCTTTGGCGAAACTCGCGGCTGACGCTGCGCCGCGTCCCAAGACTTTGGGCGTGATATTCAGGGATTGAAGAACCGACGCATAGGCTTGCGCCATACCACCGGCGCCAATCAAAAGAATAGGAGAGTGAGTCGTCATTACTAAATCCACTAAGAAACGTTAACTAACAGGGCATACAGTATCGTCACTGCTTGGCAAGTCTAGGTGCTGACACATTGCGCGCAGATAGAGGCGGTGTTGATGCGCTGACGCCGCATAGGGGGTGAGCCCTGGGTCACCCTCGCGCAGAGCATTATCATAGAGGTAGGGCATGCCCGACACATGTTTGATCGCAAACGGTGTTGTGACACCGTCTTCGCTTTGCGTGCCGCCCAATTCGTCGATCGCGATGCTGCGTACGCCTTGGCTGAGGGTGATGCCGATCTCCATTTTATCGCTGTCCAGACAGGTCACAGACAGGATCGCGCCATTGTCGAGCGTGGCCGCAAGCGTGCCGAAAATTTCATAAAACCCGGCGCGTTTGCTTTCAACGGCGCCGCTTTGCAGAGCAGAGAGATCAATCGACGTGAGAGGGGTATCGTTCAGAAACTCGCACAGGTCCAGAAAATGCACCGCATTCGAGGCCAGACCAAAGGCGCTGCCAGTGACAGTAACATCAATCGGCCCGCCGCCTGCGAGGGCCGTTTTCAGCGCATGATAGTTCTCAAAGCCACGGCGCCCGCAGTTCACAAATGCTGCGATGCCCATGTGCTCAAGCTTGGCCGCGACCTCATCCAGCGCCGTCACGGTCTGGAACAGGATCTTTTCAAAGATGATGTAGCCCACATCATGGTGATCCACAACGCTGTCAAAGGCAGCCTGACGCGTATCCGCGCTGGTGGCGATCACCACCAGATCAAAATGTTCACGGCTCTCGGGCAAAGCACTAAGTAAGCGATAGTGCTCGGCTCCGCCTGCGGCTTCTGAGGCGATAAAGTCGGCAATGCGCGGATGCCCGCCCTCAAAGGGTTCAACGATGGTGATGCGCGCAGGCGTGTCGATATCCGCAAGCGCCTGAAGGTGGCGAAACCCGATGTTGCCACAGCCGCATAGAATAACTTGTTTTACCATGCTGTGAGACCTCCATCGACGATCAGGTTCTGCCCCGTCACATAACTGGCCCCATCCGAGGCCAGATAGGCCACCGCATCGGCGATCTCATGGGGCTCGCCCATACGGTCCATCATCGTGCGTGCGGAATAGTTCTGGATGAATTGGTCGTTCTGACCGCTGAAAATCCCGCCCGGGGTGATCGCATTGACCCGCACGCCCTGCTTGCCCCAATAGCTGGCAAGGTATTTTGTCAGCCCCCAAAGACCGGCTTTGGAGGCGGAATAGATCGCTGGTGTGTTAATCGCACGACCCTCATAGAGGGCACCATCATAGATGCGCTGATCCGGGGCCGCGATACCATAGATCGACAGGAAATTGATGATAGAGCCTGCGCCCCGCGCCGCCATGTCTCCGCCAAAGACCTGCGCACAGAGTGCAGGGCCGGTGAGATTGACGCGCATCACGTAGTCCCAATCTTCCAAAGGGAAGGTCTCAAAGGGCTCAAAGAAGTTGTCCGATTTGGTCGCAGCCCCGCAGATCAGCACCTCTACCGGACCCAGATCTGCCTCGGCCTGCGCTTTGAGCGCGACCAGAGCATCGCGGTCCGAGACATCACAGGCATAGGCAATGGCTTTGCCCGCAGGATCAGCGCCATCCGCAGAGGCCTGAGCCGTTGTCATATCGCGGTCCACAACAGCAACATGATGCCCATCGCGGGTCAAACGCAGGGTCATTGCGGTTCCCAGAAAGCCCCCGCCTCCGGTGAGCAAAATGGTCTTAGCGCCAGTGCTTTTGTCAGACATTCTCAGATTCCTTCTTGCGGGTTTCCCCCATCAGCAGTTCGACCAGCTTGAAATCAATCTCGCTGTCGATATCAACCGAGCGTTCATGGGGCATTTCATGCAATCGCGTGCGTCCGGCCCAAAGACCTTTGGCCAGCGTATCGCGGTGCCAGACATAGATCGAGGCGTTCATCGCATAGACATCGGGTGCCGCCTGACGCGAGGCCACACCATCGCTCGAGGGTTTGACCAAACGGATATTGCCGTCCTCTTTGGCTTCGACCATGTTGAAATAGGGGTTCTTATCCGCAGGGTAGGCGGTGATCACCGTATCTGTGTCTGTATCCAGCAAAGCAACAGCGGCGGTAATATCAGCCACATCGCGCAGCGGCGATGTCGGATCGAGATCGACCACACGGGTGACATCCACGCCGAGTGTTTCCACATGCTCCACAAGATGAATGATGACCGGGAGCTTTCCCGCCTCCGAAGTTGCCAGCTCAGCCGGGCGCAAGAAAGGAACGATAGCTCCGTATTCGCGCGCGATGGCAGCGATTTCTTCATCATCCGTCGAGACATAGATCGCATCAATCAAATTGCAGGCTTGAGCTTGCTCAATGGTATGGGCAATCAGGGGTTTGCCCCACAGCATGCGGACGTTTTTGCGCGGCACACCCTTTGAGCCGCCACGTGCGCAGATCGTGCAGATTGTTGTCATGTGTTTGAACCTTCATCTCGGGCTTGCAGGGCGAGGTGGGTACTTGCGATCCCGTCGGCAAGGCTTTGGGGAGGAGGCACGGATGTGTCCCCTGTCATTGCAGCGGCGACACTATCAAGCATAGACATATATGTCTGCGCCACGTCAAAATCCGCAGGCCCGGTGCTCAATGCGACAGAGCCATTTGGCGTGAGCTGCGTCAGTTTACCGGCAAGGTCCCAATCGAGCCCTGCGGCGTCCCCGACTACTTCGTAATGGCGCACACGTTGGCGCGATATGTAATCCAGAGCGATTTGCACGAAAGGTCCGCCCTGTGGGTTGGACAGAACCGCCAGAGCGGTGTCATTGGCGCGGATATCGAGGCTGCTTTGATGTGCGCCGCGTGCATAGTTCAGCTCAAGATCGCCAAAGAACCAGCGGGCCACATCGATTTCATGCACCAGATCAAGCTCGACCCCGCCACCACGTGTGGCATCCGCAGAATAGCCGGCGGTGTAGTCCTGATCCGGGCGCCAATCCGGCAGCCACAGCCCGGCCGTCAGGCTTGCGCGGGCGAGGTGGCCCAAAGCCCCCTCTTGGATCAGCGCATGGGCGCGTTGCAAAGAGGGTAAATAGCGAAAATTGAAGCCAGACGCGCGCACCGCAGGCGGCGCAGTTTCAAGCGCGCGCAGAATTGACGTGCAATCTGTTTGCTCGGCCACAATCGGTTTTTCCACCAGCAAATGGCAGCCTTTGGCAATCAGACGCGGCAGCAAATCAATGTGATTGGCAGAGGGCGTGGCCAGCACAACGAGATCCAGATCAAGGGCCAGCGCGATGTCAGGATCAGAATGCAAGATTGCACCAAGTGCCGTGGCTTCTTCGTCCGGTGCCGCACGGTGGCGCAGCACATGCAGCTGCGCCTCTGGAAACCGCGCAGCGAGATTGCGCAAATGACGCCGCCCGATAGAGCCAAGTCCGATGACCAGAGCCGATTTCACAGGACGGCCCGTCTCTGGTGGTCGGCGCGTAACGAAAGGGATCCCAGATCAATCATGGATATCTTCAGCGACAAGAGGGGTGTCAGCAGGCACATCGCGGCTCAGGGTACAGCCCAAAACCAGTGGCAAATGACGCGGCGCAAGACCCGTGCCGGGGCGTACGATTTTGATGTCACTCTCAGTGAGCACAGTGCCTTTGCTCAGATCGCGTGTGGAGGTGATAGAGCGACGCCCCACAAGCGCGGTCTGCTTTTCTGCCTCGGTCGGACCTTTGCGCCCTGTGCCAATGGCCGCTTCGATGCGGCGGATGCCGGTGACAAACTCAGCGAAATCATCCGGCTCCATCGAGGCCTTGTGATCAGGGCCGGGCAGGGATTGATCCAGCGTGATGTGCTTTTCAATGATGCGCGCACCGCGCGCCACCGCGGCCCATGAAATAGCGGCACCCAATGTGTGATCCGACCAGCCCACAGGCAGACCAAAGGCCTGTGCCATCGTGTCCATCGCCGCCAGATTGCAGTCTTCTGGCGCAGCCGGATAGTTGGACACGCAGTGCAACAGCGAGATGTCGCTGCCGCCGCCGGCATGAATAGCTGTTATCGCTTCTTCGACCTCGCCAATCGTGCCCATACCGCTGGAGAGGATGATCGGTTTGCCTTGACGAGCCATATGGGTGAGCAGGCCAAGATGGGTCAGATCGCCCGAGCTGACCTTATAAGCATCCACCCCGATCCGCGCGAGCAGGTCAACGGCATCCAGACTGAAAGGTGTGGACAAAAAGGCGATGCCTTTTTGCTGGCAATAGTCATAGAGCCGCGCGAATTCATCCTCTGAAAGCTCCAGAGCTTTGAGCATGGAAAACTGGCTGTCATCGTTCTGGGTATTGGCGCTTTGGTAGGCCGCCTTGGCTGCACTCGTCGTCACCAAATCTTCGGCGCGAAAGGTCTGGAACTTCACGGCGTCTGCATGGCAGGCGGCGGCCGCATCAATCATCCGGCACGCAAGATCGAACGATCCATTATGATTGACGCCAATTTCAGCGATAATGTAGCAGCGATCGTACATGACAGACCCTTCTTAGACGCGTGCGTCTAGCGATTTGGTGCTGGCCCTATGGCTTTTAGCAAATGCGGGTTCTACCGCCGCGATGGCATCTTTGAGGACCGTCTCGCTGAGAGGCTCGGCCTGTTTGTTAGACAAAAAGCCACGTAGTTGATCGATAAAGGCAGGAAAGACTGTGGGGTCAGTCGGGGGTAAATAGCCCACATGTTCAAGCGAGGTGAACTTGCCACGCGCGACGTCTTCACCAACTCCGATGAATTCCTCATAGGTTTTTTCGCCTGCGGTATCCAAAGGCGTCAAAAGCATAGGCCATTCGCCGCGTTTAGCGCAAGCGTCAACCGAGTTGCGCGCCTCGTCTTCGTCATGGGTAAACCAAGGCTTGAGACCCTGCGCATCCAGATACCACGTGGCCACATCTTGTAGCAGCACCAGATGCTCCGCGGGATCCAATGCAGGTACAATCACACTGCGATCAGGTCCAAGGAACGCCGCCAACGTGCACAAATGACCGGACTCGCCCAAGGAGACGAAGAAGCGGCGGCAGCCTTCGGGGCAGGCCATGGGTTGGCGCGCAGCTTGACGCATTTGCCAGCTTTGCAGCAAGGACCCGTTAGACATGGCGACATTCGCAAAACGCGCCGATGTGATCTGTGTTTGATCGGTCCAAGCCAAATTAGGTGCAAACAATGCATGTTCCATCAGGCGTTTGGTGGCGCCCATCATGGAACTTGGGTTTGCAGCTTTATCTGTTGAAACACAGAACAGGCGCTTTGGCGCGCCAAGAGCACCTAGCCCATGTGCAAGATCAACCAGCTTGAGAACATTGGTCTCCAGCATGGCCAGAATAGAGTAGGGATCTTTTTCCGAACGCACGTGTTTGAGCGCGGCAAAGTTCAGCACATAGTCATAGGGTTGGTTCTGTGCGGCCAGCCATTGGCGAAACGGCGCGCCGCCATAGTCAAAGGGCAGGGTGAGAATTTCGTCCGCCAACACAGGCTCGGGCGCAGAGCGCAAGGCGCGAATGACTTCAGCCAACCCGTTCTCGTTGTGATCAATCACATGCACCACCGCAGGCGCAAAGCGCAGCACCGTGCTCAAGGTCTGGAAACCGATAGAGCCGGCACCGCCAATGAACAGGATGCGCGATCCTTTGATCATCTCCGAGAGCGTATCAGCGTAAGTGCGGAAATCCTGGGCAAAGAAGCTCTCTTTGCGGCCAACAATACGCGCATCGAGTGTCGGCAAGTCAAAAGGTGTCAACTGGAGGGTCCTTCAAAGATAGCGCGCGCGCGTTTGAGTTCGGCAATGTCCCCGATATCAATCCAGCGGCCTTTGTGCATATACGTCCCGCCTTTCATGCCGCGCTTCTGGAGGTCTGTAAACAAAGTCGGCAGATCATAAAATTGATCCTTTGGGACAACATTCAAGATGGATTTGGAGAGCATATAGCAGCCAGCATTGATTCTGAAATGCGTGGTGGGTTTTTCCTCGGCGTCCTCGAACGCTTCGTCTTCAGCCACGCTCACCACGCCATAAGGGACTGTCATGCTGAAATCGCGCACAACCATGGTAGCGTCCCAGTTGTTGCTCTGGTGCTGGGTCCGCAGCGCGTCCACATCGATGTCGTTCAAGATATCGCCATTCAGACATAAGAACGGCTCGGACAGCTGGCCGGAATCCACCAGACCAAGTGCGCCGCCCGTGCCCATGCGGGTTTTCTCATGGACATATGAAATGGACACATCCAACGCCGATCCATCGCCATAATGATCGACAATCATCTCGGAGAGATAATTGGTTGATAGCACAAAGCGGTTGATGCCCTGATCGCGCAGGTTCTCGATGATGTGGCTCAGAATAGGTTTGCCGCCCAGTGGCAAGAGCGGCTTGGGGCAAGTGTCTGTCAGTGGAGCCAAGCGGCTGCCCAGCCCGCCGGCCATGATCACTGCGGTCAGATCTTCGGGGCCGGGCGCGACCCAAAGGGCAAACATCGACTCCAGCCGAGCATTTTGCACAAATGGTAAATACTCAACGCCACGTCGGACCATGAGGGCGCGCGCATCGGAATCTGACAGATCCGTTTCTAGAACAACAGGGCTGCGGTTGAGTGCTACATCTACGTTGGCATTGACTTGCCCACCTGACGACAGGAACCGTCTGATATCGCCATCTGCAATGACCCCCTCGAATGTGTTGTCGCTTGTGGAGATGACAGGCACCAGCCTGAGGCCAGCAGAAGTCATCATTTGCATTGCTTCAAGAATAGTCTGCTCTTTGTGTACGCAAAGAGCGCGCAACTCCGAGCCGATGTATTTAGCTAGCTTCATGCTTATTCCAAAAATTTGTTGTATCTCTAATAATTTTGTTAAGGTCTTGATCTGAAATGTGGGTCGAGCATGGAAGTGGAAAAATACGCTTCCAGATGTCGTCTGTTACAGGCATCGGCTCGCACAGGGACGACGCATAAGGCTTTTGTAAATGCAAGGGCTTCCAAAACGGGCGCAGGTCAATTCCTGCGCTTTTCATGTGTTTTTGGAATTCAAGGTCGACGTTTTTGTCGCCCCCAGTATAGTAAACTCCAGAAAACCAGTATCCGTTTTGACCATAGGCAGGTTCAGGAAAAGGCTCCAAAGATTTGAAATTGCTAGATAGCTCGGAGTAGATGTCCCGGATTTTCTTCTTACTCGCTAAGAATGCATCAACACGCTCTAACTGCGCGACACCAACCGCAGCTTGCAAATTGGTCATGCGATAATTGTAAGCAACAATATCATGGTCGTAGTTTGCACCGACACGCCCTGTCGAGCTTAAATGCTTGATGCGTTCGATGTAGGCATCGTCATTAGAGGCAACGCCACCGCCGCCGCCGCAGGTTACGGTTTTATTGCCGTTAAATGAATAACACACGGCATCGACACCTGTCGCGCCAAGAGCGATCCCATTTTTGTATGTGGTGCCTATCGCTGCGGCAGCATCGACAATGACACGCAGATTGAAATCTTTAGCCATGGCCACGAGAGCTGCAAAATCGGGTACAGATCCCATAATCATAACAGGCATGATGGCGCGTAGAACCTTACCACTCTCGCGGTGCAAGCGCCCGTTCGGATGCGCATCCGTTTGTGCTTCGATCGCGACGCGTGCCGCATCGACATCCAACATCCAGTCTTGCGCACTGACATCCACCAGCCACACATCTGCCCCAGCATGGCGCACCGCATTTGCACTTGCGATAAAGGTCAGTGCAGGCACCATCACTAGATCGCCTTGGCCAATATCAAAGCCTTCGAGGGCAAGATGTAGGGCTGTTGTTCCACTGCACAGCACGGATGCGGCAGTCGTACCGCTCAACTCAGCAATCTGGGTTTCAAACGCGCCAACGAATGGGCCTACTGTTGAAACGAAGGTCGAGACGATGCACTCTTGGAGGTAAGCCGCTTCATTTCCATTTAAGTTAGGGACAGCTAGCGGGATCATATTTTAATTACTTTCGAGTATCTTTATAAAGCAAAATCTTGGGATTACTTCATTTAGGGAATGCAACACTTTTACACTCCAGCGCAACCAAGAAAATTCGGCGCAGGAATGTAGACATCTTTCAGCATCCTCAATAGTCTTTCACAAGGCAAGCTGACCAATGCAGGCTACATAGCAGTGAAAGGAGCCCACTTGGTGAGTAAAGGTTATGATATTCGCGCATGGCAAGCTGGTGATGAAGTTGCGATTCGAGAGCTTTTTCAGGCCAGCTTTGGGCGGACTCTTGCCGCTGACTTTTGGGCTTGGCGGTTTAATGATCATCCTGCGGGGGAACCTTTGATCATGCTGGCTTGGCAGGGAGACCGCTTGGCAGGGCACTATGCCGCCAGTCAGGCACCTCTTACATGTGATGGTCAAATTATTCCTGCAGCTTTGTCTATGACGACGATGACCCATCCAAAGGATCGCGGACACGGACTTATCGAAGCTGTGGGTGGCGCGCTCTACGAGATGCTCGGACAGAACGGGTACGCTGGGGTATGGGGCTTTCCCAACGCTATGATAAATGCAACTCGGCGCAGAAAGCTTGGCTGGGTGCCAATTGACGATGTTCCAACACTTTCCCTAAACGTTGCCGCCGCGCGCGCGCGGGGTGCTGATCCCGCTCTCAAGGTTAGCATTGTTGATAACATTGATGGACGCTTTGAGGCGTTACAACAGGCAACAGCTCAGCCTGATACTCTGGCTGGTCTGCGATCTACTGCGACGCTTGAGTGGCGGATAGATAAGAACCCGATCAATACCTACACGCGCTACATAATCTCAGCCGGAGAGCAGATTGCAGGTTACGCGATTACGAAAGCGTTTGGATCGCAAGCAATCGATATTGTTGACATATGCGCGCTAGATGATGCGCATGTCACAGCCCTGTTGGCGAGCGTGCTTAAACAAGCACAAATCGATGGTGTTGGGACGATAAATTGCTGGTGCCTACGAATGGACCCAGCACGTATTGCGTTCGAGCGATTTGGCTTTGCGGCCACTGCACCCGTAACTTATTTCGCTGGTCGAAGCTTCGATCCAGAGTTAAGAGGCTTTTCAGATGCCCGACGCTGGCGTCTCAGTATGCTCGATTCTGATTTGTTCTAAATAATCTATTTAAAGGTTTCCATGACACGGCACGTTCATTTCTTGACTGGTATCCGGTCTGAGTACGATATTCTGGCTCCTGTGATCGAAGCTGTGAACAACATGGGTGACCTGGATGCGAGCGTAATTGTGACCGGTGGTCATCTCAGCACGCGCATGGGTAATTCGATTTCGCAGATCGAAGCGGACGGTTTTCGGATTGCGGCGCGGATCGATTCACTCCTTGCATCTGACGGAGTGTCAGGCCGCGTCAAAGGTGCCGCCTTGCAGATGGCAGGCATGACAGACTTGTTTGCGCAAGAACGTCCTGACTTTTTGGTCGTGATGGGCGATCGCGAAGAGTCTATGACAGGCGCTCTCACCGGGCTCTACCATCATATCCCTGTGGTTCATATCGGCGGTGGCGATCATGCTGAAGACGGCAATGTTGACAATCCGATCCGCCACGCTGTGTCCAAGATCGCAAATTTGCATATGGCGACCACACCGTTGAGCGGACAGCGTTTGCGCGCGCTTGGTGAAGAAGATTGGCGGATCAATGTGGTTGGTGCCTCTGGTCTGGATCGCTTGGTGAGCACGCCGCATATGGATCGCGCAGGGGTCGAGGCCGCGCTGAACCTCGCGTGGCAAGGCCAACCCTACATCGTGTTCCTCTATCACCCGACAATCACCGATTTCTCTGCAGCGCGCGCACATATGGAGACGATTTCCAACGTACTGGAAAAAAGCGGTGTGAATGTGGTTGCCTTGATGCCCAATACGGACCCTGGCAATGATGCGGTTGTCGCGGAATTGACTGCGCTTTCTGCGCGTTGCGAGCGGGTGAAGCTTTTCACGTTCCTGGAGCGTCACGTCTTTGTAAACATGTTGCGCCATGCGCATGCGATGGTTGGTAACTCCTCTGCGGGCATTCTAGAGGCACCGACGCTGGGCTTGCCGACAATCAACATTGGCAAGCGTCAGCGTGGGCGCGAACATGCCGATAATGTTATTTTCACCGAGTATGATCCTGAGGAAATTCAGCGTGCATTGGACAAGGTGATGAACGATAGCGTCTTTCGCGCACAGGTGGCCAAACGCGAAACACCCTATGGTGATGGTACCACCAGCGCACGGATCGCGCAGATCTTGTCGCAGACAAATATTGACGCACGCCTGATGCACAAACGTTTTATTTTGGAGACTTGAGCCCCGTGTTTTCTGACAATCAAACCGGACCTATTCTGGTCCTCGCACCGCATCCGGATGACGAAACGCTTGGCGCTGGTGGAACGCTTTTGCGCGCCATACGTTCAGGACGCCCTGTTCACTGGCTTATCGCTACAAAAATGCGCGCCGAGGATGGCTGGCCTGCTGACAAGATGGCGCGGCGCAAAGAAGAAATCAAAACTGTCGCTGAAGCCTATGGCTTTGCGGGTGTGCATATCTTGCCGTTTCCAGCAGCGCGTTTGGATACTTTGCCAACGGGCGATCTTGTGGCGGCCATTGCTGCCATCGTGAAAGAGGTCGAACCGGAAATCATCATGTTGCCGCACCGTGGGGATGCGCATAGCGATCACGCGGCAGTCCATGATGCAGGTGCCGCCTGCTCTAAGTGGTTCCGCTATCCTTCCGTGCGCTGGACGCTTGTTTATGAAACATTGTCCGAAACCGATGCTGCGATCCAGGACAGCGAACGCTTCCATCCAGATGTCTTTGTAGACATCACCGATCATCTGGATGAGAAACTAGCGATCACCAACCTCTTTGGAAACGAAATTCAGGCGTTTCCTTTCCCTCGTAGCCTGCGCGCTTTGCGTGCCCTTGCGGAAGTTCGTGGGGTGGCCAGCGGTACACATGCTGCTGAGGCTTTTATGCTTTTGCGCGCACGCTTTTAAAGTATGATTTTTTTGGTTTAAAATACAATTTCATTAGGAACGACCAAATTTATGCCGCTTCTTCCTAGAGTACGCACGATGATCAATCGGGTACGTGTGTTGCCAAAGGCTTTGGCACACGCTGAAGCTGGTGCTGTACGACAAAAAATTGTCGGCGCTTTGCGGTGGCGTGTCCGTCGTCTCAAGGTCAAAACGTTTAAGTTAAAACTTAGACTGACAGACAAAATTACCGGTGCCAAAGCGGGAAACATTACATTTTGGCGTGCAAACCCGGCGTATGACTGGTCTGCGGTTGATGCACGAATACAGCTCCTGAACGAGACCTATCCAAATGCAATTGCACATTTCACCGAAGTCAGTGTCGCGACCGCACGGAACTCAGAGGTTCTGATCAATCTTGCGCGTTCTGAGCTTACTAAAGAGACCATGCGTGCGTGTTTAATGAACGAAACGCTTGATGAGCAATCCTCAGTGCGTCAACGCATGATGCGCAGTCAAATGACCTGCGCAGGGTTCGTAATAGCGGCAACACTATTGCTACCTGACAAACTGTCTGCTGAGTTTGCACAAAAAGCGACCGAGTTTTGTCCTGCCTTCTCAGCGCACTTCCGCCGCATGATGGACAGCGGCGGCACAGTGATCTCAAAGCGGCCCAAACATGATGCGCGCAGATTTATGCCGCACAGCAAATTTAGGGCAGACAGGAAACACCGCCTCATTCTGGCGCAATCTCTTAAAGATGTACCAACTCTTTCACTTCTTTTTTCTGGCGCTGAGAATGTGACTGTCTTCATTTTGGATGATTTGTACGGGCGCGCAGAGTTTTCGGATAAAATGGAGCATGCTGGTTCTGCGCGGGTTACGGTTGAACACAGCAGAAGCCGCATCACCCGCTTTAGTCCCGACTATCACCGTGTGCACGAAGATACGCGCGTCGTTGCCCAGACGCTTACAGCAGCGCTTGAGCAGGCGGGTGGTGCCGAGCTCACAATAAGAGATCCTCAAGGTACTGAGCTGGCGTTAGCCGACAATTTGTTTTTCCCTTGCCTGCAATTTGCAGCTTTAGAGCACTTGGTTAACTCAGATGAGTTTGACCATATTGTAGTTGCATTTGGAGGTCAAAAAACTGCGAAACCGGGGGCCAATAAGCAATTTGCTCGGTTGCTGTCAGGGATCAAGAAATTGGCGACAGACCCGCGCGTAGAAATGGTTTGTTTGTCCCCTGATAGCCAAACTCTGGAAACGCTTGATGTAGTGTTGAAAATACTTACGTCACCGCCAGCGCCAGCGCCTGTCGTGATTAACCCCGCCAAGAAACAAGAACTCGCGCCCGCAGTTGCAGGGTTGTCCGGTCGGAACTCGACCTTGGCGAAAGGTTTTGCGAGCTGGCCGGACACACAGCATCCACGCATGATGCTCGCCACAACTCAGGTTGCTGCTTACAATCGCTCCTCAGCTGCATATAGCGACTCTATTAGCGCCATCGCAAATCTTCGCATCGCCTTCTTAGGAGGCAATTTGTTGAGCTTCACTGAAAGCCTAGACGCAGAGAATGGCTCGGAGATGGTGACTGCGATGCCGCAGAGAATTCACGCAAGCCTCAATCCGCTCCACAAATGGTTGGTTGAATTTCTAGGGGAGCAGCTGAAAAACATAGCGCCTGATTATGTATCTCATGTGATTTCGGGTCGTGTATCAGACATCGCGCGCAATGGTATTTTGGCTTATTTGGCGCATGCAAATTTATGCCACGTGTGGTTTGCGCGGCTCGAAGAGGCCAATCAGCTGCCCGAAGCTGTCGTTCTGACACCCTTTAGAAGCCCGCGTGTGACTGCATTCGCGGCTGTTGCCCGGCACTACAATGTCCCCAGCGTCGCGATTGAGCCGCATGGCTTGAATGCTGCATATTGCCGGTATTGCAAAGTCACTGCTGACTATTACGGAGTTGTGTCTCGCTTCTTTGTTCAAGCGGCTGTCGACGGTTTTGGAATGAGTGCAGACCGCTGCCCTGTGATTGGTTCGCCGCGCCTAAAGGGCCCTGAAAAGTACGACATGGCTGCTAAAACATTCGCAGCGCGCGCGCATCTGATCGACGAGTTTGAGAGCGATCTTGTGCAAGATGTACCATTGATCTCCTACTTTACCCAGCCCACTGACTGGAACCAAATTTCAGAGGTTTGGCGGATCGTTTTAGAAGCAACGGCTGACTTGAACTGTCAGTTGGTGTTGAAAACACATCCAGAAGAAACTGCCAGCCGGGTCGCAGCCTATCTCAGCATCGCTGAAGAGCTGGGTGTATTAGATCGTGTCCGCATGGTCGAAACAGATGCGGTCTCATTGATTGAAGCCTCTGATCTGGTGCTGTCAGGCTACAGCGCAACTGTTGTTGAAGCGGCGCTTTATCGTCGACCAGTCTTCTGTGTAACGAATGGCGATATAGAGTATCCATTGAACCAACACGAAATCGTTGGCGGAAAACTCCTGCGCTCGACGCCTGATCTGCGCAACGAGATTGAAGCGTTTCTGAAGGATGCCAGCCCTTATCACCGCGCCGCCGAGACTTTTCTAGAAAATGAACCTCAGCTCACTCAAGGCTTTGAGGAGCATCTGAGCACTCTATTAAAAAACATCATGTCGATGCCCCGCGAAGAGTCTCTACGCCCTTCAAAGGAGCGTCCGCAATCTCTCTTCATAGACGGGCCTCATACGGCCTATAAAGTTTAATTATACACAGAGTCCTCGAGCACCCGACTTTTGACGGGTTGACGTCTGACCGTAGAACGATTCAGCTAACCGCATGATCCG
>NZ_MLCB01000182.1 GCF_001890925.1 Planktotalea frisia
TCAGACAATTTCCGCGTCATAACCCATGAAAAAATTCGGGTTTTGGGGTAGCAGCGGTATAAAGCTCTTTTTCGACATTCCCTAAAGCGGCCATTAGTGTGCTTGCAGCGAATGCACACTTTGTCCGCGTTGTGTGAATTCGCCGATCAGCCGATTTCGCAGTCGCAGCGAATGACTGAAATGACGGGCCGCACCGCAGCAACTTGACTGGTCGGCCAAGGTCGGCCATTGGGCCGTCTTTGCCGAACGACCCAATGGCCGACGTCGCGTGGCTTCAATCTACAGGGATAAGGGACGAGCTTGTTCTCAAACGTTGTCGCTTCATCATGGTAAGTGGCTCTGTAGTTCCAAAGCAGGGTTCATGGATGATCTTAACCTTGAGCGCGCAGTATCGATATAGACCGCTGCGCGCGCTGGGCTTGGATCAAGAGCAACGATTCGATGATTGACTTGTATCTTGCCCATTGGCGAATGCCTCTCGATAAGAAGAAGTACGTTTTTAGGAACGCTAGGGAAAAACTTGGCATCAATTTTTTGAGGTGTGACCTGCCCCTCTAGGCTCCCTCATTCATAACGAGAGTTTGCGGGTTTGGATTTCATATTCTTTAT
>NZ_MLCB01000183.1 GCF_001890925.1 Planktotalea frisia
AGGAATTGAATCAGCGATTGACCATTCGATCAAGCAAGAGTTTTTCAACACAATCGGCGGGAAGCGGAATTTCGCTGCGTATGCGAAACTTGATTTCTCTGTATGAGAAAGCAGACATTCGGCAGCACGCAACACTTTCAACCGCGGCGAACGACAGCAAAGAGCGCTTGGTGACATTCCTACTTTGCGCAAACGGTGACTTTTTTGAACGGCGTTTACATCCTGTGACGGTGTGCGCGCTAGGCAGAACAAGCTCCTCTGGACAAATCTGATTTTCTGATGCCAAAGTGACCTCAGTATTTAGTTATTCAAATAGGTGATCATGGCCTTCCCTCGTATCAAGATCCGCGCACTACAGGCTTTTGTGGCGGTCTATGAAGAGCAATCATTCAGCCGTGCCGCAAAGCGCGAGAACACGACGCAGTCGGGCATGTCGACCCAAGTCAAAGGTCTGGAGCAGGTTCTGGGAGCGCAACTTTTAGTCCGTGAGCGTAAGAAATTCATTCTGACGCCAGAGGGTGAGGTGATCTACCGTGAGGGGCAAAGCATTCTAAAGGCCCTGATGAAGACGGAACAAACTGTGCGCGAAATGCACAGCAGTGTTGGGGGATTGGTCCGCATCGGGATGATCCCAGCCTTGACACGCTCAATTCTAATCCCTGCGTTTGAACAGTTCAAAGCCGAGTTCCCGTCCGTCGAATTGTCATTGTTGGAAGAGTACAGCCATTCGTTGATGCGGCGTGTTTTGGACGGTGAGTTGGACTTTGCTATGGTGCCCTCAACGGACCTGCCTGCGGGTTTGACGGGGCGTTTTATCGGGCATGATCGTGAAATGCTGGTATCGAGCGCGAGGATGGATAAGCAACACATGCACCTGCAGGAAATCTCGCTATCTGCGCTGTCAGGGGCGCGCTTGATCGTTCCGTCACGTCTGAATGTGCGACGCAAAAGTATTGATATGTTGATCAACACACATGGGATCCACGTCGCAGAAACGTTGGAAATGGACGGGATGTTGGCGACTTTGGAAATGGTGGCTGCCACAGACTGGGTCGCGATTTTGCCCGCCGCGATTTGTTATCCTGACAAGGATGGCAGTGTCAGACATTTGAACCCGATAAAAGATCCGCCTATCGGACTCGACTATATTCTGGTCGAAAAGGCAGAGGCGGCCCCGCCACGCGCAGCGCAGCTTTTGGCGACATGTTTGACGGAGCATCTTTCGAAAGTGCTGAACGAGTGGTCGAAAGAGTTCGATATGCTGGTGCCAAAACCATAAGCTAAGGTAAAGGCAACAAAGGAGCGGAAGCAAGATGATTGGAACTGCGCTTATCGGATTTGGCTGGTGGGGCCAGCACATTGCACGCCGCCTGTCGGATCACTCTGACTTTGACATTCGCTGCGTTGTGGAACCTGCGGCAGGGCTGCACTCAGAGATCGAAGCGCTTGATCTGAACGTGGCACCAAGTTTTGAGGTCGCGTTGAACGATACCTCGGTTCAAGCGGTCATTCTCACCTCGCCCAACGACCTTCACGATAGTCAGATTTTGCTGGCGGTGGCCGCTGGTAAGCATGTGTTTTGTGAAAAACCTTTGTCCCTTACCGCGAAGGGAGCGCGCGCAAGTATCGAGGCCTGTCGCAGTGCGGGTCTTGTATTGGGTATTGGCCATGAGCGCCGCTTTGAACCTGCAATTCTAGCGCTGCGGGATTTGTTGGATCAAGGCGCGCTTGGCACGATCATGCATACGGAAATGGCGTTTAGCCATGACAAGCTCAAGGCGCTGACCTCTGACAGCTGGCGCACGACAAAAGCCTTTGCACCCGCTGCTGGCATGACGCAGATGGGCATCCACTTGACCGATCTGCTGATCGCCTTTTACGGGCCTGTCGCGTCGCTGCATGCGTTTACGGCAGATCGTAGTTTGGGCTGGGAAACCGGTGATGTGGTCACGGTGCAATTGCAGTTCAAGGCGGGGATGACGGCGACCTTGCAGGCCATATTGCACACGCCTCACTTCATCAGAACACATGTGTTTGGCAGTGATATGTGGGTGGAAATCCGTAATTCGACCCATCCAGATACGCCTGGAGGCACGGCAACGATGGAGCGATACCGCTCGATTGACGAAACTGAAACGCAGGTGTTTAATTGGACTGACAGCGTGACGGCCAATCTTGAAGCGTTCGGCGCGGCGATCCGTGGTGACGCGCCCTACCCCTATTCCGACTTTGAGCTGTTGCATAACATCGAAGTGCTCGATGCAATCATTCTCTCGGCTGAAACGGGGCAAGCGGTTCAATTGTAATGCGCTGTCTTAACCGGCTTGAGTCGCAAGTCGGACCTCGTCGGGGATGTCCAACGCCGGGTTGGTTCCGTCCATGAATTCGACCGTCGTGAACGCGAGATCCGTGTCACCTGTGTTTTCAAGCGAATGCATCATATAGTCGCCTGCGCCGTAGTGGAAATGCTTGGTCTCGCCCACAGTGTATTCCGCATCAGTGACTTCGCCCGAAGAGAAATAATTGCGCGCTTTACCAGCACTCAAAACCGACCAAAAATATGGGTTCACATGACGATGAAACGCACAACGTGCGCCTGCAGGCAAATGCAAATGCCAAACGCGTACACGATCCGTTTCAGAGACAAGCACGCTACCAACGCAGCCATTGTCATGGCTTTTCAGCATTTCCTCATAAAGCCCGTCAGGCCAATCCGCGAAGGCGGCGGGATCAGGATTGGTCTCGATATGATGGGGTCCGTGTTCACTCATGTCTCATCTCCTCATCTAGCTCTGCGTGCCTCATCAAAACCTGCACTTGCCATAAACGCAATAGAAACCGATGCTGTGTTCGACCGCTGATAGAACGAACCTCATGTAAAGGACGCGCAATGATTGACCTCTACACATGGACCACGCCAAACGGGCGCAAAGTTTCGATCCTGCTGGAAGAGTTGGGCATCCCCTACACGGTGCATGCCATCGACATTTCAAAGGACGAACAGTTCGCGCCCGACTTTCTAAAGATCGCCCCGAACAACCGCATTCCCGCAATCGTGGACCATGAAACCGGCATACAGTTGATGGAGACGGGCGCGATCATGTTGTATCTGGCCGACAAGCATAAGCAATTCCTATGTGAGGGCGATGAATACTGGCGCATGACGGAATGGCTGATGTGGCAGATGGGGGGCTTGGGTCCGATGTTGGGACAGACCCATCACTTTGTGAAATACAACAAGGGCAAGTCCGAGTATTCCGAACAGCGCTATTCGAAAGAGGCCCGCCGTTTGTATGGCGTTCTGAACAGGCGTTTAGAGGGGCGTGAATATATCGCAGGTGAAGGCGCAGGCATGTATTCAATCGCCGATATGGCCTGCTGGCCTTGGGTATCGCGGTTCGAGTGGCAAGAGATTGATCTGAACGATTTCCCGAATGTGCGCGACTGGTATCTGCGGATCGCCGCACGTCCCGCTGTGCAAGCAGGCTATTCCATCCCCAAATTCACAACAGAGGTCCCAATGCCATGAGCGCTGCAAACGACACATATCGATCAACCATCCATCGGTTTACTTTGGGCGAGGCTGTGGTGAGCACGATCCAAGACGGCACACATATTCGCGACGCGATTAATCCGCCTTTTGTGCTGGATAAGTCTGAGGAAGAAATCGCACAGATCGCTGCGCGTAATAACCTGCCCTCGAACGGGTTCGAGAGCGGCTATACACCCACCATCATTCGTATCGGGGGTCAGACAATTCTGTTTGATACAGGTTTTGCCCCGCTTGGCGCAGATGAACCTGCGGGACATTTGAAGCGACGTTTGGCGCATGCTGGGTACGCGCCCGAGGACATTGATATCGTCGCCTTTACCCATTGCCATCCCGACCATATCCTTGGGGTTATGGACGGGGACAATCCGACCTACCCAAACGCGCGCTATGTGATTGGGCGCAAAGAATTTGATGCATGGTCCAGTGGTGAGGGCATTCCAGAACAGCGTGCTGGCACGCGCGACATATTCCTCAAATTGATCCCGCCACTTGCAGATCGCATGACGTTTCTAGAGGACGGCGATAGTGTTGTGTCTGGCTTAACGGCAGAGGCCGCGTTCGGCCATTCGCCGGGTCACATGATGTATCGCCTAGAGAGCGCTGGGAAATCACTACTGGTCTGGGGCGATGTCACCAATCATTTCGTGTTTTCGCTGCAATATCCAGACAGCCTTGTGGGGTTCGATGATGACAAAGACCTCGCAATTGCGACCCGAAACCGCGTGTTAGACATGGTTGCAACGGATGGTCTGCTGGTCACTGGTTTCCACATGCCCTTCCCTGCGGTGGGATATGTGGAACGCACCGACGTTCACTATCGCTGGACGCCAGCGAGCTATCAAACCCGCATCTAGCTAGCCTGTGACGCGCAGTTCTTCGTCAGAGGTCGCAATCCATTTGCGATAGCCTGCGCGCGCAGCGATGGATGCGTGCCATTCATCCACATGCGGCAATGCATCCAAGATGGTTGGGTGCAGATCCATAAACCTGTGAAACAGGCTGCCGATTGCCACATCCGCCATCGAAAAATCATTCCCCGCAAGGTAAGCGCGCCCATCGGACAACGCGGTGTTCACGATTTCCAGACCTGCGTAAAGCGCCTTTATCTGTCCTTCCAAGACAGCCTGGTCTTGCTCGGCTTTGGTCATGCGCACCTGCTGCCAGAACAGTCCGATGAACGGGGGTTGCAGCGTGGTCGATCCGAACTCCATCCACATATCGGCCACGGGTGTGGTTTGCCCGTTTGCCAAATAGCGCAGGATTGCGTTGCTTTCGAACAGCGTGACGTCGCCGTCTTGCAAAACAGGGACGCGCCGCACGGGGGTTAGTGCTGTAAACTCAGGATCATCAGTGCCGCCAAATTTGCCGCCAACGATCTTATGCTCGTAAACTAGGCCCTGCTCTTCCAGACCCCAAAGCACTTTTTGAACATTGACCGAACTGGCGCGTCCCCAAAGGATCACTTGATCGCCTGCGGATTGATAGGAGAACCCGCTGCACCTGGGATATGTAGCGGTGGTGCTGTGAAAAAGAACTCGTAGACACCGTCCTCTGCGCAGTCTTCGCCAAGGTCTTTCAAATAGAAAATCTCGCCCATGGAAATGCCGATGGCGGGGATCACGACCCAGTGCCACGGCTGGTTTGCCTCAACAGATTCGTTCGGGCGCACTTCGCAGCCCCATGTGTCTGCGCAGATCGCCGCGATGTCGTGCTTCTTGATCCAATGCGCAGTTTCAAACGACAGACCGGGTGCGTCGCCCCCTGCGTATCCTGTCCAGTCCTCTGCCGCGAGGCAGCGTTCCTGATGCCCTGTGCGCACGATCACAAAGTCGCCTTTGCGAATTTCAACACCCTGCGCGGCCGCACATCCATCCAGATCAGCGTTTGTGATCGGATAACCATCGTCCAAGCTGTCCACGCCTTTCCAGCGTGCAACATCCAGCAGAACGCCGCGACCGACCATCTTGTCGCGCACGTTTTCAATCCCAAGGTTCTTCGCCCCATTCACCGTTACATCTGTCGCGGGAAAGCCGTTGTACATCTTGTCATCAAGGAAAATATGGCACAGCGCATCCCATTGCGTGCTGCCCTGACAGGGTAGGTTTATCGCATCATCGGCGTAGCGCAGATAGGCTTTTCCATCGCCGTCCTGTTCGCCCATGACCGCATCCGTGCCCGTCGCAAGCATCTGGTGGATCAAGTTCCAACGCCCGCCAAACAGCCCACTTTGGATCTTTTCCTTTAGATCCAAACCCAGCGCAAAGACCTTGCCCTTCTTGATCAACTGACCCGCTGCAATCACATCCTCGGGGCTCACGTTATTCAGCGTGCCAATTTGATCGTCGTCACCCCAGCGCCCCCAGTTCGAAAGCTCTTTTGCAGTGTCGTAAATATCTTGGCGTGTCAGCTTGGTCATAGGTCCGTCCCCGATGTGCATTTCTTATTTATCGAATGACAAATTAATTTGGCGCGCGAGTCAATGGACTTGCTTGAAGTTCGTACTCATGTTTTTATCGAGTGATAACTTATTCAAAAGGTTTCAAACGTCATGGCCGATCCAGAAATGAAAACATTCGACATTATCTTTCAAGGCACAGGAACCATGTCTGGAAAGATGCGCAATGATGTTAAAGTGCACTTTGAAACCATGGATGAAACCTACGAATTGGCCACGGATGAGGGCCCTTTTCACGGCGGTGACGCAACCGCGCCGCCCCCTCTTGCGCTTTTTACAGCGGCGCTGACGGGTTGTATCATGACCCAGATCAGGGCGTTTTCAAAACGTATGAAAATCCCGATTGGGCAGGTCACTGTGAACGCGCGGCTGCATTGGCAGGGCGAACAGATCGGGCGTGATCCCTACACGACATCGCCCGTTGGCTTTGACCTAGATATTGATTTTGACAGCCCTGCGAACAAAGACGATCAAATGCGTTTGATGGCCGCCGCAAAGAAAGGCTGCTTTATCGAAACGACCCTTATGCAAGGGCTTGAAGTGGGTCACAGACTACAAATTGACGGCGACTGGCACGACGCATAGAAGGCGAATATGAAACAACCTGAAATAGCCCCGGACGAGACGCCCAAACGCAAGCGGCTTTCGTCCACAGCGCGGCGTCAGGATTTCATAAACCAAGCGATTGAGTTTTTTGCCGAAGAGGGTTTTGAAAGCTCGACACGCGGTTTGGCCAAGAAGCTGGGCGTGACACAGCCGCTGTTGTATCGCTATTTCCCATCTAAAGACGACCTGATTTCAGAGGTCTATGACGCGGTCTATGTCAATCGTTGGCAGCCCGAATGGGAACCGCTTTTGCGCGATCGCACACGCCCTTTGGCGGACCGTTTGAACACGTTTTATAACGTCTACACGGACGTGATTTTCAACCGTGAATGGATGCGGATTTATCTTTTCTCAGGCCTAAAGGGTGTCGATATCAACAGGCGCTACATGCAGCTTGTGCGCCAACGTATATTAGAGCCAATCTTGATCGAAGCGCGCGTTGAGTTGGGCCTGCCCGATGTGCCTGCAAAAGATTGCGAAGTTGAATTTGCGTGGATCATGCACGGCGGCATCTTCTATTACGGTATCCGCGATCTGATCTACGACAGCGCGATTTCCACCGACAAAAAGCGCGTTATCGAAGATGCCATTGCGGCGTTCATGGCAGGGCTAAAGATCAAGCTGAAACGCGAAGGCCAAGGTTAAGCGTAAGGGCAACATTCGCTGCCCTCACCTAGATTTTAAGCAGTGGTGCCACGTGCGGGATAGCCGTTGTCAATTGCGAACTGGACCTTGGACAGCAAGAATTCCACGTCTGGACGCGACCATGGCATGTTCGAGATATCAATCAGATACAGGCGACCATCAGGGCGTACCCAGAACAGGCCCGGCTCAGCAAATTGCGGGATTTCTGCGTCTTTGAAAGCTGTCGACAGATACAGGCCCCAATTTCTGACGTCATCCGCAGTTGCGCCGTAGGCCAGATCAATGTTGCCCAGCTCCCAGTCTGTTTTGGTCTGTGTCGCGCGATCCTCTGGGTCCATGGACACAGCAACGACATTCACACCAGCCTCGGCCGCCATATCGATCAAGCCATTCAGCTTGGTCAGATACATTTTACACACGGGACAATGCAGACCGCGATAGAAGATCACCATTGAGAAGTTCTTCGGCGTTTGATCTGCCAGTGTCCATGTTCCACCGCCAACCAGTCCCAATGAAAGTGCTGGGGCTTTGGTGTCGGGGATAAGTTTCTGTGACATAATTTAACTTCCTTGCTTGATCCTTATTTATAAGTCGATAACTTAGCACAGGAATGACGTAAAGGGCCGGATACCGAATCCAGCCCAGTCCAGCCCAGCGGGGAAACATCATGAAGGCACCGGATTTCGACTATCTGCGCCCATCGAGTTTGGATGCGGCTCTTGCGATGCTGGCAGAGCACGACGGCGAAGCGATGCCGCTCGCGGGCGGGCAAAGCCTGATGCCGATGATGAACTTTCGTGTGGCCGCACCCGAAGCGTTGATCGACCTCGCTGACCTGACAGAGTTACGCGGAATTACAGTGGATGCAGGCACTGTTCGTATCGGTGCAATGACGCGCTACGCCGAACTTATGTCGGACGCTACGGTGCAGGCGCATATCCCTTTGATCGGCATGGCCCTGCCCCACATCGCGCATGATGCGGTTCGCAATCGCGGTACGATTGGCGGATCCCTTGCACTGGCAGATCCTGCCGCCGAAATGCCCGCGTTGATGCTGGCCTTGGATGCAAGCATCGAAGTCACGGGACCAGATGCAACTCGCATGATCAAAGCAGATGATTTCTTTCTTGGCATGTTTGAAACGGCGCTGGACGGTGAATTAATCACTGCCATTCATGTCCCTGTTGCCACGCCTGCGCAGCGCTTTGGGTTTCACGAACTGACCCAACGCCACGGCGACTATGCCCTTGCTGGTGTCGCGATTGCCCAAACGGATGACAGTTATCGCGCTGCCTTTTTCGGTGTCGCGGATCGTGCGACACGGGTGCCTGAACTAGAGGCTGCGCTGAAACGCCAAGACGACATGAAAGTGGTATTAACCTATCTCGATCAAATCGATTTCACGGATGATCTAAAAGCCAACCACACAACCCGTCAGCGTCTTGCAGGGGTCGCCCTGACACGCACTTTGAAAGGAATGACAGCATGAGCCGTTCCATCGATATTAAACTGCGCGTCAATGGCGAGAATGTCAGTGCCACCGTTCCCGCGCGCTTGAACCTTGTTGATTTTCTGCGCGAAGAGCTGTGTCTAACAGGCTCTCACGTCGGGTGCGAACACGGTGTGTGTGGTGCATGCACGCTAACAGTTGACGGCGATACAGTACGCGGATGTTTGATGTTGGCCGCGCAGGCCAATGGCAAGGAAATCACGACAATCGAGGGACTTGCAGACAGCGGTCAAAGCACCGCTTTGCAGGCCGCGTTCACCAAACGCAATGCGCTGCAATGTGGTTTTTGCACCCCTGGAATGCTGGCCAGTGCCCTTGGCTATGTGAACGCGGGCGGTGCGGCTGATCGGGACGCAATTCGCCAACATATTTCGGGCAACTACTGTCGTTGCACAGGGTATCAATCCATCGTCGATGCGATCTGCGACGTGATCGAGGAGACGCGCACATGACCGGTCCAGCCCATATTTTCGACAAGCCAAATCGCTACATCGGCAAACCTGAACCCCGCGCAGATGCAGCGCGTTTGCTGCAAGGGCGCGGGCGTTTCGTCGATGATGAAAAACTGCCCCGCATGGTGCACGCCGCCTTTGTGCGTTCGCCCCATGCGCATGCCAAAATTCTGTCCATCGACACCGAAGACGCGCGCACATCGACAGGTGTGATTGCAATTTATACAGGTGCTGATCTGGCGGAACATGTCACGCCTTATGTTGGCACTTTGACCCATATGGCGGGCCTGCGATCTGCGCCTCAACACCCGCTTGCAATGGACGTGGCGCGTTGGCAGGGCGAACCTATTGTGATGGTTGTCGCCACCTCGCGCGCGCTGGCCGAAGATGCCTGCGAGCTGGTAGATGTGGATTACGATGAATTGCCCGCAGCGGTGGATTCAGAGACAGCCCTCGATGCAGATACCCCCGTTATTCATCCCGAGTTCGGCAGCAATCTTGCATGGGAACGTGATGTGATTGCTGGCGATATTGATGCCGCTTTTGCAGCGCCGGGTGTGCATGTGGTCGAGCGCGAATTTCGCTTTGGGCGCCACACAGGTGTCACACTAGAATCGCGCGGAACGCTGTGTGATTACGATCCCTCCGAGGATCAGTTGACCGTCTACTACTCAGGCCAAGCGCCGCATATGATGCAAGTGATCTTCTCTAAACACCTTGGCCTGCCAGAGGAAAACGTGCGCGTTATTTCTAATGATGTGGGAGGCTCGTTCGGGATCAAGATCCACACATATGGCGACGAAATCGCGACAGCGGCCGCTGCAAAGTTGCTGCGTCGCCCTGTGAAATTTATCGCGGACCGCTTTGAGAGCTTTGTCACAGATATTCATGCGCGCGATCATATTGTGAAGGCAAAGATGGGCATCACAGGGGCTGGCACGATTGTCGGCATCGACTTTGATGATCTGACGGGGATCGGCCCGTTTTCCATGTACCCACGCACGTCCGCGATTGAGTGTAATCAGGTTCTAAACCTCACAGGCGCACCCTATGTGATGGAGAATTATCGCGCCAAGGGTCGTGTTGTGTTCCAGAACAAAACGCTGATGTGCCAGTATCGCGCAGTGGGCCACCCCATCGCGATGGCGATTGCGGATGGGTTGTTAGAGGACGCCGCGCGCAAAATTGGGATGGACCCCGTTGCGCTGCGCGAACTGAATTTGATGGCCGATGATAGCTATCCCCGCACCTCTGCGACTGGGATGAAGTTGGATGACCTCAGTCACAAACGTGCTTTGCGCAAGCTGACCGAAATCATGGACTATCAAGGCCTGCGCGCGGATCAAACAGAGGCGCGCAAAGACGGCATCTATCGCGGTATCGGTTTTGTTTCGATGGTCGAAGTCACCAACCCCAGCCCCATGTTCTATGGCATTGGCGGTGCCCCGATTGCGTCGCAAGATGGGGCGACTCTGCGCCTTGATGCGGGGGGCGCGCTGCACGTGTCTTCTTCGATCACCGAACAGGGCCAAGGCACAAACGCCATTTTGGCACAAGTCGCAGCGGGAGTGTTCGGCGTTGATTTGAACCGCGTAAAAGTCACCACAGGCGACACTGCCACAACGCCATATGGCGGCGGAACCTGGGCCTCACGCGGTGCAGGCATTGGGGGCGAAGCGATGCTGCTCGCGGCGCAAGCGCTGAAAGACCAAGTGCTCGAAGTTGCAGGTGTAATGTTGCAAACGGGCGTCGAAAAACTGGACATCCGCGACGGTGCTGTGACCGACCTAGAGGGCAATGAACGCCTGCCCTTGGCCGATCTTGCGCGCACGGTCTACTATCGTGGCAACGAACTGCCCAACGATCTTAACCCTGAATTGATCGCGACGCGCCACTACCGTGTCACCGACTTTCCCTTCGTCTTCACCAACGGGGCGATGGCGGCTCATGTGGAAGTCGACACTGCCACGGGCTTTGTGAAAGTGCTGCATTTTTGGGCAGTTGAGGACTGTGGTCGCGTGATTAATCCCTTGTTGGTGGATGAACAAATCAGGGGCGGTGTTGTTCAAGGTATCGGCGGCGCGCTTTATGAGGAATGTCACTATTCCCCCGACGGCCAATTTATGAACGCAACGATGGCTGACTATATGGTTCCTATGGCCAGCGAAATGCCTGACATCACAATCGCGCATATTGAAACACCAACGAAAACATCCGTGCTGGGCGCAAAGGGCGCGGGCGAGGCTGGAACTGGTGGCGCGCCTGCTGCCATTTTGAATGCGGTTAATGATGCACTGTCGCCCATGGGTGCAAGCATCTGGCAAATGCCGATGACGCCAGAGCGTATTCTAACGGTGCTTGATAAAGCGGCAGAGTAGTCAAACCAAACAGTCTACAAACAAAAAGGGCGCGTCATTGATATGACGCGCCCAATTGTTGTAAGTGAGACGAGTTACTCTACGGAGTAGCTCACTGGCCACTCATAGCCCGCCGCAACTACAGCCGCTAAGTACGCCTTCATCACTTCGCTGCCCGGCATGCCACGGCCATCTGCTTCAGTCGCTTGCAACTGTGGGAAACCAGTCAGGGATTCAGCCCATTCTGCACGAACTTCAGCCGCCAGTGTTTGAACGTTCGCGCCCGCTGCTGCCAGACCGTCAAGTCCACGCTTTTGCGCTGCGTTCAAAGACGCACCAGACTGATCTTCATATGCTTGACCCACTTCACGGATGATTTTTTGAACATCCTCAGGAAGGCTCGCCATTGTGCGGCTGTTTGCGGTCAACGCGTTCACTGGCATCGCACCAAAACCTACGAGCGTGTAGTTCGGCGCTGGCTCGTGAAATTTAAAGCCTAGGTAGGCAGATGGGAACATCAACCAGCCATTGTAAACCCCCGTTTGCAAGGACAAATACCCGTCGGGCAACGTGGACTGAACTGGAATAGCGCCCGCAAACTCTAGCCAAGGCAAGTTTGGACCAGCACCACCAATTTTAACGCCTTTGAGGTCACCAACTTTCTCCCATGGGTCTGTTGTTCCCAAGTGGTAGTTGTCCCAACCATGAAGGCCCAAGAGTTCTTGGCCGTATTCTTTGGTGAACTGCTCTGAAAGCCACGGCACGTCGTTATAGACCGAACGCACGGCTGTCATAGCTTGCGCCGAATCTTGCGATCCGAAGGGCGCATAATATGGGAAGTTGTGCAGGAATAATTTCGCAGGCTCAAAGCAAATGCAATACGATCCAATGTCGAGGATACCGTTTTGAATGGCTTCTAAGGTCTCGGAGACACCAGCGATCGCACCGCCATATCCTTCGACAAATTCAATTTCGTGCTCTGTTTCTTCAGCAACACGACGCACCACTTCGGGTACAAAATACTTAGCCGTATCAGTCACATAGATCGCAGGGCCATTCGGATGACCCGAGCCAATCCGCAACGTAAAGGTTTCGGCAGAAACCGGGGCTGCAATCGCAGAAATCGCAAGGGCTCCCAAGCCGAGGGTTAGTGTTTTTTTCATTTCTATTCCTCCCAGAACGTGCGGGCATTCCCGCAATACTCAGCACTGTTCACCGATCTCTTCGGCTTATTTATCAGTTGCTAACTAACCCAATGTCTGCACATCGCGGGGCTTCGGTCAAGAAACTCCGCACGTCAAACGTGAATTAATTTATCGCTTGCTAAATAAGCGCTTGAACCTTTTGCCGCATCGGTTAGCGTTCGAGAGATTGGCATTTGTTGCGTCGGGGAGGGCAAAATGAAGCTACATATAAGCGGCGCCCGTTTGCTGCACATTTTTTCAGCATTCTGGACACTCGCACTCGCGTTTTTGATCTTTGGCGACGTGATGGGACGGATTTTCTTGTCGCGCCCTATCCCTGGAACCAAGGAAATTCTGCAAAACTCCATCGTGACGATCACGTTCTTGCAAATTCCTTTGGCGATCTATTCCGGCTCGATGCTGCGCACGACAATCCTGTCGGACGCCGTCCCGCCCGCGTTTCGTCGTCTCCTGCGAACCTTCGCATCCCTTCTAGGGTTAGCACTGTTTTTTGCACTGATTTGGGGCACGATTCCCTCCTTCTGGGACGCCTACCGGATCGGCGAATACGAGGGCGAAGGATCCCTGCGTGTTCCAACTTGGCCCGTGCGCGGTGCAATCGCTGCGATGTCAGCTTTTGGGGCGTTCGCATACGGCTACATGATTTGGCTTGATTGGACAGGCCAATTGGTCAACGAAAACGAGGCGCCGGGCGCACTCGTACGACTTAAAGATTAGGAGCGTACGACATGGGTGGTGATATTGTAATAATGATGCTCGGGGTGCTGATTGTGCTGATCCTTCTCGGGGTCCACATCGGTGTCGCGCTGGCAATTTGCTCTGGCGTGGGTGTCTACATCATGTTCCGCGGCAACACAGAGGCCGCATTGGCCATCATGTCCAACACGGCCTACGAAGCCATTCGAAAGGATGTCTTCGCGGTGATCCCGCTCTTTGTCTTGATGGGGGATTTTGTCTGGCGAAGCGGGGCTGCAGGGGATTTGTATCGCATCTGTGACCGTACTCTGCGCCGCTTGCCCGGCCGTTTGGCTATCGCGACAATCGCAGGAAACACAGTCTTCGCCGCTGTCACGGGCGTTTCAATCGCCTCTGCCGCTGCGTTCAGTCGGATTGCCTACCCAGAAATGATGAAGCTTGGGTACAAGCAATCCTTTGCCCTTGGTGCAGTTGCAGGATCTGCCTGTTTAGGCATGTTAATTCCACCGTCCGTATTGCTGATTGTCTGGGCGATCCTGACAGAGATGTCCGTTGGCGCATTGTTCGTCGCGGGCATTATTCCGGGCATGATTTTGGCGCTTATGTTCTCTGCCTATGTGATCATTGCGGCGATCATGAAACCTGAAATTGCCCCCCCGTACGACAAGCCGCTGACCGATCCGACCTCGGAAGAAAAGCGATCAGAACTCATTGGTGGACTGGGCATTCTAGCGCTTATCATGGTTGTGATTGGTGGGATTTGGCTGGGTTGGTTCACACCGACCGAAGCGGCTGCATTTGGCGTCATATGTGCGCTGGTCATCGGCATCATCAAGGGTATGCGCGGCAAGGAAATCGTGGAAAGCCTGTATCAGGCAGGACGCACGACCGCACCGATCATGTTCTTGTTGATCGCAGCACAAATGTATTCTCGCCTGCTCGCTCTGGGTGGCGGCGTGAACTATATCCAAGGCATCTTTGTCGACCTCAACCTTGCGCCCTTCATGGTCATTTTGTTGATGGCGTTTATCTGGCTCATCCTTGGCATGTTGATCGACAGTATTTCGATCATTCTGCTCACCGTGCCGATCTTTGCCCCACTTGCGATGGCGATGGGGTATGATCCAATTGCCTTCGCGATCTTTGGCATTCTGGTGATCGAAGCGGGCCTTTTGTCGCCGCCTTTCGGGCTATTGGTCTACACTGTCAAAGGTTCAGTGGACGATCCGACAGCGTCGTTGAAAAAGATTTTCATGGGCTCTTTCCCTTATTTCTTGTTGATCCTAGCGGCTGCGTTTCTGGTGCTTGCGTTGCCAATCACGGCGACATTGCTGCCAAACGCCCTTATCTGATTTCGTGATACTCAAATGCTATTTTCATAATTTTCCCAAATGCGGTGCGTGGGCTAAATATAAATTAGCTTGATGGAGACTATGATGGAACTTGGATTTTTTACGATGCCGATTCACCCTGTTGGGAAAGATTGGCGCACCTCTTTGCACGAAGATCGTGCGGCATTTCTGCTCGCTGACGAGCTGGGCTTTGTTGAGGCGTACGTTGGCGAACACACAACCGACGCCGCCGAAAACATCACCCATTGCATCAGCTTCATCGCGTGGATTGCCGCTGCGACCAAACAGATCAAACTGGGCACAGGCACGGTGAACTTACCCAACACCCATCCCGCCGCAGTTGCAGGTCAGGTGGCGATGTTGGATCACATGCTGGATGGTCGTTTCATCTTTGGGATTTCACCCGGTGGACTTGCGACAGATGCCGAGGCCTTTGGCAGCCTGAACGCAGATCGCCCCGCGATGTTTCTCGAAAGCATCAATCACATCCTTAAAATTTGGGAATCCGAAGCGCCCTACAATATCAAAGGCGAGTTCTGGAACATCTCGACAGAGACCCAGATGGAGTTGTCCATCGGTCAAGGCATGATGACCAAACCCCTACAACGCCCACATCCGCCCATCGTTGTGACCGCCGTTGCGCCGTTTTCCAAAGGTGTGACAGAGGCCGCCGCACGCGGTTGGGATCCGATCTCTGCGAACTTCCTTCTCAAGAAATGGGCAAAAACCCATTGGCCCAAGTATGTTGAGGGTTGCGAACGCGCTGGCCGTGTTGCGGATCCAGCCAATTGGCGCGTGGCCAAGTCGGTTTTTGTGGCTGACGATCTGGCAACCGCGAAAGAGTACGCATTCGGCGCACAAAGCCCCTACCGCTATTATTATTCGCAATTGCTGACCAAGATGAAAAAGCACGGTCGCACGAACCTGTTCAAAGCCGATCAAAGCATGGCGGATGACGAGGTTACGCTGGACGGCGTTCTAGAGGACTGCATAATCTGGGGAACCCCTGATAAGGTTGCCGACGATCTACTCGCATTGCGCGAAGAGGTCGGTGATTTTGGCAAACTGCTCTATGCGGGCAAAGACTGGACCGATGTGGAACTTGGTCGCAACTCAATGATCTTGCTGGCTGAGAAAACCATGCCGATCGTCAACGCCGCCCTTGGCGAATCTTGATGAACGCGCGCACTGAAATTCAGCGCGGGAACGTCACCCTCTCCGCGCTGTCCACAGGTCGCAAAGATGGCCCCCCGATCCTGCTGTCCAATTCTCTTGGCGCAGGTCTGGATATGTGGGCCCCCCAGCGCGCCGCTTTGGAAGCGCAGTATCACGTGATCGGCTATGACACGCGCGGGCACGGTCAATCCAGCACCCCGATGTGCGATTACACGTTCGACGATTTGACCGCAGACGCAGTTGCTGTTCTAGATCATTTCAACGTTGAAAAAGCCGACTACATCGGTCTGTCTTTGGGGGGCATGACAGGTCTCGGGCTTGGCCTTGATCACGCAGATCGCTTTAACAAAATCGTCTGTGCTTGTGCGCGGGCCGATAATCCTGCGCCTTTTGTCAGCAGCTGGGATGATAGGATCGCTGCCATCGCAGAGGGTGGCATGTCCGCAATTTGGAATGGCACAGTCGAACGCTGGCTGACGCCTAACTTCTTCGCTGCCAATCCTGAACTGGTGGAAAAGCTAGCAAGCGATTTCAAACAAACAACAGTCGCGGGCTACACAGGCTGCGCGCGTGCTTTGCAGACTTTGGACTACAAACGCCGCTTGGGCGATATGACCGTCCCGACCCTGTTCATTTCGGGGGCTGACGATTTTGGCGCGCCCTCGGCTGAGATGAAAGACATGTCCGCCAAGACCCCCAATTCGCACTATATCGACATCCCAGATTGCGCGCATATTGCGAACCTCAATCAAACCGATGCGTTCAACACAGCCATACAAGATTTCTTGGAGTTCTAATGCGCCTCACAGATCGCCTGCCCTACCAAGCCATTGTTGATCGGCCCAAGCTGAATCTGCCCGATGGTAAACGCCTTGCGGTCTGGGTGATCGTCAACGTCGAGGAATGGGGAATTGAAGGTCCGATGCCGCGCACGGTTTTACCCCCGCCTATGGGTGTTCCACTGTTGCCGGATGTGCCGAACTGGTCATGGCATGAATACGGAATGCGCTCTGGCTTTTGGCGTCAATTCAGCGCGCTGACATCGCGCGACATTCCCACGACTTTGGCAATCAACGGCAACGTCTGTAACAGCTACCCGCGCGTCGCAAGCGCCGCGCTTGAGGCAGGTTGGGAGTTTATGGGCCACGGACATCTACAAGGCCCCATGCACAAACTCGACGATCAACGCACCGAAATCCACACCGCGATGGACACCATCGAGGCGTTTACTGGCACCCGTCCCACATCTTGGGAAAGTCCGGGCCTGACAGAGACCGACGAAACCCTTGATCTGCTGCGCGAGGCGGGTGTGAAATACGTGGCCGACTGGGTTCTGGACGATCTGCCCCAAGAGGTGAACACGCCTCACGGTGTCATCACCACCCTGCCCTACACGGTCGAAATGAACGACATCGCGGTCTATGCGTTGCAGCAACACAGCTCGGACGAATTCTTGCGCAGAGGGCGCGATCACTTCGATCGTCTTTATGCAGAAAGCGCTGACAATGCGCGCGTAATGGCGATTTCGATCCATCCCTATGTGACAGGCGTGCCCCATCGCATCCGCTACTTAGAGGAACTGCTTGACTACGTGGGCAGTCATGAGGACGTCGCGTGGATGACCGCCAGCGAGATCGGCGATTGGTACACAGACGAAATGACTCGTCACAACAGATGATCTTTTCTTGATCCTACGGATTCCATACTATTTATAAGTTGATAAATAAGATGGAGTCTCAACATGACAAAACACGCAATCATTAGTGGCGGCTCTATCGGGGGCCTGTTTGCAGCAACGGCCTTGCTCAAAGCAGGATGGCACGTCGATATTTACGAACGTACCGAGGTTGAACTATCCGGTCGTGGCGCTGGCATTGTAACCCATGATACGCTGAACAACGCCTTGCGCGCGGTCGGTGCGGATCTGACGGACCTTGGCGTGCAGGTGCAGGACCGCGTGGCGTTTCACAAGGACGGCAGCCGCGTCGCCACCCTGCCCTACCCACAAATCGTGACCTCATGGGACCGCATCCATCAAATGCTACGGCGCTTGGTTCCAGACGGAGCCTATCACCTTGGCAAGCACATCACGGGCTATACGCAAACCGCCGATAATGTGTCTGCGCTGTTTTCAAATGGCACCACGCGCACCGCTGATCTGCTTGTCGGCGCAGATGGGTTTCGATCTGCGATCCGTGGCCAAATGCTGCCTGACATCAAACCGCAATACGTAGGCTACGTCGTCTGGCGCGCCCTCGCGCATGAGCGTGATTTGCCGAGCGATGTGCACAGCGCGATTTTCCCTAACTTCGCGTTCTTTACACCCTCCCAAAGTCAGATCATCGGCTACCCGATTGCGGGACAGAACAACGATCTGCGCGAAGGCAACAGGCGCTATAATTTTGTTTGGTACGCGCCTGCGCCTGCCGAATTGCTGCGCGATATGTTGACGGATGAAACGGGACAACATCACCCGATCTCGATACCCCCACCTTTGGTGCGCGATGCGGTTCTGCAAGACATGCAAGAGCGTGCAAAAGCAACATTGCCAGCAGGGTTCGTCGAGATCCTAAGCCGCTCTGAGCGCCCCTTCTTCACACCGATTTATGATCATCATTCACCCGTCATGCACGACGGTCGTGTTGCGTTGTCTGGTGATGCAGCCTGCGTTGCTCGCCCCCACGTCGGCATGGGCGTGACCAAGGCGGCAGAGGATGCATTGTGTCTGGCCAAACACGCGGCGACCTCTTTGGAAACGTATTCGCAAACACGCGTCCCTGCGTCCTTGCGCGCACATTTGCAAGCGCGCGAACTTGGGTCATGGATGTTAGAAGAAGATGCGCAAAACGCGGATGGATCGTCGCATGTGCGCCTAACTGAAATTATGCGATTGACGGCGGCAACCGTCGCCTAGCGTGCGAAATAATCGGCCAAAGCAATGTCTAACTTGGGCAACGCAGGGCCATCGCCATCCGGCACATCAAACACGTTTATCGTCATTGAGATCATCGTGTAATATCCACAGATCCCAACCAGATCGACACAAGCTTGTAGCCCGAGCGCCTTCAATGCGACGTCATAAGTCGAATCGCTAACGTTCTTCGACAAATGCAATTCGACCGCAAAATCAAAGACTGCCTGCATCTTCGCGTCACTAAACGCGAAATGCTTTGCTTGTGAAATCGCCTCAAGCGCTTCGACAGGTACACCCACCTTTTGCGCGATCGGCGCATGGTGGGACCACTCGAAACCCGACGACCAGTAGCGCGCCGTCACCATGATCGCCAGCTCTGACAAGACGGGCTGCAACACGCTGTCATAGCGCGCATATTGCCCAAGCGCTTGGGCCTGTGTCGCCAATCCCGGGCTTTGCAGCCAAACCCGCAAAGGACCTGCTACAACGCCGCGTGGCCCATTGGTGATCGCGTCGTGGATCACCTGTTGATCCTGCGACAGCGCGTTTTCGTCCAGCGTGGGATACCGGTTCATAGAGGTGCGGGTGCTTGCATTTGACCGCGATAAAAGATCAGTGCGTCACCTTCAGTGTGGTCGTAGTCCAGGATTTCGCCAACAACGATGATATGATCCCCCCCGTCATGGATCGCATGGGCGTGACACGCAAAATGTGCGATGGCGTCTTTGAGACGCGGTGCTTGCACCAGCGTTTCAGCCAATGCAACGCCTTCGCATTTGTCCTCAAGCGGTTTGGCGAATTGCCACGCGAGGTCGGCCAATTCAGTTGAAAGTACGTTCACAACAAACGGCACGCCCTCTTTGAACAGACGCGCGCTGGCTTGCGCTTTGCCCAGCGAGAACAGACATAGCGCTGGCGACATGCTGAGGGATGTGAACGACCCAACCGTTACGCCCGTTGGCTTGCCCGCTTCGTCGATCATGCTGACAACTGTGACGCCCGTTGGCAGGCATCCAAAAGCGTTGCGCAAATCTTTTGGGTCAAACATCGGTGCATCCAGCATTGTAACGTCTCCTCATGTTGCCCAATATCTGGGCCTTATCTAAATATAGGGCGCGCCTTGCATCTGACAAAATGATAATAATTTATATTCAAAATATGTATTTTCGAATACTTTAATTTGGTGCGCTGTCATTTCCGTTTGATAGTCACTCCTGCGTGACTTAAGTTATCAAGCGATAACATCGCACCGCCCGCGACGACAACAATGGGCCTAGGGAGACTAGAAATGACGACACTATGTTACGCGAAAAAGACCTGCTCGATTGGCATTCACGTGCTGATGGAAGAAATTGGCGCGCCCTATGATCTGAAGGTCGTGGATTTCTCTAAAGGTGAGCAAAAAACACCCGAGTACAAAGCGCTGAACCCAAAGGGCAAAGTCGCGGCACTTGTGCGCGATGATGGCAGCGTTCTGACCGAATACGCAGCGATTGCTATGTGGCTGGCGATGACCAACCCAGACAAGAAATTGCTGCCCAGCGATCCAGAAGGCATCGCGCGCACCATCGAGGCGATGGATTTCGTCGTTGGAACCGTTCACATGCTGTCATGGCGTCTTTGGCGTCGCCCTGATGCCTATTCTGAGAACCCCGACGAGCATGAACAACTGCGCGAACGCGGTATGACGGCGATGCTTGCTGCGTTGGACGTTGTAGACGCGCAATTGGCTGGCAAAGACTACCTGATGGGCGATTTCACCATTGCTGATACAGCGCTGTACTACACACAGTATTGGGCTGCAGACGTCGCGGGCTGGACCCTGCCGCCAAACGTGCAAGCCCATTACGAGCGCATGAAGATGCGCCCGTCTGTTCAGGCGTCACGCAAGCTAGAAGGCGTTGCGTAATTAAGGACATGCTCGATCTGGTCGCACCTGATCGGATCGAGCTATTCGCAGAACGTCAAGCCTCTGAAATGCGGTTCGTAAGACCGCCGTGTTAGGCAGAATTTGAAAGAACCATCTTTCGCAGATTATGTGTTTGATTGTTTGGGGTGGCAAACTGCACAGCGCGGTGTTGCCATATATCTCAACCACTGCACCTGACATTTGTTGCCTGCAAGAGTTGGTTCATTGCCCTGCAAGCGACAAAGATCGGCTGATGTATGATGTATCGAGACGGGGATCATATGGCTACCCTCCGTCCACCAGCGTAAAGCGTTCTGTGAGACGGCGATAATCGACTACATGGCCGCTTCCGGCCACTTTCAACCAAAAGGGCCGACAAGCCCACCAAGGATACCGTGGAAGTGGGCGGATTAACGTCTGCAAAGGCAGCAGCAATCGTCATGCTCAGCTGTCTGATTGACGCAACTATTCTGGTTGCAGCACCAAAAACAGCAACAAGAGACTAACAGCCCCCTCGTTAGTGTTCATTCATTGGGTTTGTATTTTTAGGTAGCGGAAGCACTGAGCAGTTATGGCCCTTGGTCACTGAAGGCCGTCAACAAAGTCCGCACTATGTGAGTTCGACCATCCCCCGATTTAGCACGCGCAGCGAAAGTCCGGTCTGACGGGCCGAACCGCAGCGATCAATGGTGAAGACGAACGGCAGCTGTGATGAAGGTTTTTCGATGCGGGCCAGTGCGCGAGGTTTCGGCGAGGGACTGAC
>NZ_MLCB01000184.1 GCF_001890925.1 Planktotalea frisia
TCAGACAATTTCCGCGTCATAACCCATGAAAAAATTCGGGTTTTGGGGTAGCAGCGGTATAATAAGCAATCTGCTCAGAAATACTCCCTAACGGATCCCCCGGAAACGCACGGTTCAGGTTCACGCCGTCTAGCGGCGAACACCGCTCAGACGCACGCACCGCAGTCGCGTTCAAAGCCGGCACAATGATGATTTGCCCGCTGATATCCTTGAGCGACAAATCATCTACCAAACGCATCAACGCAGACGGCCCTTCAAACTCATCCCCATGCGTGCCCGCGATCATCAGCGCCACAGGCCCATCGCCATTCTTGAAACTAATGATCGGCACAGGATGATAGCCGAGCGGCACGGAATTATCTGATCACTTCACCCGTAGATCGCCCATCTGACGACCCATACCATCCAGATCAATCGTCGCAGTTATCGCGCTTTTCATGTCAATTTCCTCACTTGGCGTTGTCGCCCAAAGACCTACATGTCACACTATCAGGGAACGATTTTCCCGCAGCTTAATCAAGCGCGCAAGGATGCAAAACATGACACGTGAAGTCCTCACCCCCGTCACCCAAGCCCTGCGCGATGGCACGATCACGCGCGCGGAACTCAAAGCGCTGATGCAACGCTCTAATACGCCTGCGTTCATCCATCTCAGCATCTGGATCGCCGCGCTTTGCGCCACCTCAGCGCTCATCGCGCTCACCTATAATACACTCTGGATCTGGCCTGCGATGTTCATCCACGGCGTCATCCTCGTGCATCACTTTTCGTTGCAACATGAATGCTGTCATTACACCGTGTTCAAGACCCGTTGGCTCAACGATGTGGTTGGCAATATTTGCGGTTTCATCATCATGCTCCCTAATCGCCACTTCCGCTACGAACACTGCGACCACCACACCCACACGCAAGTTCACGGCGATGATCCTGAACTGATCCCTTTGCCGAAAACCCTCGCTGGGTACTTCTGGTATCTCTCTTCTATCCCTTACTGGCGCAACAAATTCACCGAACTTTTCCTACACACACGCGGACACCTCACCGATCAAGAAAAGCACTTTGTCCCCAAGGAAGAGCACGTCACAATCATCTGGGAAGCCCGCATTATGCTGATGCTCTACACCACTATCATTGCGATTTGCGCGCTGACGAATTGGTGGGCGCCCATCTGGTTCTGGTGGCTCTCTGTGGTGCTAGGCGAGCCTGTGATGCGCTTCATTCGCATGACCGAACATGTAGGCAAACCCTGCATTCGCGAGATGACAGAGAACACGCGCACCAACTATGTGATGCGCCATATGCAATTTCTCAGCTGGAACATGAATTATCACGCAGAGCACCACTATGCGTCCTCCGTCCCCTACTACGCGCTTCCGAAATTGCATGAGAAAATCAAACATGTGATCGAGGTTGAACCGCGTGGCTACGTCGGTGCGCACATCGATATTTTACGCCAACTCACAGGTCGCTCGACACGTGCCGATGCCTTGGAGCAAGCTTCAAATGGCGCGTGAAAAAAGCTGGCAAGACGCGCTGCCTTTGACGGACTTACTGAAAGCCGATGCAACTCCCGTCACCCTTGGCACGCGTGAGATTGCTATTTTTGACACCAGCGACGGCATCACCGCGGCCTACGCGCGCTGCACCCATGGCGCCGCCAATCTGTGCGATGGGTATTTCAACGGCACGCACATTGAATGCCCTCTCCACCAAGGTCTCTTTGATGCGCGCACAGGTGCTGCGAACGCCGCTCCTGCCCGTGTGCCCCTGCGCATGATCGAGGCGCGTGTACAGGGCGAAATGATCCAACTGTTCTTGTGAGTTAATCCTCAATCACACGAAAAACTGCCCCGTTCGTGCGATCCCTCACCAAATCCACCCGCGTCCCGTTCCAATGATAATCAAGGT
Organism: Planktotalea frisia; assembly: GCF_001890925.1. Classification (GTDB taxonomy): domain Bacteria; phylum Pseudomonadota; class Alphaproteobacteria; order Rhodobacterales; family Rhodobacteraceae; genus Planktotalea; species Planktotalea frisia. The sequence continues at coordinate 1,909 of NZ_MLCB01000184.1, forward strand.
GGCGCCCTTGCACAGGATCTTTGGCCAAGTCTGGATAAAACAGCGCTGCACACTCACCCTTCGTGCGTACGCTTGGATAGCAGATCCCATCCCTACCCGCTCGATATTGCGCTGCACCTGTTTGTTGGCTTGCACCATAATCGTTGGGGGCAAGTTCAGCGAGCGCGCCTTGCCCGCGCAAATCATGCAACTCTGCATCAACATCCATCGTCAATTCGCGAAATTGCGAGGTCCAACCAGCAGCTTCATCCGTCGCGCGCATAAACTGCGCATGATGATGCATGGTTTCGTGCAAAGCCGTATCAAAGTCGCGCGCCACATATAGCACGCCAAACGATCCATCCGAAAACCGGCTCGGGCGATCCGGGCTCGCATGCGTAAACGGTGCCATCAAATAAGATGCACCCGGTCCAGAAACTCTGCGCGCAGGTGGAACCTTATCGAGCGCGCCGATGCTCTCCATCAATCGCGGGTTGCTCTTTTGCTCTGCGGAAATCAGCAGCGGCCAATCGGCTGGGTCGGCGATGTCTTCAAAAAGGTCGATTGGCGGGTAAATACTTCGAATGATGCGCACAGCGCCTTGCCAAACAACATGGCTCACCAGGCACCGCGCTCCGCATCCAAGTATCGTCGCACACGCATCAAATCTGTTAACTCACCACCCAGCATAACAGTCAAAGCCGATTGGCTTTGGAACGCTGCATTGGGTGTTTTGACCCAATCATAGCCGCGTTGTGCGTCCGTAAAAATCAACCGCAGCGCCTTATGAATACCAATCAAGTTCGAAAGCCGCGCCTTGCCATCACGGCTCAAGCGCCCTTGCGTGCCGCTCTTCCAGCGTCGGTATGTACGAAGCGGCATATCCAAAAGTGTCGCCGCTTCTTCATCGGCTAGCTGCCATTTCTGAAACAAGTTCAAAATCGCACGAAACATGGCGCTGCCCTCCTCATCCGTGATCGGATCAGGAACGAAATGGGACGGATCAATATTAAGACGCTGTAATGTCATATGACATTATTTATCACTTTTAATGTCATGTGGCAACATCTTCGAAAGCATTCGGAAACAGCTCTCTCCAGAAAGCCTCAATCGCATCGCGGTTCAGTGCAGACATCCAGCCGTGGCGCTCAAAATCATCACGCTCATTGGCTTGCGTGAGGGAACTCATAAACAAACGCTTATCCGCATCCCGTTGCGTTGGCGTTCGCCCATTAACGATCTGCTGCACAGAAGCCAGCGTCTTCGCTCGCGCGCTTTTAGCAACCTGTTTCACAGGTTTTTCCGGCTTGAAATCATCACGCAACGCAGCGGTCAAATATCCCACAGGAGAACGCACATCATCCTGTGCCTCCACATATGCAAGCTTTTGCGCAACCACATCTTCACCATGTTGCGTGATCCATTGCCGCGCGAGCCGATCACTTACGCCCATCGCGCGAAGACGATCATAAACAGGCGCTCGTCGCAGCCCCGTTCCATCATCCAGATCTAAAATCGCAAGCTGCGGGTTGGGCTTTATTACGAACCTAATATCCGTCACCGCCCTGCCCCGTTTTCGGGTTTCAGCGGTCACAATAATATTGCTCGATTTATTCACTTCCGCGACCGCAGGCTTAATGATCTTCGCGTTCAGATGTTTGTAGGTCTGATAATACGCACTGTCCTCAACCCCCATCAAACGGCGAAACGTATCAAGCGGCCACCAACCGGTGCTTCCCGTCCGATGAAACCGGTAGCAATTTTCGTACAATGCCAGCGCATGGCCGCTCGTAAACCTGCGCTGAATGTTCAAATTAATCAGCGCAAAGACTTTCGGATCCGCAAGTTTCTCAGCCAACGCAGGCGAATACGCATACTCGCAAACGCCACCCTTAAGCTTGGCGTAGCTCAACAAACTCGACACACCCCACTCTTGCGCCCCATCCGCGCCAAGCATGTCCCACTCTGCAACCGTCTCTGCGAGGCCCCGCAGCGACCCTTTCAACGTGTCAAAGTCATTCGAATTGTAACCAACCATCATGCACAAAGTACGCGCGTCCATCTCAAACTTCTGCGCATCGCCCAGCCGATCATACGCATTCAACAAGAGCACGTTAGAAAGCTTTCGTTGCAATAACGTTAATTTCCCAGACACATGGATCGCCGCCACATGTTTTTTCACAGACCCCCGCCGCAGTGCGCCAGTCAATTTGTCCTTGGGTATATCACCTTGCATGAATAAGGTACCTCTGCTCACGGCTCTCTTTGGAACCTTTTATGAGTCATTGCTAACACCAAAAGCACCTCGTTTCAATCGCTCCATTGGTGCTTTAATGGTAGCTAAACCAAGTCTTGGCTCACCCTAAAGGTACCTGAATACAGGACGCCTGAATCTAATCGAAGCCAGCAAGATCCCGTGTTAGACCCTAAACCGCCCGTTAGACCCTATATCCTGCGAATCGGTACCTTTTATCCTGCGCTGAGGCGCTTTTGATCCTGTAGCTTGGTACCTTTGCACCTGTATCAAGGCACCCAAACGTATCTAAATATCTGATACTATTGAATTTAAATGACGCAAAGTCTATAAAGAGTCTATACATATTAAAACAGACCAGGTGATGCTTTCTTTCATCTCAAACATTCTTAGAAGAGTATTTCCGTTTTCTGACATGATGTGCCATTCTTTGCATAATATACCAAAGAAAAAAGAACATGAGACAAGCAGCATGACCACATCAGGCAAACAACCTATCCCTCCTTATTTCGGCATCGACCCGGAACGTTCCGCCGCGAAACTCACTCAACCTATCGATACTGCGCGATTCGCGAAAGCAGCGGCTTTCGCAGCACGTGGTCGTGACGAGCTCGCTAAAACAGGCCACGCACCAGATGGCAAAAAGCAGCTCAGGCGCTTCTCCACATGGGAGGTTTGCCGTTATTTGATCCCTGTTGCGCCCGCTCATTTCCGCCGCGTCCTAAGAGCAAATCCAGACCTCCCTCAAGGCACGGGAGAGGGCAATTCCAAATGGTTTGACCTCTCTGAAATTATGGACCTGCGCGTCCATTTCGCTGCCGAAGGCGCTGCAAACCGTGAGTATCAGCCTTACAAACCCGAGGGTGCGCAGGCCAAAACCATCGCTGTTGCGAATTTCAAAGGTGGCGTTGGAAAAACATCAACTTGTGCGCACTTAGCTATGTCTGCCGCGCTGGATGGTTACAAAGTATTAGTAATTGACCTCGATAGTCAGGGCTCGCTCACCAGCATCATGGGCGGCACTGTCAGCGATGAATGGCAGACCGCTTTCCCGATCCTCGCGCGTGATTTCGCGCAACATGTCCAGGCGGAAAACAAGGTCCGCGTTGCGCGCGGTGACCCTGAAATCCCGCTTGATGAAACCTTAACAGAAGCCTTGGAGGTTTCGCCGCGAAACCTCGTACAGGAAACGCATTGGCCGAACATTGACTTGATCGGCGCGCAACTGAACCTTTATTGGGCTGAATTTCAGATCCCAGTTTGGCGCATGCAAGGGCGTGGTTGGCAACTCTGGGATGGCTTGACAAACGGGCTTAATGACAGCGGCCTTCTTGATGAATACGACCTGATTTTCCTCGATACCCCCCCTGCCCTTGGCTACCTCACGATCAATGCGCTCGCTGCGGCTGACATTCTTCTTGTGCCGCTTGGTGCATCCTTTCTTGAGTTCGACTCCACCGGCCGTTTCTTCGACATGCTCTACTCTACCTTCGCCAGTATTGAGGATGGTGAAAATGCGCAACGCCGCCAGCAAGGGCTGCCAGAAATCAAGTTCGAATGGGACGCTGTGCGCACGCTCATCACGCGTTTCGATGCGAACCAACAGACCGATTTGGCCAATGTGATTCAAGCTTATTTTGGGGATCTGATGACGACATTTCGCCAAGATGTCACCGCGATGATCGGGCAAGCGGGCGAGCAAGTGAATGGGATCTACGAGGCTGATTACCGTGAATTTAACCGCGATACATATGTTCGGGGTCGCGAAACGTTCGACCGCACCTGGGCGGAAGTGAAAGAAATTATCGTCGGCGCATGGTTTAAGGACCAAGCCGAACAACTGAAGGAGAGCGATCATGGCCAAGCGTAGAAAAGTTGCCGTTCCCTCGGAAGACGACTTGAATCAAATTGAAGAGAGGTTTCGCCGCGAAACCTCCACGCGCTCCGGCATGGCACCTATTAGCCAGATTAGCGCTGACGCCGCGCTCGCGAGCAGCCCTTTGGATGTTGAGAGCCGTGCGGCCAACGCAAAGCTCCAAGCTGACTCCGATGCGCTTCAAACTTTGCGCTCTGAAGGGCGTGAATTGCTCGCTATTCCACTCGATCAAATCGATCCGCGCGCGATGATCCGCGATCGTACCTTGATCAATGCGGATGAAATGAAAGAGCTGAAAGACTCCATCGAAGCCCATGGTATGCGGCTCCCGATTGAGGTGTTTCGCCGCGAAACCACCGCCGACAATGCTGCGCCTTTTGGTCTGCTTTCTGGCTTTCGTCGTTACAACGCTGTGCGCGAACTTGCCTCGCAGAATGACGACCCCAAGTGGCAAAAAATTACCGCGATTGAACGCGATCCAGAAGCGCTTGGTGGCGCGATTACTGCGATGGTGGAAGAGAATGAGATCCGCTCTAATCTGTCCCACTTCGAGCGTGGCCGCATCGCGGTTGTCGCCGCGCAGCAGGGTGTTTTCGCCAATACCGAAGAAGGGGTAAACAAGCTTTTCGCCGTCGCTTCAAAAGCGAAACGTAGCAAAATTCGCGCTTTCGCTTTGATATTTGAAGAGTTGGGCGACCTTCTGATTTACCCTGAAGCGCTGAAGGAACGCGATGGATTGCGCCTTGCCAATGCGCTACGAAACGGGTCGGAGGCGGACCTGCGCGATGTGCTTTCGCGCGGTACTTTTGAGAATGCAGAGCATGAATGGGATGCGCTCGAAGCAGTCATTGAGGCGCAAGAAACTAAGTCGCGCAAAGATCCTGCGCGTGGCGGACGCCCAACAGGTTTCGCAGCGAAACCTTCTTGGCAGGGCGATACGCGCGTTTTGTCCTCTGGTGTGACCCTGCGCCATGCGCGCGACAGCAACGGTCATATGATCCGGATCGGGGGTAAAGCGCTTGATAAAGACTTGATTGAAAGCGCGATAGAACACCTCGCTTACCTGCTCGAAAAACCTGACGACTAGGCAAATAGGTTTCGCGGCGAAACCTATCACAAGACAGTGACGCGATTTCAAGACCCCTTGCGCCGCTGCCCAAAACACCCTTTCTAGGTCGAAGATTTTGAAAGGGCACTTCATGGAACTCAACGCAGATTTCACCGCTCCGGTCATCGTTCACTCCGAACAACTCGACTGGATTGCGTCCCCGATGAAAGGCGTTGATCGCCGCATGTTGGATCGGATTGGCGATGAAGTTGCACGCGCGACGAGCATTGTGCGCTATGCGAAGGGCAGCAGCTTTTCGGCTCATACGCATACAGGTGGCGAAGAGTTCATCGTGCTCGACGGCGTTTTTCAAGACGAGCATGGCGACTATCCCGCTGGCACCTATGTGCGCAATCCCCCGACGACTGCACATACACCCAGCTCTGCTGAAGGCTGTACAATCTTCGTGAAACTTTGGCAGTTTGACATGGAAGATCGCGTGCAGTTTCGCAAAACGATGGCGGATGAAGTTGGTCCTTTCGTCGATGGTGTCGCGCATGCCAAATTGCACAGAGATGCGCGCGAGGCGGTGAATTATTCTGTGCTGAACCCCGATGCTGTTTTGGAGAATTCAGAGAGTGGCGGTATCGAAATCTTGGTGCTGTCTGGTTCGGTGAGGTTTCGCGGCGAAACCTTAGGGCAGGGCGCTTGGCTTCGTTTGCCTGATGGCGATGTGCTTAATTTGAACGCCGATAGCGAAGGCGCAACATTTTGGATGAAGACCGGGCACTTACCTTTCGCCAAAGCGCCAAATGTTTAATGTCTGAACGCACACTTATAATTGGCGGTGGGCTGTCAGGTTTGGCGCTTGCGGAAATGTTGGAGCGAGACGGGCGCGATTACGTGTTGCTCGAGGCGCGTTCGCGCTTTGGTGGCCGGATCAAGACAGAGCATTTGGGTGATGGCTATTTCGACATGGGTCCTGCTTGGTTCTGGCCTGCGCAGCCTAGGATCGCGGGTTTGATTGCGCGGTTTGGGTTAGAGAAGTTTGATCAATATGCGTCAGGTGAGTTAACCTTTGAAGACGAGCAAGGCCATGTTCAAAGGGGCAAGGGTTTTTCTTCGATGGAAGGATCTTGGCGTTTGAAGGGTGGTTTGTCTGCTTTGTCCGAAGCGCTGGTTGAGCGAATTCCTGAGACGAAACGGGCGTTAAATTCTGAAGTGACAGCGCTCGCTTATGACGGTTCCAACATCACGGGGAGGTTTCGCGGCGAAACCTCCGTCTTTGATAAAGTGGTGTTTGCAATGCCTCCGCGTGTTGCTGCGAAAGTCAAATTTGAACCCGCTTTGCCTGACGACGTGGTGACAGCATTAACCAACGTTCCTACCTGGATGGCGGGCCAAGCCAAGGCCGTGGCGGTCTATGACACGCCCTTTTGGCGCGATGCTGGCCTATCTGGCGATGCAATGAGCCGCCGTGGCCCGATGACCGAAATTCATGACGCTTCTCCGGAAGTTGGTGGACCTTATGCGTTGTTTGGTTTCATCGGTGTTTCGCCGCGAGACCGTGCAGATGAGCAAGTCTTAAGGCATCATATTGTCGCGCAATTGACCCGTCTATTTGGTGAGCCGGCGGCAGAGCCAAAAGCTTTGTTTCTGAAGGATTGGGCGTTCGACCCTAGGACAGCGACCGAAGCGGATAAGGCGCCGCTCTATGCGCACCCGACCTATGGTTCGCCGCGAAACCTAATCGGGCTTTGGAACGGGCAGTTGATCTTTAGTGGAACAGAGGTTGCGGAGCAGTTTGGTGGGTATTTAGAAGGTGCTTTGGAATCGGCAGAAAAGTCATTTAATTTATATTTTTCAGATACTTAGTTAATTCTAAGGCTGTATTTATGAACCGTGCATTACGGGCCTGCCCACCCTTGTCATTCATACGTGATATGTTCCATCCGACATAGGTCAAAGCACGCAAAAGCATAAAGAAATCAAGCAGTTCTAGATTGATTTCGCGTTTGTTTGTGTATCCTTTGATCAAAGCAGCGCGCAGGGCAGGGTAGTCGGGATCGCGCGTGAATTTCAGTAAAGCAGTGGCAATCTCAAACAGCCGATACCCATACCCACCATCGTCAAAGTCAATGAACGTCAGGCGCTGAGCATCATACATCACGTTGGTTGGAACGAGGTCGGCGTGGATCAGACCATAGTCCAATGTCTCTTCATGGCGGCTTAAGAGAGCGTTCGCTTGGGTGCGGACCTGGCGGAATAGCGTTTGTTCGTTTGTGCTAAGCTGAGGGTTCTCCCAAAAGCGATCCCAAAGAGGCGTTTCGCCGAGAAGGCCGTCGCGATTCCATGCGGGACGGGTGAACGTGTCGGGTGGTGTCCACGCGTCGCTGATGATGTGAAACTTGGCCATGTTTTGGCCGAGTTGGTAGAAAATGCTTGCTCGGTTTTCGGATGGGAAGTGCTCGGAAAGCGGTGCGCCGCTTAACCACGATAGAGCGTCTATTTGAGTGTTATCGATCGTTAGCAATGTCTTGCCAGATAGGGTTGGGATGGGGCTGGGGGCGTTTAGATCACCCTTTGAGATTGCTGCCATCCAATCGAGTTCGGAACGCAGCTCTGCATCACTGCGGTAGCCGATGCGGTGAAGGCGCAGCGCATAGGTTTCGCCGCGAAACCTAACGCGGTAAACGGCGTTTTCGCGTGCGGCGACGAGGGTGTAATCAGCGCCGTGCCAACCCCAAAGCGGTAGCGCTTTTTTGACAATAGCGTTCATAGAGCCTGCGTTAGGACGTCATCGAGCGTGTCGAACAGAAGATCAGCATTGTCGATTGAGAACGGCATGGGTGGCCGAATTTTGAGGGTGTTCTTGTGGCGCCCAAGTTTGGAAAGGATGATGCCACGATGACGCATGGCGTTGATGATCTTATCGGTGAAATCGCTGGCGGGCGCTTTGGTTTCGCGATCAAGAACAAGCTCTGCGCCAAAGACGAGACCGGAGCCGCGAATGTCGCCGATGATCTGATGCTTGTCTTGCAGCTTGGTTAATCGAGCACGCGCATATTTGCCGACGGTGTCGGCGTTTTCCATCAGGTTCTCAGCGTGCATCTCTTCGAGAACAGCCATGGCAGCGGCGCAGGAAACCGGATTACCACCGAAGGTATTGAAATATCGATAGCCTTCGCGAAAGCGTGCAATGATGTCCGTATTGGTCACAACGCCACCAACAGGATGGCCGTTTGCCATGGGTTTGCCCAAGGTCACAATGTCAGGTGTAACGCCCATTTTCTCATGCGCCCACATGTGCGTACCGACGCGCCCAAAGCCGGATTGGACCTCGTCACAGATGAGCAATCCACCGGCATTGCGCACAACGTCTGCGGTGGGTTTGAGCCAGCCATCAGGGTTGTCTGGAAAGCCCTCGTTCAGGAAGTAAGGGCAGATGAGGAGCGCGGCGAAACCTGTGCCATGTGCCTCTAGTGCGGCGATCTGTTTTGCAACGTTCTGCGCGAAAATTGTACCGTCAGGATCAGGGGTGCGGTAGCTGTCGGGGGCATCGACGAAGCGGAAATATTGCTCAAGGCCGAAGCCGACTTTCGGCACATTGCTTTGACTGAGTTGGCTCACGAGAGAGGTGTTGCCGTGGTAGGTGGCATCGGTGGCGATGATACCGCGTTTGCCTGTCATGCCCTCAGCCATGCGCAAGGCAATGTCGTTGGCTTCAGAGCCTGTGCAAGTGACTATTGCGCTGTTTAGAGACTGATTCATCGTGCCTGTGAGGCGCTCGATGTAGTCGAGGATCCCGTCGTGCAGATAACGCGTGTGGGTGTTGAGCGTGCTGGCTTGGCGACATATTGCGTCGACCACGCGAGGGTTGCAGTGACCCACGTGAGGGACGTTGTTATAGCAATCGAGGTATTTGCGCCCGTCAGCATCCCAGAGCCAAACGCCCTCACCCTTAACAAAATGGACAGGGTCGTCATAAAAGGTTGCGACGTTCGGGCCCATGAGGCGGGCCCGATCTTTGATGAGCTGATCTGTGGAGCGTATCACGCCACTTTGAAACCTGCTTCGATGCCGTCGAGCAGCGTTTGCGCATCCGCTTCGGTCAGCACCAAAGAAGGCGAAAGGATCAAGTTAGGGCCTGAAACACGCACCATCGCACCGTTGTCGTAAGCCGTGTCTTGGACGATCTGTGCGCGCACTGCATCAACGGGTTTTTTGGTGGCGCGATCAGAGACCATTTCGATGGCTGTCATGAGACCGTGCCCCCCACGCACATCGCCAATGATGTCGTACTTCTTTTGCAAAGCGAGACAGCCCTCATAGAGTTGAGTGCCGCGCGCGGCGGCGTTTTCGATAACGTTGAGACGCTTGGTTTCAGAGAGACAGGCCAGCGCAGCAGCGGCCCCAACGGGGTGACCAGAGTATGTGTAGCCGTGGCCGATCTTGGCGTTTGGATTTCCCTCAAACGCCTCGACCATGCGATCACCGAGCATGACGGCACCGAACGGGAAATAGCCGTTGGTGATGGCTTTGGCGGTCGCCATCATGTCAGGCTTGATCCCCCAAAGACGTGCACCAGACCACGCACCTGTACGACCGTAGGCGGTGATGACCTCATCGGTGATCAAAAGGATGCCGTTGCGATTGCAGATTTCTTGCACCATTGGCGCGAAAGATTTGTGCGGTGGGATAACGCCACCTGCGCCCAAGATCGGTTCCATGATCATCGCAGCGATGGTGTTTGCCCCTTGGAAGGCGATCTCGTCCTCAAGCGCTTGGACGCAAAGCTGTGCGAGCTTTTCCGGGTCGGCCTCGTTGAACGGATTGCGGTAGGTGTAGGGTGCTGGGATGTGGAAGCAGCCGGGCAGGAGGGGTTCGTAGGCAGTGCGGAAATTGGCGTTGCCGTTGACGGATGCGCCGCCCATATGCGTGCCGTGATAGCCTTTCTTGAGGCTCAAGAATTTGGTGCGGCCCTGTTCGCCACGCAGCTTGTGATACTGACGGGCAAGGCGCAACGCGGTTTCAACCGAATCGGAACCACCAGAGGTGAAGAACGCGCGGCTGAGACCATCGGGAGCGAAAAATTCGCCAAGCTCATAGGCAAGTTCAATCGCCACATCGTTGGTCGTGCCGCGAAACGTCGAATAATAGGGCAGGGTGTCGAGCTGCGTTGCCATCGCGTCTTTGATCGGCTGGCAGGAGTAACCAAGATTAACGTTCCACAGGCCGCCAACGCCATCGACAACAGTGTGCCCGTCGATATCCGTGATGTTCACGCCGCTCGCGCCTGTGATGATCTTGGGTGGATTTTCAGCGCTGTCTTGCGGAGAGGTCATAGGGTGCCACATTTGGCGCGCGTTGTTCTCTTTCAGAAAATTAGAATCTTTCATGATGCGGTATCCAATATGTGGGGTTTTGGGAAATTTTGACAGAGTATGCCAGTTAGGACAATATGTTTTTGAACCAACGGTTCTATAATTGAACCGACCAAGGAGAGATGAGATGGATCAGAGCAAGATTAACGCGTTGCGCGCAGAACCGGTTGCGACACGCACGCATATCATTGGCGGCGAACATGTGCCTGCGTCTGATGGCGATTTGATGGACATTCTCTCGCCTATTGATGGGCAGGTTTTGACGCAAACAGCGAAGGGGACTGTCGCAGATATGGAGGCGGCGATTGGTGCGGCGCGCGCAGCCTTTGAGGACAAGCGGTGGGCGGGGCAACCCCCGGCGGCGCGTAAGAAAGTGCTGATGAAATGGGCCGATTTGATCGAGGCCAATGCGTTGGAACTGGCCGTTTTAGGCGTGCGCGACAATGGCACAGAGATCAATATGGCAATCAAAGCCGAGCCGGGATCAGCAGCGGGTACGATCCGTTATTACGCGGAAGCCTTGGACAAGATTTACGGTGAAATCGCTGCGACGCCATCGGACATCTTGGGGATGATCCACAAGGAGCCAGTGGGTGTTGTCGGCGCGATTATTCCTTGGAATTTCCCGATGATGATCGGTGCTTGGAAATTGGGACCAGCCTTGGCGATGGGCAATTCAGTGGTGTTGAAACCGTCGGAAACCGCGTCGTTGTCGCTGATGCGCATGGTGGAATTGGCGCATGAGGCGGGCTTGCCCGATGGTGTTTTGAACGCGGTCACGGGCGAAGGCGCAGTCGTGGGCGAGGCGATGGGCCTGTCGATGGATGTGGACGTTCTGGTGTTCACCGGGTCAGGCGGGACAGGGCGGCGCTTGATGGAATATGCGGCGCGTTCGAACATGAAGCGGGTCTATTTGGAGTTGGGTGGGAAGTCCCCAAATGTGATTTTCGCGGACGCGCCGAATTTGGATGAGGCGGCGAAGGTTGCTGCGGGGGGCATTTTCCGCAACTCGGGACAGGTCTGTGTGGCTGGTTCGCGGCTCTTGGTCGAGGCATCGATCCATGATGAATTTGTCGCGGAAGTGGCCAAGGCGAGCAGTGCGATGAAGGTTGGTGATCCTTTGGATCTTGGGACTGCGATTGGTGCTGTTAACTCTGAAATCCAGCTGAAAGCGAACCTTGGGTTTGTAGAAACAGCGCGCGCCGAGGGCGGTGATGTTGTCCTTGGGGGGAGCCGAATTTTGCAAGAAACAGGCGGCTATTACATGGAACCGACGATTGTGACGGGGGTCACAGTTGATGCGACTTTGACGCAAAAAGAGGTGTTCGGTCCTGTGCTTGGCGTGACTGCGTTTGAGAGTGATGAAGAGGCGGTGCGCCTTGCGAATGCGACCGTTTACGGTCTGGCGGGTGCTGTTTGGACATCGAACCTGAGCCGTGCGCATCGCATGGTGAGAGAAATCAAAACAGGCTTGATGCATGTGAATACATATGGCGGCGCTGATGGGACTGTGCCGCTGGGGGGTGTCGGTCAATCGGGGAATGGAAGTGATAAATCGCTGCATGCGATCGAGAAATACATTAACCTCAAGACCGCGTGGATCAAGCTCTAGGTTGCTTGGAACCCGGGTCTAATTGTTCAAGCAAGTCGAGCAGTTGCTCATAATTTTTATCGCCCAGAGTTTCGCGAAAGCCAACGACTATTTGTGCTGATTGATCGGTGTAGTCGTCGATCAGTTTTTGGCCGGCTTCGGTGATTGTGATGATCTGGCGGCGTCGGTCTTTGTCGTCGCGCTTTTGGCTGATCAAACCCTTGTTGCGCATGGTCGTCGCGATGCGGGTGAGGCTAGGGAACAAAAGCGATGCGCGATTTGCGAGTGTTGATGTGTCGAGCGCGCCAAATTCGCTGAGCACACGGAGCACGCGCCATTGTTGTTCGGTGATGCCTGTTTTGGTGAGCATTTCACGAATAGGAAACATCACGCCTTCGCGCGCGCGAATCAGCGCAATGGGCAAAGAGCGCGAGGTGTTGGGTAGCTTTGACGTCATGGTCTGTGTGTTTTGCACTATGTTTGCACGTCTGCCAAGTCATGCTTGACAACTCTGCGGTGCATTCCTTAACTTGATAATAGTTAACATGTTAAGGAATGACGTGCCGCACTTTCAAATTGAGTATTCCGCGAACCTTGAAGCGGTGGTTGATGTGGGCGCGCTTTGCGAGGCGATCCGCGCAGAAGCAGTGCAGATTGATGCGTTCCCTCTGGCAGGTGTGCGCGTGCGCGCGACGCGTGTGGATCATTATGCGATTGCCGATGGCAATGCGAAACATGGCTTTATCGACCTGTCTGTGCGTCTGCGCGAGGGACGTGCGCAGGATGTGAAAGAAGCTGCAATTTTACGCATTTTTGCAGTGATGAAGAATTTTCTGACACCTGCGATGGGCGCGCATTCCATAGCACTATCTGCAGAAATGCGTGACATTGATGCGTCGCTTTCCCCGAAATTTGGTACGATCAGAGACCACTTGGAGACCTCCTTATGAGTACACTCGACGATAATATTGCAAAACTAAGTGGCTTTCTTGGGCGCTTTCGCGAAACAGGCATTCAAAACCGTATTGGCGGACAGGATGTTGTGGGATCTGGCGGTGTGTTTCAGGCGCACTCGCCTGTGGATAAATCGCTAATTTGCGACGTCGCACATGGGACGGCCGTTGATATTGATCGAGCTGCAAATGCGGCGTCTGATGCGTTTGCGGATTGGCGCGATATGCCGGCGTTGGAGCGTAAGAAGATTCTGATCCGCGTGGCAGAAGGGATTGAGGCGCGCGCCGAAGAGATTGCGTTGTGCGAATGCTGGGACACTGGCCAAGCGCTGAAATTCATGTCGAAAGCGGCATTACGTGGCGCTGAAAACTTCCGCTATTTTGCAGATCAGGTTGTGCAGGCACGTGATGGACAGCATTTGCAATCGCCCACCTTGATGAACGTCACGATGCGCAAGCCGATTGGGCCTGTGGGGGTGATCACGCCCTGGAATACGCCGTTCATGTTATCAACTTGGAAGATCGCGCCAGCGCTCGCGGCGGGCTGCACTGTGGTTCACAAACCAGCCGAAGCATCGCCCCTGACCGCGCGTCTTTTGGTGGAGATTGCTGAGGAAGCAGGACTGCCAGCGGGTGTCTTGAACACGGTTAACGGATTTGGCGAAGGCGCGGGAAAAGCGCTGTGTGAACATCCCAAAATCAAGGCGATCGCGTTCGTCGGTGAAAGCGCGACAGGCTCGCTGATCACCAAGCAAGGTGCGGATACATTGAAGCGCAATCACTTGGAGTTGGGTGGTAAGAACCCTGTGATTGTTTTTGAAGACGCGGATCTTGAGCGCGCGCTCGATGCGGTTATTTTCATGATTTATTCGATCAATGGAGAGCGCTGTACATCGTCGTCGCGGTTGTTGGTTCAGGATACCATTCGCGAAGAGTTTGAAGCGAAATTGGTGGCGCGCGTGAATAACATCCGTGTTGGTCATCCGCTTGATCCCAAGACAGAGATTGGGCCGCTTGTCACGGAAGAACACTTCAATAAAGTGACCAGCTATTTCGAGATTGCGAAGGAAGATGGTGCGACTGTTGCGGCGGGTGGTGAGGTTGTTGGCGATGAAGGTTACTTTGTGCGCCCAACGCTTTTCACCAATGCGAACAATGGTATGCGTATCGCTCAGGAAGAAATTTTTGGTCCTGTTTTGACCTCTATTCCGTTCAATACGGAGGAGGAAGCGCTGAGTATGGCCAATGATACAGACTATGGTTTGACGGGGTATTTGTGGACCAACGATCTTACCCGAGCGCTGCGGTTTACGGATAAGTTGGAGGCCGGAATGATCTGGGTGAACTCTGAAAATGTGCGCCATCTGCCCACCCCGTTTGGGGGCGTTAAAGCCAGCGGGATTGGTCGCGATGGCGGCGATTGGTCATTCGAATTCTACATGGAGCAGAAGCATATCGGCTTTGCGACAGGTCAACATAAAATCACCAAATTAGGAGCGCTCTGATGCCGGTTCCAGCCCCAAATCTATACCCGGATTTCAACACCATTCGCTTGTCTCACGCATGTTTGAACGTGAAGGACCTCGCGGTTTCGAAAGAGTTTTACACCAATATTTTGGGTCTCCAGGTTACCGATGAAAACGACACGCACGTTTACCTTCGCGCGATGGAAGAGCGGGGGCATCACTGTATCGTTCTACAAAAATCGGATGATCCTGGCACGGTTGAGGTGATGGGTTTCAAGACATTTGATGAGGATGATCTAGACAAAGCAAAGGTGTATTTCGAGGGCAAAGGGCGACCTACGTCTTGGGTGGATCGCCCGTATCAGGGACGCACTTTGCTGACCTCTGACAATATGGGCATTCCTCTGGAATTCTATCACAAGATGGATCGTTTAGAGCCGATTCACCAGAAATACGCGCTTTACCGTGGCGTGAAACCGCTGCGGATTGATCACTTCAATTGCTTTAGTCATGATGTGGATGCCTCTGTTGAATTTTACTCTGATTTCGGGTTTCGCGTGACGGAATATACCGAGGACGACGAGAGCAAAAAGATCTGGGCGGCGTGGATGCATCGCAAAGGTGGCGTGCATGATATGGCGTTCACCAACGGCACTGGACCGCGCATGCACCATGTTGCGTTTTGGGTTCCGACACCGCTCAATATCATCGATTTGCTCGATCTGATGGCGACGACGGGGCATGTGGATAACATTGAACGCGGACCCGGACGGCATGGCATTTCGAACGCCTTTTTTCTTTATATTCTCGACCCTGATGGGCATCGGATCGAGATTTATTGCTCTGACTATCAAACGGTCGATCCAGATATGGAGCCGATCAAATGGGACTTGCAAGACCCGCAGCGTCAGACGCTTTGGGGGGCTGCTGCGCCGCGCTCTTGGTTTGAGCATGGAACAAGGTTTGTAGGTGTCGACACGCAAGAGTCACAAATCGCGGCGAGCCCGATCATCGCGCCATAAAGTAGGGACAATTTGATGGATTGGGACGAATACGCCCATTGGGGCAAAAAGATTGCTGATTGGAGCGCAGATTATCACAAAGGTCTGCGTGACCGCCCTGTGCGTGCGCAAACCGCTTATGGTGAGATCGCTGCACAACTGCCGAAATCACCGCCTGAAGGCAGTGACATGATGGAAAACATCATGGCGGATTTCGAGAATATCGTGATGCCGGGGATCACCCATTGGCAGCATCCGCGTTTTTTCGCGTATTTTAATTCTAACGCTGCTGCGCCGTCGATGTTGGCGGAGTTGCTGGTCACGACAATTGCCGCGCAATGTATGCTTTGGCAGACGTCGCCCGCCGCGACCGAAGTTGAAGGCGTGATGATTGATTGGCTGCGTCAGGCAATGGGTCTTAACGAAGGTTACACGGGCGTTATCCAAGATAGTGCGTCCTCTGCGACGCTGTCTGCGGTGCTCACTATGCGTGAACGCGCGCTTGGGTATACGGGCAATCAGGACGGCTTGAACGGCAAAGGCAATCTGCGAATTTATTGCTCTGAGCAGGTCCATTCCTCGATCGATCGCGCGTGTTGGGTGGCGGGCATTGGTCAGGCGAACTTGGTTAAGATTGCGGGCACAGGTGAACGGTTTAGTATGGATGCGGGTGCTTTGCAGGTGGCCATTAATGCGGATCGCGCGGCGGGGCATACGCCCGCTGGGATCATTGCTATTACGGGCGGTACTGGCATCGGTGCCTGTGATGATCTTGGAGCAGTTTTGAAGGTCGCGCAGAGCGAGGATCTCTATACGCATCTTGACGCTGCATGGGCAGGCGCGGCGATGATCGTGCCTGAATTCCAGCGAGATTTCTGGGCAGAAGTTAACGGATTTGATAGCATTGTGTTCAATCCGCACAAATGGCTTGGCGCGAATTTCGATTGCTCTGTGCAGTTCTTGCGTGATGCGCAGCCGCAGTTGAATACGCTCAAAATCGAGCCGGAGTATTTGAAAACCACAGGTGAAAGCGTGGTTAATTATTCTGAATGGACGATTCCTTTGGGGCGTCGTTTCCGCGCTTTGAAGCTTTGGTTTTTGATCCGTTCCTACGGATTGGAAGGTTTGCGGATGCGCATTCGCAATCATGTGCTTTGGGCCGGTGAAGTTTGTGAAGAGATCCGCAAACTTGACGGGTTTGAGATTGTGACAGAGCCGATCTTGAGCCTGTTTTCGTTCCGGTGTCCCGGCGATGATGAGATGCAGCAACGCTTTGTTGATGCGCTTAATGATGACGGGCGGATTTATATCACGCAGGGCATGTTTGAAGATCGGCGTATGATCCGGTTTCAGGTGGGTCAATTCGATACAACACGCGAGGACGTTATGATGGCGCACAGCGTGATTAAGGAAGTTTGGGAGTCTATGTCATGAATTTTGCAAGCTTTTCTGCCGATGGGCAGAGTTTCTATGGTGCTGTTGCAGAGGGCGGCATGGTCGCGCTGAATTCGGTGTGTCCGCAGTGGCCGACCTTGCTGGATGTGATTGAAGCGGGGGCCCTGGCGGAGCTGGAAAAGGTCGCAGAGGGGCGTCCAGTCACGCATGAAGACTATGAGTTCGAGATGGTTTTGCCCAACGCGAAACGTATTCTTTGCGTCGGCGTGAACTTTCCTGATCGCAATGCGGAGTATAAGGATGGCACGACTTCGGCGCCTAAATATATGTCGTTGTTTCCGCGTTTCGCGAGTGGGTTTACGGGGCATAATCAGCCCTTGATTAGGCCACCTGAGAACCAGACGCTTGATTATGAAGGGGAGGTGGCAATTGTCATTGGCAAGGCGGGTCGCCGCATTGCGCAAGATGATGCTTATGACCACATCGCGGCGATCACGATCTGTAATGAAGGCACAATCCGCGATTGGGTGCGCCATGCAAAGTTCAACGTCACGCAGGGCAAGAACTGGGATCGATCCGCCGCGATGGGGCCTTGGTTGGTGCCGTTCAAGGAAGCATCTCAGCTTGATGACGCGCGGATCTTAACACGTGTGAACGGGGAAGTTCGTCAGGATGATGTGCTCAGTCGCATGATGCATCCGATCCGGCGCGAGATCGAATATATCTCGACCTTTATGACGCTTCAGGCAGGGGATATTATTGTGACGGGGACGCCTACAGGGGCTGGTGCGCGCTTTGATCCGCCGAGGTATCTGAAACCCGGAGACGTGGTTGAGGTTGAGGTGAATGGCATCGGAACCTTGGTTAACACTGTGGCTGATGAAGTGCTATGAACGAAGGTGATCACGCGCAAGCAGCGACTGATTTATTAGCGGCTGAGAAGTCGGGTGAGCAGATTGGTTTGCTCACTCTAAAGCATCCTGAAATGGGGATGGATGACGCCTATGCGGTGCAAAACGCGATCTATCGCGCGAAGCTGGCAGAGGGGCGCAAGGTTGTCGGTTGGAAGATTGGTCTGACCTCGAAAGCGATGCAATATGCGTTGAACATTGATATTCCCGACAGTGGAATTTTGTTCGATGACATGGTTTTCGCGCATGGGGCGGTTGTCCCTCAGGGACGATTTATTCAGCCGCGCATTGAAGCTGAAATTGCGTTTGTGATGAAAGCGCCAATTGGTGGCGCGGATGTCACGCGCGCCGATGTGATCGCCGCTACTGACTATGTCGCCCCCTCGATTGAGATCCTCGATACACGCATTTTGCGCGCTGATCCCGCGAGCGGCGTGACGCGTAAAGTCTATGACACGATCAGTGACAATGCCGCGAATGCGGGCGTTGTTCTGGGTGACAAACAGCACGCGCCGGATGCGTTTGATCTGCGTTGGGTCGGGGCGATTACCTCGCGCAATGGCGAGGTCGAAGAGACGGGGCTTGGGGCCGGGGTCTTGAATGATCCGGTTGAAAGCGTCGTCTGGCTCGCCCGTCGCATGGCGCAATATGGGCAGAGCATTGAGCCCGGTCATATCATTCTGTCGGGTAGCTTTATTCGCCCTGTTGAATGCCCCAGTGGCAGCAAGATTAACGCTGATTTTGGACCGTTCGGCCAAGTCGATATTTCATTCGCTTAAAGGAAATTAACCATGCCTGCACCGCATAATCCGTTCAAAGCTGCGATCAATAAAGGGGAGCTGCAGGTGGGCTGTTGGCTTGGCCTTGCGGACGCGTATGTGGCGGAGATCAGCGCCAGTGCTGGCTTTGATTGGGTCTGTGTCGATGGGGAGCATTCGCCGAATGATCTGCGTTCCATTATGGCGCAGTTGCAGGTGCTTAAGGGAAGCGGCACGCATGCGATGGTGCGCCCACCTGTGGGCGATACGGCGCTGATCAAACAATACCTTGATGCGGGTGCGCAAAGCCTGCTGATCCCGATGGTGGAGAGCGGCGCGCAGGCGCAGGCGATGGTGGATGCGGTGACCTATCCGCCGCATGGCGTGCGCGGTGTTGGCTCTGCTCTGGCGCGTGCGTCTGACTTTTCTGGGATCGCCGATTACCTCACCACGGCGCGGGACGAGATTTGCTTGATCGTGCAGGTGGAGAACCGTTTGGGCATGGACGCGCTCGACGATATTCTCGCGGTGGAGGGGATTGATGGGGTGTTCATCGGTCCTGCGGATTTGGCGGCGGACATGGGGTTCATCGGTCAAGCGGGCGCGCCTGAGGTGAAGGCGGCTGTGCTTTCTGCGATTGAGCGGATTGTGAAGGGTGGCAAGGCTGCAGGCATTCTGACGCTGGATAAAGAGCTGCAAACGGCGTGTCGCGCGCTGGGTGCGAGCTTTATCGCGACGGAGATTGATGTGACTTTGTTCGCTGGTGGGATGCGTCGGGCTGCTGCTGGATCGAAGGCGCATTTGGCGGTGTAGGGTGCTGCTTTGGGTTGAATTCGATTTTGAGATTGATGCTGATTAGCGGTTAACGGGTTTTATGTGATTAACGTTGAGGTTGAAACAGGAGGCATGCCCAAGGTCTTGTGTGGATGGCTCCCTTTTTGCAAGTCCTTTTTCGCGCATGGTATTTCGTCAGA
>NZ_MLCB01000185.1 GCF_001890925.1 Planktotalea frisia
TCAGACAATTTCCGCGTCATAACCCATGAAAAAATTCGGGTTTTGGGGTAGCAGCGGTATAAACCATGAAAAGAGCAATCCAACGAACCAGCATAGTCTTAGCTGCTCTAGCCCTTTCTGGTTGTATCCAAAACACTGTGACCCGCGCAGTAACTGGTGCAGTAGGCCAAACGCCTGCGACGACTGTAGCAACGCAGGGCATGGCACCCACAGCAACCACGCTGCGCCAGTTCCCAAGTGCAATTACAGGCGGCGATGGTTTCCAGGCAAACCCAAACAACGACGCGTCTTTTGCGACATTGATCAACACGGTTCGCGCAGATGCAAACTCTGCCCCAGTGACATACAACGCGCAGCTCGACGCCGCAGCGCAAAAGCACTCGCAAGCGATGGTCGACGATGGCTTCTTTGCTCACGAGAATCCAAACACAGGATCCAGCGTCGGAGACCGCGCAAGAGCCGAAGGTTACAATTTCACGTTTATTGCTGAGAACATTGCGCAAGGCCACGCGAACGAAAACCAAGCCATGAACGGTTGGATTAACTCACCGGGTCACCAGAGCAATAATATCGACACGCGCGCGAAAGAATTTGGACTGGGCCGTGTTGGCAACACGTGGACACTTGTCCTGGGCGCTCAGTAAGCTGAACTGAATATTAGATTTTCGAACGCGCTGAAGGTCATCCTCGGCGCGTTTTTAATGCGCTTTGGCATTGAAAGGTAACCGTGCTTTAGCAACTGATAAAAAACGGGCGGCAAGAACAGCACGTAAAATTGAGAGCGGTGCTGCTCAAGTTAATTGCAAGCGCCACGGGTGGTTTTTGAACTGCAAACAGAATTTGATGGAGCCTAGGGGGATCGAACCCCTGCACTCAGCAATTCATGCAGTGAATGAAACGTCAGGGCCAAGCAACAGCCAAGAACACTAACAGGCATTTGGGAAGTGAAACAGTTTTGGTGGAGCCTAGGGGGATCGAACCCCTGACCTCCTGCATGCCATGCAGGCGCTCTCCCAGCTGAGCTAAGGCCCCGATTTAGACGCTCGCGTCTATCTGCACGCGGGTCTAGGCAAGGATAACATCGGGATCAAGTAAATTCACACGACCCCGATGCCAAAATTTTTAGTTAGCTGTCGTCGTCATCAGATGCGACATCCGCAATTTCGTCCAGCGAAACTGTGTCATCATCATCGTCGTCATCCAGCACGTCATCACCAAGATCCAGATCGACGTCTTCGTCGTCATCGAGGATCACTTCTTCAGCGTCATCGACCTCTGCATCTTTGGCTTTCTTTGTCGCCGCGTCTTCAGCGTCAGCTGCGATCATCCGGCTCTTGCCGTTTTCCATCTCAATCGTCTCGCCTGTGTATGGGCTGACAATCGGTGTTTTGTTCAGATCGTAAAATCGCTTACCCGTGGTCGGGCACAGGCGCTTGACGCCCCATTCTTCCTTGGGCATGAAAATTCCTCACGAATTAATTGGTCTTTCGACGGTCAACGGCAACTGCCACAACCTAAGAAGAGTGTCAAAGGCTTTGCGGCGAATAACCAGACTGGAGTGCATTTGGGGCAGCATATTTTGGACGGCAACCCTCCACTTTCGCTAATTTTGCGTAAATCCACGCGTGCGAAGCGGATTTCGTTAAGAATTAGCCAACTCGATGGGCGCGTGACACTTACTTTGCCGCGCCATGTGAGTGATGCAGAGGGAATCGCTTTTGCGCGCGAAAAAGAGAGCTGGCTCAGAGGACATCTTGAGAAAAGGGGAGAAGATCAAGGCATCGCTCTTGGCACACGCCTGCCCATCGAAGGCGTGCACAGGGAACTTGTCGCAGGAACGGGTCGGCGCGTTGCTTTGCAGAGCGATACGCTTCATGTGCCGGGCAAGCCCGAGCAAATCGCAGCGCGCGTGCAAGCTTTTCTAAAACAAATGGCCCGCGACAAGCTGGCTGCCGCATCTGATCACTACGCTAACGTATTGGGCCAGCCCTATTCGCGCCTCACCCTGCGCGATACGCGTTCGCGCTGGGGATCTTGCTCTAGTGCGGGTGCGCTGATGTATTCATGGCGTTTGATCCTGTGTCCGCCTGAGGTTCTGCGCTACGTCGCTGCGCATGAAGTCGCGCATTTGGCAGAGATGAACCACTCCAGCGCGTTTTGGGACACTGTCACGCGTATTCACGGCCCATATGCCGCACCGCGCGATTGGTTGCGCCAAAATGGCAGTGGTTTGCATAGTTATAAATTCTGATCGCTTGACCTGAGTAGACTTTGTGATCACAAAGCTTCTATGTTGATAAACCCTCGCTCGTCCGAAATTCCCGCAGTCGCGCATGATCGCGTCTATCGCACGTTGCGCACACGTATCATGTACGGCGATATTGCGCCCGGCCAAGCAATGACCTTGCGCGGTATAGGTGAAGAATTCGAAGTCTCTATGACCCCCGCTCGCGAAGCGGTGCGCCGTCTGGTCGCGGAGGGTGCTTTGTCTATGTCCAGCTCTGGACGCGTCTCAACCCCTGAACTCAGCAGTGAACGGATCGAAGAACTTGCAGCCCTTCGCGCGTTGATCGAGGTAGAACTAGCCAGCCGTGCCCTACCCCGCGCGCACATGGCGCTGATCGAGCGTTTGCAGATGATCAACACCTCCATCGCAGAGCAAATCGCGCGCCAAGATGCAGTGGGCTACATCCGCACAAACCTCGAATTTCACCGTACGTTATACCTTCGCGCCCAAGCCCCTGCGATGCTCGCGATGGCCGAGCAAGTCTGGCTGCAACTCGGCCCTACCATGCGCGCGCTTTACGGGCGTCTGCGCCGCAAGGAACTGCCGCATTTTCACCGCCTGATCGTTGCGGCCCTGAAAGCGGGCGACGAGCCCGGTTTGCGCATCGCAGTGCGCTCTGATGTGACACAGGGCCTGAAAATGCTCGCGCGCTAACGCTTACTTGTTCTTCATCAAATGCGCATCAAGCGCTGCGATCCCTTCGTCGAGATTGCGACGTCCAAAACCGAGCCTGAAACGATCCGTTGGTGTAGGGCCAAGCTCTGAAGAATAGATCGTGCTTGGCAAGAACAGGACACCGCTTTCTTCGACCAAAGACGCACAGAACGCTTCGACCCCGTCACTCCCTTTGTAGCGCGGGAACCCCATGCAAGCACCATCAGGGCGCTGCCATTCGAACAAATCAGAATGACGGGCAAAGAAGGCATCCCACTTGGGCAGGTTCTCATCCACGATGGCACAATTGCGCGCGAGGATCTTTTCGCGGTTGTTCAGCGCGATCATCGTGAGCCGTTCACTTGGGCCAGAATTACAAATCGAGAGATAGTGTTTGAGCCGCTCCATCTTCGAGAGCACCTCACGGTCTTGGCAAGCAATCCAACCAACGCGCAATCCCGGCAAGCCGTAGGATTTCGACATTACGCCCAGCGACAGGCCACGCTCATATTCATCCGCGATATAGGGCAAATGTTCAGCGTCACTCGCACCGAGGCCATTGAAAATCTCGTCATGTAGAATGTAAATTCCATGTGTGCGGCAAAGTGCTATCAAAGCACGATAACGTTCTAGCGGAAGGATCGCGCCTGTCGGGTTATGGGGGAAGTTGATCGTCACCAACTTCGTGTTCGGACGGATCGCAGCAGCGATGCGGTCAATATCAAGTGACCAGTTGTCATTCGGGTCCAGCGGCACGCCTGTGACCTCGCAAATCGCCAAAGGCATGGTTTCATGGCTTTGATAATTTGGCGTCACAACGATCGCATGGCTGTCTTTTTCAAGCAGAACTGTGTTGGCTGCAAAAATCCCTTCGCTGGCACCCGCAAAGCATAGGATATCGTCAGCGGATTGACGCATGAACGTCCCTGCTATCGCCTCTCTCAAATCAGGTGCACCATAGGTTTCTGTGTAGCCGAGCCACATACTCTCAAAACCCGCACGATCCTCAGGTGAAGCCATAGCGAGCAAATCAGGCAAAGACATGCTTTCAGCATCAGAGGCGGTCATGTGATAGCGCGCCTTGAATTCCCACTTGGAGAAATGCGTTTCTAGTCGAAAGTCGGGAAGCGTTGGCATAGGCTGAAACCTCTGAGGAGTTGCACCATGATTAGTCTAAGCCGCACAGAAATCGAAGCGCTAATCGACCTGCGAAACATCGCGCCCGCAATTGAGGACGCGTATCGCGCGGCGAGCGCCGGTGAGGTGAATTTGCCGCCAGTGGGGCATATCACATTTCCTGATCTCAACGCGGATTGTCATATCAAATATGGTCATCTGAGCGGAAATGAGAGTTTTGTCATCAAGGTCGCGACAGGTTTTCCAACGAACACCGCGCAAGATCTTGAAACGGGCAATGGACTGGTTCTTGTGATGTCCGCCAAGACTGGCGCAGTTCAAGCGGTCTTGCATGATGAGATGCTACTGACAGACGTACGCACTGGGATCGGTGGTGCAATCGCGAGCCGCGCTTTGGCACGCAGCGATAGTCAATGTGTTTTGATTGTTGGTACAGGCCCACAAGCGCAACGACAGATAGAAGCACACGCCGCGTTGATGCCCAATCCGCTTCGCTTTGAGCTTTGGGGTCGCAATGCTAATCGCGCAGGTGAACTGGTTGAAACCCTCTCAAAAGAGTTTGATGTCAACAACGCAAAAGACCTAGAGAAAGCGACCAAGCGCGCGGATATCATCGTGACGGCGACAGGTGCAACAGCCCCTTTGATCCACTCAGATTGGGTGAAAGCAGGCACGCATATCACTGCCGTTGGTGCCGATGCGCCGGGCAAACAAGAGCTTGATCCGGCGCTTGTTGCACGCGCAGATCTGATTGCCGTCGATCTCGTGTTGCAATGTCTTGATCACGGTGAAATCTCGCACGCCTTTCAAGCAGGCTTGATCCGTGCAAACGACATTATCGAGCTTGGCGCATTGCTTGACTCACCTCAAAGTGGGCGCAGCACAGATGAACAAATCACCCTCGTCGATCTCACAGGGATTGCCGCGCAAGACATCGCTATAGCGAGCAGTATCCTAGACGCTCACGCCAAATAGCCACCCGATTCCAGCGGTCACAGCCATCGCAAAAACGCCCCACCCAACAACGCGCAATGTAGGACGCAAAAGCGGCGCAGCACCTGCTTTCGCGCCCAGCGCACCAAGGGCCGCAAGAGCAAGGACAGTGACGAACAAGGTAATCGGAATGATGGTTTCAGCAGGTGCGAGCCATGCAGCTATCAACGGGATAGCCGCAGCAAAGCTGAATGTCACACCAGAGGCGAACGCTGCTTGCAACGGGTTCGCAGATTGCTCATCCACGATACCCAACTCATCACGCACATGCGCGCCAAGGGCGTCGTGCGCAGTCAGCTCTTTCGCAACAACAAGCGCGGTTTCCTCACTTAGCCCTCTTTCGCGGTAAATCTCGGCAAGTTCCGCAAGCTCACCCTGCGGGAAATCCTTCAATGCTTGTTTTTCGCGTGCAATATCCGCGGTCTCAATATCGGATTGCGAGGACACGGATACATATTCACCCGCAGCCATCGACATCGCGCCTGCAGCCAATCCTGCGACACCAGCGATGATCACAGCGCTCTGACCTGCATCGGCAGCGGCGACACCCACAATAAGCGAAGACACTGAGACAATCCCGTCATTCGCGCCAAGTACAGCAGCACGAAGCCAATTGCTTCGAGTGACGTAATGCGGCTCACCGGGGTGTGCAGAGGGATCAGGCATGAAAATTCCCTTTCATCGTGTGTATCACATTACTTGGTAGATATCAGCACCGCTTCAACCCTGCGATTGGCTGTTCGGCCCAATTCGGTCAAATTACTCACGACAGGCGCGAGAAAACCAACGCCTTGTGCAGACACCTGAGTCCCCTTAACGCCGTGCGCTTCAATCAAACGCAAACGTACAGACGTGGCGCGTCGCTTGGACAGGGCGATATTACCATCGAGACTGCCTTCGGCATCGGTGTGCCCTACCAAAGCAATCTGGCGCGTCGGGTTCTGGCGTAGGTAAGCCGCAAGACTGGCAAGGGAGTCAAACGACCCCTCCCCCAAGTTGGAAGAACCTGTTTGAAAAACCAGATCGCTCAGGATGACGTGGCCGGAAACATCCAGTTCCTGCCCCAACTCCCCGCTCGATACGATCGCTCCATCGCCTTGCGTGCTTGCGATAATTTCTTGACCTTTAGCCACGTTGATATCTGCGCTTTTATCTACAGAAATCTGAATTACCTGAATATAAGCAGAGGCAACGCTGCGCGAAATCAAGATAGACACTGCCGCTGACGGCGCGTCAGCATCGCCCTGGATCGCAGCAGCAAAGCGATAGTCATCAAGGTCAACGTACATATCTGGCGCATCAATCACGTCGGTTTGAAAACGAAAATCAAAACCACCACATTTGCGATCTGCACATTCAAAGATCAGTGAGAACCCGTCGTCTTTCAGCTCGTCACGCAATGGCTGCAAAAGCTGAAGTGGCGTCACGCCACCCCCTTCCAAACGCCACGCTTGGCGAGTCACAAAACCCTCAAACACCCGAGACGGAATGTTGACCCCGTCAAACGGCGCAGTGGGCAAAGCGTAGCTATTCATCCCCAGATCCTGCCCTGCGGTTTGGCGCGCAGAAGCAGGCAAGGTCAGCTCAACGGCGAAAGCTGCCATGGGAAAAAGGGCCGAAAGGCAAAAAAGGAGCGCGCGCAGGATCATGCGTTATCTATGCTGCGCGTGATATTCATCGTTGGGGCGCATGTCTGTCGCGCTCGCCACGCGGTTGGACATATTATAGAACGCGCACACATTGGCGATGTCCCAAATGTCACGATCCGTGAAGCCCACGTCGCGCAGCGCTTGGCGGTCTTCTTCCTCGATGGTGTGACTTTCAATCGTGACGTGCTCCGCGAACAAAAGCATTGCGCGCTGGCGATCATCCAAATCAGCCACACGCCAATTCATCACCAGCATTTCGCCCAGTTTGGGATCCCCTGAGAGCTGGCGCACAGCCGCGCCATGGGCCGTGAGACAATAGAAACACTTGTTAATAGAGGACGTGACGACAGCGATCATCTCGCGCTCAAGCTTGCTGAGGTTGCTCTCGGAGAGCATCAAATCGTTGTAGAGCGCAGTGAATGCGTTGAGCTTGTCGATATCAAACGCATGCGCTTGCAAGACATTCGGGATCATCCCGAGTTTATCTTGGCAAATGTCGAAATACTTCTGCGTTGGTGCAGGAAGCGGGTCGACCATAGGCAGATCGAGGGCTGTAGGTTTGCTCATCGGCTTATCCTTTGATGCGATAATGATAGGTACCAGTCAGCGCCATGCCGAGCGAGGTGTAAAGCCCGTTTGCCGCTTCATTTTCCTGTGTGTAGATGACGGACATATGGGTCGCGCCCTGTTCTTGCGCCCAAGTGGCGGCGCGGCGCATCATCCATTTGCCAACGCCTTGGCCACGTTGATGCTCAAGGATTTCAAGCGCATGCACCATGGCGACACGCTCATGAATGCCAACATAACCGGTGCCAGCGGGTTGATCGTTCCACCGCCCCAACAGCGCAGTTTTAGGACAATCGGCGCGCTGCATGACGTGATAACGTTCAGGTCCGATGCCGCCGCTTGCCCAAATGTCGTGCATGATTTGCAACGGTTCCCAAATAGTGAACGCCGTGACCCGCGGGATCGCGACGTCCGTAAGGTGCGTGATGGGGCAGAGATAGAGGTTAACGGGGTCTTTGATGGTGTAGCCGTTGGCAGCAAGCATGGCATCTAGTTCAGTTTCACCATCACGCACCATGAACAGGTTTGGCTGGCCTAACTGCTTCATCGCCGTTTCCGCGCGGTTTAGATCGCTTTGTGTAAAAGCACCATCAGCGGTCGCCGCAGACACGCGTTGCCCACCGCCTTGCCCATCGCGGATTGTCCAAGGACCGACGCGCTGTTCAGACGCGGCAGGCCAAGTCTGCGCGCAGACGTCGTAGAGCGTTTGGACACTTGGCATCACACGCCCATCTCTGACGCAAGGCGCGCGAGGGCTGCTTCGATTTGAGCGTTGTCCTGTCCACGGATCACGATGTTAGACCCGTATTTTCCATCCTTTTGGAAAGGATAGGAGCCGAGTGACAGCTCTGGATAATCTTTAGCGAGCAAGCCCAAAGGCCCCGCAATATCCCCTTCTCCGCGATCAACACGCAAAGTCTGGCTGAGCAGTGGTGCGCCACCTGTGAGGGTCGGCATCACTGTTGCGACCATCGCCTTGAACACAGAAGGGACCCCCGCCATCACATGAACATTGCCCAGAATGAAGCCTGGTGCGACAGAGACTGGATTGTCGATCAGCGCTGCAGCTTCAGGGATACGTGCCATGCGCAATCGGGCCTCGTTCAGCTCTGATCCTTGGCGTTCATAGTGCGCCGCGAGCAAAGCACGCGCATCGTCGCGCACATCGATGGAGGCCCCAAAGGCCTTGGCGATGCAATCCGCGGTGATATCATCATGCGTTGGGCCAATACCGCCACTGGTGAACACATGATCGAACGCGTTCGAAAGGGCTTGAACAGCGCTTACAATCGCGGTGGCATCATCGCTGACCACACGCACTTCGCGCAGATCAATGCCATGCTCAGTCAGCTCCTTCGCCAAATAATTCGTGTTAGAATCAAGCGTGCGACCAGAAAGGATTTCATCGCCGATCACCAACATGGCGGCTGTAGGGTTTGACATTGGCGGCTCTCCTTGATGCGCAGTTTGCACTCGTATAGGCCTTGCTGCATGCGCTTTCAAACCCCTCTCGTGCCCGCACGCCTTATTCGTCGCTACAAACGCTTTCTCGCCGATGCGCGGCTCGAGGATGGTCGCGAAATAACCGCCCATTGCGCCAACCCCGGTTCAATGATGGGGCTGGCGGATGAGGGTATGAAGATCTGGCTGGAACCGAACGATGATCCCAAGAAAAAGCTGAAATTCGGTTGGCGCTTGGTGGATCATGAGAACGGGCACTTCACGGGGGTTGATACCTCTGTGCCCAACCGAGCGTTAAAGACTGCCTTGGAAGCCCGTGAGATTGACGGTTTGGAGGCTTACGATGTGGTCCGTCCCGAAGTGAAGTATGGCGAAAACAGTCGCATTGATTTTTTGCTGCAAGGCGCAAACATTCCCGACACCTATGTTGAAGTGAAAAGCGTAACACTCAGTCGGCAAGCGGGCCTAGCAGAGTTCCCCGACAGCGTGACGAAACGGGGCGCGAAGCATCTCGCTGAACTTGCGAACATGAAGGCAATGGGGCACCGCGCGGTGATGCTCTATCTGGTGCAGCGCACGGATTGTTCCGAGATGGCGTTGGCGGGCGATATTGACCCGACCTACGCACAAGCTTTTGCAGATGCACGAGAGGCTGGGGTTGAGGTGATATGTCTGGGGACAAAGATTTCACCTGAGGGTATTTGGGTAAACAACCCCCTCACTTTTCGCCCAGCCCACTAGAACACCGCACCGTTCCCAATTACATAGGCCTCAAGCAACGAACCCAAGGAGCCACCATGTTCGGATCAAACAAAGGCCGCATGACCAAAGAAGGTATTCGCATCTATGAGGATGCGGATTTTGCGGGCATGGCAGCGGCTGGCAAGTTAGCCGCTGAAATTTTGGATGATGTGGCAGAGCTTGTGACGGTTGGTCAAACCACGAGCGTTTTGGATAAATTCATCGAAGACCGTGTCAAAGCAGCTGGCGCGATCTCTGCGACGATTGGGTACAAGGGCTATAAACACGCGAGCTGCATTTCTGTGAATCACGTGGTCTGTCACGGCATCCCTGGTGACAAAAAGCTCAAAGATGGCGATATCATCAACATCGACGTCACAGTGATCGTTGATGGTTGGTTCGGTGACACAAGCCGCATGTATGTCGCGGGCAAACTCTCGCGCAAGACAGAGCGTCTATTGCAAGTGACGCACGACGCTTTGTTCAAAGGGATTGAGGCTGTAAAGCCAGGTAATACGTTCGGCGACATTGGCGCGGCAATTCAAACCTATGTAGAGGGCCACCGCATGTCGGTTGTGCGCGATTTCTGCGGTCACGGTTTGGGCCGTGTCTTCCACGCGCCGCCCAATGTTTTGCACTATGGCAAGCCCGGTACAGGCGCTGTGCTAGAGCCCGGCATGTTCTTTACGATTGAGCCTATGGTGAATTTGGGACGCCCTGAAACGAAGGTCTTGGCGGATGATTGGACGGCCGTGACACGCGACAAATCCCTGTCCGCACAGTTCGAGCACTCTATAGGGGTGACTGAAACGAGCTATGAGATTTTTACGCTTTCCCCTGCCGGAAAGTATCACCCAACCTACAGCGTTTGAATGAAAAATGCGCGCGTGCTCTAGAGCGAGGCGCGCTCTGACTTATGCGGGAAACAAATTGTTTCCATAAATGAACAAGGTGACACCTCAATCGTGTCGAATTTCCAGAACAGTCTCCAACTTGACTTAAAAGCTTGGAGTGTCTGGAAAACCTATGTTGAGCAGATCAGAAATCATTGAACGCATGAACCTAAAGCGGTCTAGTACCGACTTGGGCTTGATCTATGACATCTGGGAAGGCGATGAGTCTGATGCTGGAATGTTGCTTTCTTGTGAACAAATCGCTGTCCGCAAAGCTGTCGTGGCGCTTGAAAGCGTCGCAACGACGCTGACGCACAGTTTGTCAGATATCGCAAACATCTCTCACCGCACTTTACCAGAGATCACACAGAGCACGCGTTTGCGTAAAATTCCTGAGCGTTTTTGGCTCGAAATTGATTGTGATCCATCCAGTGCAACCCAATCCGAGCGCGCAGTTGTTTTTGTAGAGTTCAGCCCAAAGCGGGCAAAAGTTGGGGTACGATTGCCAGCTGATCCCAACTCAAGCGAGGCTAACGCATTGTCCGATTTCGACTTTTTGGGTAACCTAAAGGACAGTGGCAATTCGTCTTGGACAGTTGAACAAAGCAGGCCCCCTGCCGAAAGTCGCGCGTGTTCAAGTGATCTGAATGCATGGCTGTCTGGTCGCGCTGCGGCGAAACACAAAGATGATTTTTTCACGACGCTCAGTAAGGTTCACTCATGGGGTCAACTGCGCCTTGAGGACCTGTCGGAAAACGTGAAATCAGCGGCGCTGTTGTGTGAAAAAATCAACGCCCAACCACCACATCTTTACCAAGCAACTCCGCAGGTGGAGCGCTCCAGCCTCTTCCTTTAACGCAATTTTTGTCTCAAAACTCGTCTCAAAAGCAGTACTTTAGGACAGATAGGCCACACAGCACGCTTAATACCCTCAATCATGACGTGTAAACTTGCCCCGTGATTCCCGCCTCGTTAACCTTCCCTCATAAACCTGCCGGAGATGCAGGTAGAGGCAGGTAAACCTAGTGGCACTGATAGTCGTTACCGTAACCGGGACTACTGTCGTCGTTGGTGACAATGACGTCGTTCGAATCGACATCCCCGGGGGTGGCGAAGTGACTATTGTTGCCGAACCAGGCGGCAATGTTGACAAGGTAAACATTAAGTTCGTCGACGATTCACAGGCCGATACGCTCAACATAGACCTCTCCACGTTCAGCGAACCAGACCTGCAAATCACCATCAAGAACTACGATTCGAGTGACAAAATCAACTTGGACGGCGCGTTTAATCAATACGTCGACCCAGACGATGTCGATGAGTTTCAGTTTGAATACTACGGCGTCGGTGGGACCGCCTATACTGGGTATGTCGAAGCCAAAGATGGTGGCGAAAAGGACTTCACGGCCAATCCTGCACCGATCATCATTTGCTTTGCCAAGGGTACAGATATTGAAACCGCGAATGGCATCAAAAACATTGAGACCCTCAAAGTAGACGATCTGGTTTGGACATCCGATGCTGGACTGGTCCCTATCTTGTGGCTTGGTCAGTCCGAGATCAACGGCTTAGAATTGCGACGCTGGGAGCACCTAAGACCTGTGCGCGTCAAGGCGCACGCGTTTGGACAAGATTCCCCGAGCAAGGATGTTGTCCTCTCACCCAATCACCGCGTTTTGATCTCAGGGCCAAACAGCGAACTGCTTTTCGGAGAAAGCGAAGTGCTCGTCCCGGTAAAAGCGCTCGTAGACGGTGTTACGATCCAAAATGAACTACCGATCTCTGGCGTGACCTATTTCCATTTGCTGCTTGAGGGTCATCATCTTGTCGATACATCGGGGCTTTTGTCGGAAAGCCTTTTCGTAGGAGACCAGTCCATGCTGGCCGTGACCGAGCAAGCCCAAGACGATCTTGTCGCGACGCTTTCAGAGGATGATTGGCGAAAGCAGGCAGAAGTGACCGCGATCAGGCCGCTTGTGAAAGCGCGCCTTGCACGGTGTTTGGCCGCTTGATCCACACAGGCTGCTGGATCGTTGATGCGCTTTTCCTGCGGCTCTCCTTCGCACCGTCTTTTGGTTTAAGCCTTTGGAACCGAGACGATCACCCACTGCTTTTTGACGTGCTCCTTCACGGTCCAAACCGGCTGAAGGCCGTTGTCCATGACGAACCCATCGCCTGCTTTGACAATGACGTCTTTGCCGTCGTTTGTGCGAATGCTCGCTTCGCCCTCAAGGATGTAGCAATACTCGATCTGATCATTTTGCGGGCCGTGAAACACACCTGCAGTGCTTTCCCAAACGCCAGCGCGGAAACTGTCGTCAGCGCCTTTGAAATGCACCCAGACTGTATGCTCAGGCGTACCTGAAATTGTCGCGCCGGAGGTGTCTTGGCTAATCGCTTCGGGGGACTGATCGGCAAATTTGATAAGGGTGGTCATGGATGTGATCTCACTTTTGAAGGTTGGTGCGTTTAAGCGCCATTCACCAAATAGTCGAACTTGTCTTTGACCGTCATTGATGGTGCCAAAACCGGGACAAGGCTGCGTGTTATGCCAGCAAACGGCGTTGGCGAAATGGGTAAGATCGGAAAGGGCAAATCATCTGCTGAACCCCCAAGCAGCTTAGAGCTCAGAGCGCGTCCCATCACAGAGGTCATCGCAATGCCGCGACCGCTAAACCCAAGACCCGCGAGAACGCCGGGCGCAGGTTCGTGCATATGTGGCATCATTTCAGGCGTCACGGCGACACGGCCTGCCCATCTGCGCTCAATCGCAATATCGGCAATTTGCGGAAACACTGTGCGCAGGCCACCGCGCAGGCGCTGGTAGCTGAGCGGATCCACGTGATCGGTGCTGCCAACGCAGCCAAAGACCAAACGCTTGTCGCGGTCATAACGCGAATAATAGATGGCAAGTCGCGAGTCAGAGATAGTGACATTGCCTGAAAGGACAGTCCTTTGCTCAACCTCAGTCAAAGGACGGGTCGCGAAAGAAACACTAACCAAAGGCGTAAACGTCTTGTTGAGGTTTGGCCAAAGGTCGGTGGTGTATGCGTTGGTTGTCAGGACCACATTCTCAGCGGTAATTTCACCGCTCGGAGTGCTCGCGCGCCATTTGCCATCAATGCGTTTCAGCTCGGTCACGGGCGCTTCTTTGAACATCTGCGCACCACGCGCGATTGCTGCGCGTGCGTAGCCTCGGGTCAGCGACAAGGGATGCACGTGACCGCCAGCCGCATGTTTCAACGCCCAACGATACGCCGGTGAGCCACTTGCTTTTTCGACCTCTTCCCCTTCGAGAAGGGTGATATCTGCGCCGGCTTCAGACCATGATGTGCCCAACACGCCCATGTCGCGAATGGCCTTGCGGGTGTGCGCAGCTTGCACCCAACCCGCCTGAACAGCATCGCAATCCACGTCATAGGTGTTGATGTCAGCGAAAAGATCGTTTGCAGCGCTGAGCGTGGTCCGAATGAGGTTATCGCCGTGTTTCGTACCGATCAGCTTGCGCAGAGCATCAGGTGTCTTGCGCCAGATCGGATTGCATTGCCCGCCGCTGCGCCCGGACGCGCCCCAGCCGATATCTTTGGCATCCACAACCGCGACGCTCACACCCTTTTCCGCAAGTCCAAGCGCGGTGCGACAGCCGGTAAGCCCGCCGCCGACAACCAGCACGTCAACGTTCAGAGAAGATTGTAGCCTTTCAACATTTGGCGCGGCACCAGCAGTGGTGATCCAGTGGATTTCATCTTTTACGGCCATCCTTTGCTCAAAGCCTTCTCTGTTCAAGAAAAAAGTTTCGCATTGCGAAACTAGAGTGTTATAAAAGAAAAGTGCGGGGCAGGCGAAGGTCCGTCAACAAGAGTTTGAGGCTGATCAGATCCCATAAAAATAGAAGTGACGTTAGGATGAGTTTCACAATGCAACATTCTGGTTTCGCAAAAACAGGATAACTGCTTTTCTTAAACACCTCAGTTTTCTCGAAATTTTGACGCCGCAAAGACCAAAAGCGAGTGTTTCCCAAATGCAAAGTTCCATCGTCCATAAGTTACTCGCCCTGCTGAACGTGGTGAGCGAAGCGCAAAAACCGATGACCTTTTCAGAAATCGTCGACAAAACGGGGCTCAACAAAAGTACGATCCATCGCTTGCTTTCTATCGGGGTTGAAGAACGCATGCTGCGGTCTGACAGCCATAAGAAAGTCTACATGCTCGGCCCGCGCGTGTTTGATTTGGTTCGCAATGCGCATGATCGCTACGACATCCAAACAATTGCGTTGGCTGAGATGCTGCGCCTGCATGAGTTGTTGGACGTCAATGTCACAATCGGCGTTCCGAGCGGCACCGAGGTGGTTTACCTGCGTGTGATAGAGGCGCGCCAATCGCTTGGCGCGGTGCAAAGACCGGGGATGCGCGAGCCTATTCATTGCTCGGCTTCGGGCAAAGCGTTGTTGGCCTACACTCAAGACGCCGCTGTGCACTTGCTTTTGAAAGGTTACGATTTCAAGCGGTACACAGATCGAACTGTGACCACTGCTGAGGGTTTCGAAATGAGCTCGCGTTTGTTCGTGAGCATGGCTTTGGCAAAAATAACCGCGAAGAGTATGAGCATTTCCTCGGGATATCAGCGCCAATCTTCAACTATCTGAGCGAACCGACTGCGGTCTTGAATATATGGTCGGTTTATCCGCGCCACACGATCGATGATCTAATAGGCTGGAGCAGCGAATTAAAAGCATCTGCACAAGAAGTGAGCGAAATGATTGGTGGAATAATGCCAGTCAGAACAGACGTTAAGGCCAGATGAAAATCTCTGTTGCTACGACTCTCTGAGTAGAGCCAACTTCACACACGAAGCTTGGGCATAGCCACCTCAACATTGATAGCGTCCTTCATAAAAAAGCGAAGAACCCTTTTGTTGCGCTGGAAAGCCCTTTGTGCTTTGGAATAAATTGACGGGGCGACGCAATCATTCGTAGGCTCGTAGAACGAAATACGAGTTTCGTAATGCAGAACTTTTTGCGATCCTCGAAATAAGAAGACTATCTTTAGGGAGAAGAAAATGAAAAAGACAATTCTAGGAGCGGTCCTTGGCGCGACAGCAATGCTGTCCGGCACGACAGCCATGGCAGACGGCCACGGCGAAATCACTGTTGCGTATTTCCTTGAGTGGCCAATGCCATTCCAATACGCAAAAGAGATGGGCACATACGAAGAAGCCCTCGGTAAGAAAATCAACTGGGTTAGCTTCGATTCAGGGGTTGCGATGTCCGCGGCAATGGCCTCCGGCGATGTTCAGATCTCTGTAAGCCAAGGTGTTCCACCTTTTGTTGTTGCGACATCCGGCGGTCAGGATCTACAGATTGTTGACGTTGCTGTTTCCTACTCTGACAACGACAACTGTGTTGTTGCCTCCGGTCTTGAGATCGACAAAACTTCCGCTGGCGAATTGGCTGGCAAGAAAGTTGCGGTTCCACTCGGCACAGCGGCGCACTACGGCTTCCTCAAGCAGATGTCTCACTTTGGTGTAGACGTTGCTGGTATGTCTGTTGTTGATATGGCACCTGCGGAAGGTGCGGCTGCACTGAGCCAGGGCGCTGTTGACATGTCATGTGGTTGGGGCGGTGCGCTTCGTCGCATGAAAGAGTCCGGCAACATTTTGTTGACAGGTGCTGAGAAAGAAGAGCTTGGCATTCTGGTGTTCGACGTAACATCCGCATCCGCATCCTATGTGTCCGAGAACGGCGACGAGCTTGCGAAGTTCCTCAAAGTGACTGCAGACGCGAACGCGATGTGGAACGGCGGCGGCGAGATGGCTGCGAAGATGCTTCCAGTGATCGCAAAAGACGCTGGTATGGATGAAGAAGCGACAGCAGAAACACTTGCCGGCTTCGTCTTCCCATCTGTTGACGAGCAGCTGAGCGAGAAATGGCTCGGTGGCGGCAGCCAGACCTTCATGGGTGGTGTTGCACAGGTCTTCCTCGACAGTGGATCTATCGACAGCGCTTTGGACAGCTATGAAGGCACTGTAAACACAGGTCCTTTAATGGCCGCAAAAGGTATGTAATCTCCGAAAAGGGACTACAGTGGCCCAATACGTTTTGCGTGTTGGGCCATTACTACAATCGAGGCAGGGCTAACTCTGCCCCTTAGGCCAATAGCCAAGGCCGGAAAGCAGGGACATGTCAGGACTTTCAATCGATAAACTCTCTATGCGTTTTGATCTGCCCAATGGTGGATCTGTACAAGCGCTGAAAGACGTCACCCTAGACCTGAAAGCTGGAGAGCTCCTAAGCGTGCTCGGCCCATCAGGGTGTGGAAAGACAACATTGCTCAACATCGTTGCGGGCTTTCTTGCTCCGACTGAGGGCAAGATGACACTTAACGGGCATACCATTCAAGGACCTGACGCGGAACGCGGCATGGTGTTTCAGCAAGGCGCGCTGTTCGAATGGATGTCAGTGCGTGAGAACGTCGGCTTTGGCCCTTCGATGAAGGCCATGCCGAACGCCGAGAAGCGCGAGATCGTTGATCACTTGCTCGATGTTGTCGGGCTTCAGGATTTCAAGGAGAAAGCGGTCTATGAGCTGTCCGGCGGAATGCAGCAACGTGTGGCTTTGGCCCGTTGTCTTGCCAATGATCCTGACGTCATCCTGATGGACGAACCTTTGGGCGCGCTCGACGCTTTGACGCGTGAAAAGATGCAGAGCCTCGTGCTCAAGCTTTGGAAAGAAACCGGCAAGACAATCATTCTGATCACCCACTCGGTCGAGGAAGCTTTGCTTCTGGGCGAGCGCTTGATCGTGATGGCACCGCGTCCAGGGCGCATTCACAAAGAATATCGCCTCCCGTTCGCAGAGCTTGGTGTCGACGCCGACCTGCGAGAAGTCAAAAAACACCCTGACTTTTCAGTGAAACGCGAGGAAATCCTCGGCATGATCTGGGATATGGAAGAAGAAATTATGGGCCGTACGGAGGAAAACGCATGACCGGTATCATTCTACTGGCAATATATGTCGGCATTTTCGCCGTTGCGGCGTTCTTCTTTACCCGCATTGGTACGACGAAAGACGGATACACCGCGCTAAAGACGGTCACCTTCGGCGATGAAAGCGCGGTGCGTCCGAACCGTGCGGCGGGCATTATCTCGATCCTGACGTTGTTCTTGCTTTGGGGAATGTTCACGGGCTCCGCTTGGATCCCGGGTTTCTTGCACGCCCCTGCGCCTTACAAAGGGGAAACCTCCTTTGAATATACCGTCGAAGCCAATGGCGAGACGGATACAGCGACCGTTGCAATCCTTGTGCATGAGCGGGAAGAAAACCCGGACAAGCCCGAGATTGAGCCAGGTGAGGGCATTGCAAAGAACGACAGCATCAAAGTGGCGCAGTATCGCAGCCAGCTGGTGTCCTTTGATAAAAACGATGACGTGAAAAAGGCCGATGGTGCCAAGATTATCGCGATCAACGGCACATCGGTTGTGCCGGGCGACACTGTTGAAATCGAAGGTGGCTCTGTTACAATTTCCGACAAAGGCACGCCGAATTTTTCCCCTGACAATGGCTTCCAGATGGAGCCGCTCTATTTGCCCTCCCCTGAAACGGTTGTCGAGCGCATGGGCAAAGTTCTCTCCGAAGGGTTTCGCGGCACATCGCTACTTGGTCACCTTGGGTATTCCCTGTTCCGTGTGATTGCCGGTTTCATCTGTGGCGCGATCATTGGAATTCCTTTGGGTTATGCGATGGGCCTGTCAAACTGGTTCCGCGGTTGGTTTGACCCAATCGTCGAATTCATGCGCCCAGTACCGCCTTTGGCGTTGATTCCGCTGATCATCATCTGGTTTGGCATTGGTGAAACAGGCAAGATCATCCTGCTCTTCCTTGCCGCTCTATGGATCATGGCTATCGCTGCGCGCTCTGGTGTTTCTGGCGTAAACATCGCCAAGGTGCATGCGGCTTACTCCTTGGGTGCCAGCAAGTGGCAGATCATGCGCTATGTCATCATCCCCAACTCGCTGCCTGAAATTTTCACAGGTGCACGGGTTGCGATGGGGGTTTGCTGGGGTACGGTTGTTGCGGCAGAACTTGTCGCCGCCGAGCAAGGTGCAGGTATGATGATCATGGTCGCCGCGAAGTTTCAGAACACAGACATCGTGATCTTGGGCATTATCCTGATTGGTATCATCGGCTTTGGCATCGACATGATGATGCGCTACGCAGAGCGTCTGTTGGTCCCTTGGAAGGGCAAAGCGTAAGCTCGCTCGAACACATCCCATATTAAGACTTGATTAAGGCCTCTGATGGGGCCTTTTTTTATTTTGCTTTTGGGCGTCTGCTTAAGCCGCCAGCCCTTTAGAGCCCATCGCCAAGAACTTC
Source organism: Planktotalea frisia (assembly GCF_001890925.1). Classification (GTDB taxonomy): domain Bacteria; phylum Pseudomonadota; class Alphaproteobacteria; order Rhodobacterales; family Rhodobacteraceae; genus Planktotalea; species Planktotalea frisia. The sequence goes on from NZ_MLCB01000185.1 coordinate 18,754, forward strand.
TCACGGCGCGCCTTGATCAAAGCGGCAGCGTCCATTCCTTGCAAATCATCAAGCATCGCCGCGATGGTGTTGCTAACGGAATCCATCGTTGCCGCGCGATCACGGTGCGCGCCGCCAAGCGGTTCATCAACGATACGGTCTACGACACCGAGTTTTTGCAAGTCTTGCGCCGTCAAACGCAGAGCTTCCGCCGCTTCGCGCATTTTGTCGCTGTCTTTCCAAAGGATCGACGCGCAGCCCTCAGGGGAGATCACGGAGTAAACGGAATGCTCGAGCATCGCGAGCTTGTTACCTGTTGCAAAGGCCACAGCGCCGCCTGAGCCGCCCTCACCTATGATCACGCTGACCAACGGCACGCCGATCTGCAAACACATCTCCGTTGAACGCGCGATGGCTTCGGATTGCCCACGCTCTTCGGCACCTTTGCCCGGATATGCGCCCGGGGTGTCCACGAGGGTTACAACAGGAAGGTTAAACTTGCTCGCCATTTCCATGAGACGGATCGCTTTGCGATACCCCTCTGGACGCGCCATGCCGAAGTTACGTTCGATCCGGGTGGCAGTGTCGTTGCCTTTGTCCTGACCGATCACCACAACAGGGCGATCTTTGAAACGGGCGAGCCCACCCATGACAGCGTGATCATCAGCAAAGCCACGATCGCCCGCGAGGGGCGTATAATCAGTGAAAATATTTGAGAGATAATCGGAGCAGTGAGGACGCTCTGGATGACGCGCGACTTGGCATTTGCGCCAAGGGGTCAGGCTGCCGTAAAGCTCAACCAACAAATCAGCGGCTTTCTGATCAAGCGCTGCGGCTTCGTCTTCTACATGCGCTTCTTCATTCGCGCGCGCGATTGCACGCAGTTCTTCTGCTTTGCCTTCCAGCTCTGCCAGAGGTTTTTCGAAATCAAGATAATTCATCGCGCATGCTCACTTGCTAACCAGTTCCGCTTATATGGCGCGGCGCGCGCGCGGATGCAATGCTGGCGCTATGTGAAGACAACAGGATAAAGCGATGCCACCAAAAGCGCAGCCATCAGCCAATTGAAGGCACGCAAGCGGGCAGCACTTGTGAGAAAACGCGCCATTTGTTCACCCAGAACGGTCCAGAGCGACACGCTGGGCAGGTTCACGATACCAAACACGAGCGCAACCCATATGACAGACCCGAGGGTTTGATTGGGCGCGTAGGCAGTGATCGCAGTCAACGCCATGGTCCACGCTTTGGGGTTCACCCATTGAATGAAGTGGTCCGGCAAAACTGGACAGCGTGCTAAGATGTATCCAACCTTGAAGAC
>NZ_MLCB01000186.1 GCF_001890925.1 Planktotalea frisia
TTCGTGAATCATGACGACAAACCAGCATCAAGGCAATTAATGGGTCCTGAGCCTAGCTCTCGAATAGCCGAAATAGGCAAACCCCACACCGAAGCTGGCGAAAAGGGCGTAGGTCCATCCCGGATATGTGTTGAATTTAAAGGGATATGGGTCGATCAAAAGCGCAAATGCACCAATCAACAAAAACAGATTAAGCGGTGCGATTACCGCGTAAAAGAGCCACACAAACCAAGGCACCAAAGCCTGAACCCAAGCATTCTCGCGCACCACATTATTCTGAACGTTGTCGAGCGCGATGTACCCCATGCCCAGCACAAGGCGCAGCAAATCCAAAGCCGTTGCGACGACCCCTGACGGCGCAGGTGAAATGTCTGCCCAATGGACTTCTGCGAAGACCAGTACTTCGCCCTCATTTGGTCCGTTCATTCGACGTTGATGCGACGGGAAGAGCCCTAATATATGCTCTTTTGTTTCATCCGCATTCACCAGATTTAGAGTGTTGTTTGTGACGGGCCCCGTGAGTTCTAGCTCTTTGCAGGCAGCGCCAACGAATTCGTCCACTGTGTCGCCGGGAACTTGTTCTCCCAACCCATGGACCATAAAAACCACGTGCTTTTTCATAAATGCCTCTATCAAATTCTTAAAATAGAAGCAGGCTATCAACTTCAGGCAGTATTGATAGCGAAAATACTACTTTTCACGTATTACCAACGCTTGAGCGCGTCTTCATCTTCTTGTTTTGATGCGACCCAATCATTGGATGCGAACGTCTGTTCTTTCTTCCAAAACGGCGCGCGTGATTTCAGGAAATCCATCAAGAAGTCCGCCGCTTCAAACGCGTCTTTGCGATGCTTTGAGGCAGTCGCAACCATCATGATCGGCTCATCAGGATGAAGCGGACCATAGCGGTGAATGACCAACACATCCCCAAGATCCCAGCGCGTCATCGCATCAGCCGCGATCTGTTCCAACGCACGCTCTGTCATGCCCGGATAATGCTCTATGTCCATCTGTTTGAGCCCTGCGGCCACATCACGCACGATACCAGTAAAACTCACGATAGCGCCCATATTGGATTGCGCAGCGGTAAACGCATTTAACTCAGCGCCACCGTCAAAGGCGTCTTCTTGAACAATAACACGCACAGGTTAGCCGCCTGTCATAGGCGGGAAGAACGCCACTTCGCGCGCGCCGTTGATCGGGGCGTCAAAGTCAGTCAAATCCTGATCCACGGCGACACGCAGAGCGCTTAAGTCCGAAAAAGCAAGCGCATAGCGCTCTTCGCGTGCGCGCAGCTCCTCGACCAATTCTATGACGGTCGCGGCCTTCGTCTCAACCGTTTCTTTCGGCAGGCCAATCCGCTCGCGCACCCAAGCAAAATAGAGCACATCCATTATGCGTCGTCCTTCAAATGCGGCAGCGCTTTGCGGAAATAATCCCAACCCGTGATTAACGTCAAAGCCGCGGCCAGCCACAAGAGCCATAATCCAACACGTCCCGACCACACCATCCCTTGGTATTTCCAACCAAGGCCTAGCACGTCATCTTCTTCGCCGCTCAGGATTGCTTCGAACATCGCTTGGTCCATGCCCCACGCGGACATGCTTAAATAGTGCTCAAACACGCCTTGGCTAAAGAGGACGGCAATCGCCACCATCTGCGCGGTGGTCTTCCATTTCGCCAGCTTGGTCACCTTCAGAGTTCCAGCGGTATCCCCTAGGAATTCGCGTAGACCAGAGACAAAGACTTCGCGAAACAAGATCATAGTTGCGGGCAAAACAAGCCATGCCGACCACGACGAGAATCCGATAATTACCATCAACGCAATGACAACCATCGCCTTGTCCGCAATCGGATCCAGCATCGCACCCAACTTGGTTTCTTGCTTCCAAGCACGCGCAAGGTAGCCATCCACCCAATCCGTCAGCGCCGCCAAAACAAAGAGGCAAAGAGCGAACCAATCCGCATAAGGACGTGTGAAGTAAAGAAACATCACAGCGACAGCAGGCGCCGCGAGTAATCTAAGCACAGTGAGCATATTGGGGATCGTCATATTCATCCCCAATATCTAAGCGCGCGACGGTGCGCCCGCAAGCCCGCTTCGCGCTTACATTTTATGGCTTACGTGGTGCTTTGCGCATTGGCTTGGCGTCAGGGCCTTTCCCGGCGCGTGTTTTCACCTTGTAAGGTTTGCTTTCACCACTTTTAGGCTTGCCTGCGGCCGCTTTCACACGCGCTTTGCGATCGCCCATAGGTTTGGACGGATCCATAGCGCCTTTGCGCGACTTGGGCTTAGGCGCAGCTGGCGCTTTGTGCGCGACGGCACCCGTATCTACTGCGCTTGGCGCGCGCGCTGGCTTAGACGTGTTCGGCGTGCCCGATTTTGCCGCGTGCTTTGGTGGGCGTGGATCGTTCTTGCCAGGCTTGTCCGCTTTATACGGCGCTTTGCCCTTGGGCTTGTCAAACTTCGGCTTGTCACCATAGCTTGGCTTATCGCCGCGTGGCTTGTCTGCATAGGACGGTTTATCCCCGCGCGGTTTATCGTACTTTGGTTTGTCGCCGCGCGGCCCATCATGGCGAGGGTTGTCGCCACGTGGCTTGTCGTAGCGCGGCTTGTCGCCGCGAGGACGATCTTCGCGTGGGCCTTTGTTGTATGGCTTGGACGCGCCATCAGCCGGTGGACCGTTTGGCGATGAATCGAAGTCAGGCTTGCCCGGTAACTCGGTCAAACTCGCGCCCTGCTCAAGGTCCATACCTTCGCCTAGCTCTTTCTTCATACGCTCAACAGCAGAGGTTTGAACCTCTACAAACGTTTCCTGATACTGAACACGGATCGCGCCAATATCATCCTTAGAGATGTTTCCATTCCGGCACAGCATCGGCAACAACCAGCGTGGCTCAGCCTTGTGCTTGCGCCCCAAAGACAGCGAAAACCACGAGCTTGGTCCGAAGTCACGCGGTGCGCGTGGCTCACGTTTATCGCGCTTGTCTCGTGGACCGCTGTCTTTTACCTCACCCAACTGCTCTGGCGCAGAGTGTTTGGCACGGTGCAAACGCAGGAACGCCGCTGCAATTTGCTCAGGCTTATACTGTGCGAGCAACTTGCCTGCGAAGCTTGTCTCATCCTCAGTCATTGCTTCTGACCAAGATGGATCATTCAACATGCGCTCTTCATCACGCGCATTCACGTCATCAGCAGAGGGCGCATTGCTCCACTCGGCTGTGAGTTTCGCAAACTTGAGCAAACGCTCTGCTTTGGATTTCTGACGGCCCGGTACGATCAGCGCGGAAATACCTTTGCGACCCGCACGACCAGTCCGGCCTGAACGGTGCAACAACGTCTCGCCGTTCGAGGGCAAATCCGCATGGATCACCAACTCAAGATTCGGCAAATCAATCCCGCGCGCAGCAACGTCCGTCGCCACACAAACGCGCGCGCGCCCGTCGCGCATCGCTTGCAAAGCGTGAGTGCGCTCGTTTTGAGACAATTCACCTGACAGCGATACGACGGAAAATCCACGGTTCGAGAAACGCGCAGTCAAACGCGCAACCATGGCTCGGGTGTTCGCAAATACGATTGCATTCTGTGCCTCATAGTAGCGCAGCGTGTTGATAATCGCGTTTTCTGTATCAGACGGTGCAACAGTCATGGCGCGGTAAGTGATATCCGCGTGCTGCGGCCCTTCACCAATCGTCTCAACGCGTTTGGTGTCTTTGCGCTGATACTTCTGTGCCAACTTGGCGATCCCTCGTGGAACCGTAGCCGAGAACATCAACGTGCGACGATCCTGCGGAGTCGCGTCCAAAATATATTCCAGATCTTCCGAGAAACCCATGTCTAGCATTTCATCAGCTTCATCGAGCACAACTGCGCGCAAAGCTGATAGATCAATTGCTCCGCGCATAATGTGATCGCGCAAGCGACCAGGCGTTGCCACAACAATATGCGCACCGCGCTCGAGTGCACGACGTTCTGTGCGCGAATCCATGCCACCAACGGTGGAGGCACACACAACACCCGCAGGCGCAAACAACCAATCAAACTCGCGCTTCACTTGAAGCGCCAATTCGCGCGTGGGAGCGATCACCAAAGCAAGCGGCGTCGCCGCACGTTCAAATCGACCGTTCTCTTCCAAAATCGTAGGCGCAATCGCGAGACCGAAAGCAACGGTCTTACCAGAGCCCGTCTGCGCAGAGACAAGCAAATCCTGATCCAAAAACTCGGGTTGAGACACCTCGACCTGAACCGGTGTCAGCGTTTCATAGCCCTTGGCCTTCAAAGCCTCGTTTAATGTGGGAATTACGTTTTCAAAATCAGTCATTGCATACCTGCCGTTCGAACAAGCCCCGCGCATAGGCTTATTAAGTCCATAAGTATACCCCCTTGACCAAAAATGCCGCAGCGCAGCACATTCCTCTCTTCATAAATATCCCGGGGTTTGGGGCAGCGCCCCATTCTGCCGCTTTAGCGGCTCATCCAGCGCGCGCTTGCGCGCACAATCAGATCACCCTCGTTCATGGAAATAGTCATAGATCACTTGCGCCAAAGCTGCCGAAATCCCATCAACCGCCTTCAAATCCACTAAATTTGCACGCCCGACTGCCTTGGCGGACCCGAAATGTGCGAGCAATGCACGTTTTCGACTAGCCCCGACACCGGGAACATCATCAAGCGGAGTTGCTCCAATTGCCTTTGAACGTTTCGCACGGTGTGTTCCAATCGCGAAACGGTGCACCTCGTCGCGCATGCGCTGGATGAAATACAAAACCGGATCGTTTTGACGCAGCGCAAAAGGACGCTGACCTGTGCGGTAAAACTCTTCCTTGCCCGCATCGCGGTCCACACCTTTGGCTACACCGACCATAGCAATATCACTAACACCATAGAGCTCCATGATCTCGCGCACCGCACTCACTTGCCCTGCACCACCGTCAATCAGCAGCAAATCGGGCCAATCGCCCTTTTCGCGATCAGGGTCTTCTTTAATCAATCGCTTGAACCGTCGAGTCATGACTTCTTTCATCATGCCAAAGTCATCACCGGGTGAGAGGTCTTCGCCTTTGATGTTAAACTTGCGATACGCGTTCTTCACAAAGCCCTCGGGCCCAGCGACGATCATGCCACCAACCGCATGCGCGCCTTGGATGTGTGAGTTGTCATAAACCTCGATCCGCTGCGGCACCTTTTCCAATCCAAACGCCTCAGCGACCCCTTTGAGCAGCTTACTCTGCGCCTGCGTCTCTGCCATTTTCCGCGCGAGGCTCTCACGGGCATTACGCACGGCACCATCCATGATCTCCGCCTTTTCACCGCGTTGGGGCACGATCAACTCCACCTTTTTCCCAAGCTTTTGGGCCAAAGCATCTGCCATCAAATCTTCATTTGCCAAAGCGTGGCTCAACAAAATCTGACGCGGTGGATCCTTGGAGTCGTAAAACTGCCCCATAAAGGCCTCTAACACTTCCGCCTCATCCACATCCGCTGCCAAGCGCGGGTAATAATCCTTGTTGCCCCAGTTCTGGTTTGCACGGATGAAGAAAACCTGCACGCAGGCCTGTCCACCCTCCATATGGAGTGCGATCACATCCGCCTCTGACACACCACGCGGGTTGATCCCTTGCGCAGTCTGAACTTGCGTCAGCGCTTTGATCCGGTCGCGCAGCGCGGCGGCGCGCTCGAACTCCATTTCCTCAGAAGCCTTCGCCATCTGGCCTGCCAACTTCTCTTGAAGCTCTGTCGACTTCCCGGCCAAAAATCGCTCCGCATCGCGCACGGTCTCGGCGTAGTCCTCTTCACTGATTTTCCCGACACACGGCGCGGAACAGCGTTTGATCTGATGCTGTAGACATGGACGTGTGCGCACATCAAAACTGGAATCGCTACAATCGCGTAGCTGAAACGCGCGTTGGAGCTGGTTCAAAGTTCGGTTCACCGCACCCGCAGACGCGAAAGGTCCGTAATAGGCCCCTTTTGCTTTCTTCGCGCCGCGATGTTTAGAGATCATAGGATAGGAATGATCTTTGCTCACCAAAATATTTGGAAAACTTTTGTCGTCACGCAATAAAACATTGTACTTCGGTTTGAGCTGTTTGATCAGGTTCTGTTCAAGCAACAACGCTTCAGTTTCCGTCTTTGTCGTAAGAAACATCATGCTCGCAGTGTGCGAAATCATTGTGGCGATGCGGCCTGAATGGCCCGTTGGGCGCGCATAATTCGACACACGCGCGCGCAGATTTCTTGCTTTGCCCACATACAAAACGCGGCTCTGCTCATCGAGCATGCGGTACACTCCGGGCGAGCTATCAAGGGTCTTGAGATAGCCTTGAATTACCTCGCCTCCGCGCGGTTGCGGTTCGCTCGAGGTCTTTGATGTTTCCTGTGCTTCGCTCATGAAAGATAGATATGATTCTTCAAACTGCGCTGCAATGGCACAAGCGCGCAAGCAAGCAAAAAGGCATCCACCATTCCTGTGGATAACTCTGCGGATAGTTTGCCTTGATCCCAAATTTTTCTTTGCATTTGGCCCACTTCGCTGAACTGCCTAAAAATTAGGCAATTCAGCAACCCCCTGAAAGTAAACAACTAATTAATTAAAAATTTGTAAACACCTGAAAACATTAAGATTTTACTAACGTCTATCATACGCACCGATGAACGGTGCAAAACTTTCGCCTGTCTTTGCCATAGGCAAGGCAACTCAGGCGCGAAGCCTAGGAATTCTAGTTCCTAAAAGAGCACAATCGCGATGTAGCCAAAGTATGCAGCGGTCAAGCCGATGCCCCAAGCGCGGTTGATGTTCCAGCCCCAGAAAACAAACGGGGCGAGCAAAACAGATGCGCCCATCATGACCCACAAATCGAATTTCAAAAACTCGGGCGCAACAGGAATTGGGCCGATCAAAGCCGCGATGCCAACGATCGCAAGCAAGTTGAACATGTTCGAGCCGATAACGCTGCCGAGGACAACATCAGCTTGACGCCGCAACGCAGCCATCGTCGTCGTCGCCAACTCGGGCAACGACGTTCCCAACGCAACCAACGTAAGGCCGATCACTGTTTCACTCACTCCGTATTCGCGCGCAATTGTAGACGCGTTGTCCACCAGCAAGTCCGCCCCAAGAGGAAGGCCCACCAGACCCAAAAGGAGAAATACAATGATTTGCCACCACGGCATATCAGGATCAGCGCCTTCGACCTCTTCTTCATCCTCGACAGCATTCAAAGCAGCGTCCTTGCGGTGCAAATGCGCATCGCGAAAAGCGTCGAACAACACATAAGAAAGTGCAGCCAAAAGTACCAACGCCTGCCATGTCCCAAAGCTACCAGTGAAGGCCAAAGCGATAAACAAAACCGTCGCAAGCATCATGAAAATATAGGTTTTGCGCGTATTGCATTCGGATGTGTGAAGCGTCGCAAGAATTGCGGGGAACCCCAAAACCAACAAGATATTCGCGGTGTTCGAACCAACCACATTGCCCATGGCAATGTCGGGTTTGCCATCAAGAACAGAGTTAATGGCTATCAAAAGCTCAGGTGCCGACGTGCCAAAAGCAACAATCGTTAAGCTTACGATCAAGGCAGGAATACCTACGCGCAGACTTAGGTTCACAGCCCCTTTGACAAGCGCATCGCCTGCCAGAAGCAAGATCACCAAACCCAACGCGCACAGGAGCCATGCCATCATGATCTACCCTTTTCCCTTAGTACAACTGCATGGCCCGCGCCCAATCTTAAAGCGCCCACACTTGATACATTTGGCGTTACGCAATTGTTTTTGCCCCGGAAACGTGAGTTTCCCGAACATCGCAAGCACGCCCATGCCAACCAGAAAAAGTGTGACAATTTTAAAGATCACATCAAAGCCCAAACCGCGCGAATTGCACGCGTTCTTCGATGCCTGACAATGCATCATTTGCAAACTGCGCACCAAAGCGGCTCATGAAGCTGCGTTTTGGACCGTAGCGTTTGAAGTTTACTTTATCGCCAAAGCGCGCCTTCATCGCAGGCACAAGATGGGCGATACCATCAATCAAGCCAACCTCTTTCGCAGCGTCACCGACCCAAATTTCGCCCGTGAACAATTCGCGTGCTTTATCGAGCTTGTCCCCACGACGCTTTTGGACGTGGCGTATGAAATTGGTGTGGATTTGCTCCAGCATCACTTTCAGACGCGCGACATCTTCCTCTGCTTCAGGCTTGAACGGATCTAGCATGGATTTGGACGTGCCAGCCGTATAAACGCGCCGCTCAATACCTTGTTTAGCAAGGAAAACATGCGCGCCGAAACCCGCAGAAATAACCCCGATGGAGCCGACAACAGAGCTTTCGTCTGCATAAATCTCATCAGCCGCTGCCGCGAGCCAATAGCCCCCTGACGCAGCAACATCTTCTACAAATGCGATGACTGGGATTTCTTTTTCCTCAGACAGCCGACGAATACGTGCCCCGATCAAAGAACTTTGTACCGGACTGCCGCCGGGCGAATTGATCTGTAGCGCAACCGCATCCGGTTTGCCGCGCGAGAACGCTTTTTCTAACACGGGCGCGAGTGATTGATCATTCAACGCACCGCGACCATTGCCGCCGATGACGCCAGACAGGCGCACAACCGCGACTGTTGGCTCTGATTTTAGGAAGGGAATAAATCTTTTCATTTTCTCGATGTAGATTGCCCAAGTGCGCGAAACAAGGTGCGCCGATTTAATAATACGTTCTGTTTCACCTTTGGGCTCATTTACGGATACGCCAGCCTGTTTTGAAGATCCACCAAACAGCAACCATGCACAGCGCGGTAAAGCCTGCGATTGCCAGCAAACTCAGGCCAATCGGCACATCCGCCATGCCGAAAAACGACCAACGGAAACCTGAAATCAGATACACAACAGGGTTAAAGAGCGTGATCGTTTGCCAGATCGGTGGCAACATCGAGATGGAGTAGAACGAGCCACCCAAGAACACCAAAGGTGTGACAACCAGCAATGGGATCAATTGAAGCTGCTCAAAGTTCTGCGCCCAGATGCCGATGATAAAGCCGAATAGCGAGAAACTCACACAGGTCAGCACCATAAATGCCATCATCGCAAACGGGTGTTGGATCTGCAAATCAACGAACAATGCAGAGGTCGCTAGAATAACGATGCCGATGAACAGCGCCTTTGTTGCCGCGGCACCCACATAGCCGATTACAATCTCCAAGAAGTTCACAGGCGCGGAGAGCAATTCATAGATCGTGCCGATAAATTTCGGGAAATATATCCCGAAAGAAGCATTAGAAATCGCCTGCGTCATGACACTGAGCATAATGAGACCGGGCACGATGAATGCGCCGTAGCTGACACCATCGACTTGATCGATACGACTACCAATCGCAGCACCGAAGACCACGAAGTAAAGCGAGGTCGAGATGACAGGTGAGATAAAGCTCTGCATCAAAGTGCGGAAAAAACGCGCCATTTCAAATGTATAGATCGACCTGATTGCCTGCCAATTCATGCTGCGTCCTCCGCGACGAGACCGACAAAGATATCCTCAAGGCTCGACTGTTTGGTTTGTAGATCGCTCATGCTGAGACCCGCTTTAGCAATATCTGCGAGCAGTCCGGTGATACCTGTTCGCTCTGCGCGCGTGTCATAGGTGTAGAGCAGCGCATTGCCATCGCGCACCAATTCCAGCTCATATTTGGCAAGGCTATCAGGCACGCCGTCTAGCGGCGCGCTGAGATCAATCTGCAACTGCTTTTGCCCCATGCGGGTCATAAGCGCTTGTTTTTCCTCAACCAAAAGCAACTCGCCTTTGGCGATGACACCGATGCGATCCGCAATCGCTTCTGCCTCTTCGATGTAGTGGGTTGTCAGAATAATTGTCGTGCCGCTCGCCTTCAGACCCGCCACGATTTCCCACATGTCTTTGCGCAACTCCACATCGACGCCAGCCGTCGGCTCATCAAGAAAGAGCACCTCGGGTTCATGGCTCAGCGCTTTGGCAATCAACACGCGCCGCTTCATCCCGCCCGAGAGTTCCATGATGCGATTGTCTTTTTTGTCCCATAGCGAAAGCTGGCGCAGGATCTTTTCCAAATACGCATCGTCCTTGGGCTTGCCGAACAAGCCGCGCGAAAAACGGACAGTGTTGATAACCCGCTCGAATGGCTCAAGGTTTATCTCTTGCGGCACAAGCCCGATCATACGACGTGCTTCACGATACCCTTTAACAATATCGTGCCCGCCCACAGTGACTGTGCCACTGGTGCCCTCGGTAATTCCGCAAATTGTTGAGATTAGCGTGGTTTTTCCGGCGCCATTGGGACCAAGTAGTGCTAAAATTTCGCCTTGCACGATCGAGAGCGTGACGCCTTTCAGCGCCTCAAAGCCATCGTCATACCGCTTCACCAGATCGCGCACGCTTAGAATTTCTGACATTTTTGCCCCCTGCTTGCGACATGCCTATCTGCTTATGTTACCAGTCGCAAACAGACTGGCGTTGTGCGCACAAGGTAGATAGGCAAAGGGCATGACAACGCGCGACACCTCAACCGCTGGCATCCTGTTCATCCTGATCGGTATGACCGCAATTTCCTTAAATGATGTGCTAATCAAGCAGCTTTCAGGTGGTTATCCGCTGCATCAACTGGTCTTCACGCGCTCGTTCTTGGGATTGTTTATCTCTTTCATATTTCTGCACATGGAAGGGGGGTGGTCATTGCTCAAGACCTCGACACCCGGTTTGCATCTGTTGCGCGCCTTGATGGTCGTTCTGTCTAACATGTCGTTTTTCGCTGCTATCGCAGTGTTGCCTTTGGCTGAAACCACCGCTTTGTTCTTTGCAGCGCCTTTGATGATCACCTTGCTCTCTATTCTGATTCTGGGTGAAAAGGTCGGCCCGATGCGCCTGAGTGCGGTTTTGATCGGCTTTATCGGTGTTTTGATTATGCAAAGGCCTTGGCAAAGTCTGGGTGACACGGATGCGAACCGTCTTGTCCTATTGCTGCCGATCATTGCTGCGCTGACATACGCTATTAACCAAGTGATGACCCGCAAATTAGGCGTAAGCAGCAAAGCCTCGGCCATGGCGATTTATATTCAATGTACGTTTATCATCGTCTCTGCTGGCTTTTTTCTGGTGGCTGGCGATGGACGCTTTGCCCAAGGGGTCGAGAATGGCGCTGTCGTCTTTTTGCTGCGCGCATGGGAATGGCCGCCTGCTGGCGATTGGCCCTTTATGTTCGGGCTTGGCTTTTTATCTGCTATCGTCGGCTATTGCTTGGGCCAAGCTTACCGTGTCAGTAGTGCGGCCACAGTCGCCCCATTTGAGTACATCGGACTGCCGCTGGCAGTGATCTGGGGCTTTTTCATCTTTGGTGAATTGCCAGACCTTGCGGTCAGCTTTGGCATCATCCTGATTATGGGCGCGGGTCTGTTCGTGTTCTTGCGCGAACGCATGCTCGCACGGCGCATCACACGCCCGACAAACATGCTTCGTTAAGCGGTCATATAAGCATTGATACGCGCAACTTGTGCGGGGGTTAAACGCAGGCCAAGCTTGCTGCGCCGCCAACAGACATCTTCACCCGTCCGCGCAAATTCGTGTGCTTTGAGCCAATCAAGTTCACGCGCAGTGATACTCGCACCGAAATCCTCACCCAAGTCATCGAGCGTTTTCGCATCCGCCAACATACCCGCAGCGTCAGTGCCATAAGCACGCACAAGGCGGCGCGCCCAAGGTTCGTTTAGGAAGGGATAGCTGGCTTGCAATTTTGCGATGAGCGCAGGCACGCCATCCACAGGAAAGTCACCACCGGGCATAGAGACACCCGCGGTCCAATTGCCGCTAAGTCCTTCGAACTGAGTGCTGATCTTCGCCAAAGCGCTTTCCGCAAGACGGCGGTACGTCGTGATCTTGCCGCCGAAAATATTGAGCAAAGGTGCTGCAGTGTCATCCAGCTTCAACGTATAATCCCGCGTCGCTGCGGAAGCATTATCCGCACCATCATCGTAAAGCGGGCGCACGCCTGAATAGGTCCACACAATTTCATCACGCGTGACAGGCTTCGCGAAGTAATTGGACGCAAAAGCGCAAAGGTAATCCTTTTCTTCGGGGGTACACTCAGGTTTTTGAGAAGGATCACTGTGATCTGCATCCGTCGTGCCGATCAAAGTGAAGTCGTTCTCGTAAGGAATGGCGAAGATAATCCGGCCGTCTTCGCCTTGAAAGAAGTAGCATTTGTCGTGCTCATAAAGCTTGGGCACCACGATATGCGAGCCGCGCACAAGTCGCACACCTTCGCGGCTGTTCAGGCCCAAAGTACCGTTCAGAACATCACCGACCCAAGGGCCAGCGGCGTTTACGATCATCTTGGCTGTCACCTCGCGCGCGCCTTCGCCGTCCTCAAGCGTTACGGCCCAATGATCATCTCTGCGCAGCGCGCCAGTAACTTTGGTGCGCACCATAATATCAGCGCCGCGCGCTTGTGCGTCGCGCGCATTCAGAACCACAAGGCGCGAATCCTCGACCCAACAATCGGAATACTCATAGGCTTTGGTGAAGCGATCATTCAGCACCGCGCCTTCAACGCCTGAACGTAGATCAAGTGTGAACGTCGCAGGCAGAATTTTGCGCCCACCAAGATTATCATACATAAACAGACCAAGCCTGATGAGCCATGCAGGGCGACGCCCTTTCATCCATGGCATCACAAAGCTAAGCAGTTTGGACGTTGGCGTTGTGCTCTCGAACCGCATGTCTTTGTGATAGGGCAGCACAAACCGCATAGGCCATGAGATATGCGGCATTGCGCGCAAAAGCGTTTCACGCTCTATCAAAGCTTCCCGCACAAGACGGACCTCGAAATATTCCAAATAGCGCAAACCGCCGTGAAACAGCTTGGTCGAAGCACTAGATGTTGCAGAGGCAAGATCGTTCATCTCGGCCAAGCCCACGCGCAGCCCGCGACCCGCTGCATCCCGCGCGATGCCGCAGCCATTGATGCCACCGCCGATAATCAGCAAATCGTAGTCAAAGTCCTGCGCCATGAAAAATGCCCTTTACCGCTTTCGAGTCTGTGTGTTGATGCTCATTTAGCGCAATCACCCGTTCTCTGCCACACCTGCACTTCAATGGATCGAGCGCGTCGCCTCTATTTCGTTACTACCTTGGGTCATTTGATGTCTTTTCAATGTGATATTATGCGCTGTATCACTGTTTGAACCGCCAAAGCCCGATGGAGACGTCCGCTGCCCAGAGTTGAGCGAAATACAGAACGTGCCATACCGCAAGAGCGCGATACGTCTATTCGTAGCGCGCTTTACACGTTTGAAATTTACGTGGGCAATCGGTTTTGCGAGTACGAGACGGCGGCTATCACGCGCACGTTGAAAATAGCGAATGAAGTCCTTGGTGGTGCAGTTTTTCACTGGCGATATGTCTCTGAGACGCCCGGGCTTTTGAACGGCGATTGCGGTATGATTGTGCGTGCAGAGCCTGTCGTGAAAGATCACGAGCTATCGGATGTGTTGATAATTGTCGGCGGCCATAGTGGTGGTGATGCGCAATGGTTTTCGCGCCTGCGTCAGATGACACGGATCTCGCGCCTTTGCGTTTTGCTCTCTGATGCAGCGACCGCCTACATCAAACGCACGAAATCACCCACGGGAAAAGTCACGACCCATTGGCGCGACGCACTTTCGCTGGCGGAAACCGGCGATCATCCGAACCTGACCAACAGCCTGTCAGAGAAATCTGGAAGCGTGATCACGGCAGCTGGAACAGGCGCGACCGAAGAGTTGATCATCTCGCTTTTGCAGCCTCAGCTTAGCACTGCTGATGTTGCCGAACTCAGCAATCGACTGGTTCTTCCGATGGTTCGTACAGCGCACGCGGATCAACCCAAGGACATCACCAAACTCCCTGCTCTTTCTGATACGCGCGTGCGATCAGCGGTGAAAGCTATGGAAGACTCGCTTGAGATGCCTTTCAACATCTACGAGCTTGCCAATGATATCGGCGTTTCCACCCGCCACCTTGAGCGCATGTTCAAAGATGTTTTCAATCAAACGCCAGCCCGCTTTTACAAGCAATTGCGCACCAAACGTGCGCGCGCTTTGGTTGAAGACACGCAGCTTTCCATGATGGAAATCGCAGTGGCCACAGGGTTTGGCTCTAGCAGCTCCTTGAACGAAGCAATCAAGAAAGAATATGGTGTCACAGCCACAAAAATGCGTGCGCGACGATGAAAATCGTGTATGTGAGCGCTAACATTTTACTTTGAGAACAGGACGAAGACGATGATCTTGAACTGCGGCGAAGCGTTGATCGATATGGTTGCGGGCAAAACGAGCGATGACCAAGCAGCGTTTGTGCCTCATTCTGGCGGAGCCGTGATGAACACGGCCGTGGCGTTGGGTCGCCTCGGCGTGCCGTCAGGCTTTTTCGCAGGTCTGTCGTCAGACTTCTTCGGCGCGCAGCTCAAAGCGCATCTTGAAGCAAGCCATGTGTCCTATGACCTCTGCCCCATCAGCGACGCCGCGACGACACTCGCCTTTGTGCAACTCGTCAACGGCCAAGCGAAATATACGTTTTTCGATGAAAACACCGCTTTGCGCGGGCTGTCGACCAACGATATTCCGACTTTGCCCGACGATATTGACGCCCTGTTTTTTGGCGGGATATCCCTCGCTTATGGCTCCTGCGCGGAGGCGTATGAGGCAATGCTTCTCAGCGCAACAGATACCCATGTGACGATGATCGACCCCAACATTCGCCCAAGCTTTGTGCGCGATGAAGCCTCGTTCAGAGCGCGCATTGAGCGGATGGTCAGCGCAAGCGACATCGTGAAACTCAGTGACGAAGATCTCGAATGGATCGCTGGTGCCGGCGACATCGCCACGAATGCGCGCGCGCTGCTTGCCAAGGGCCCCAAGTTGGTTTTGATCACTCAAGGCAGCGAAGGTGCGACAGCATATCACGCCGATTACGACGTGTTCGTCCCCACAATTCCAGTCGATCTGAGCAATTCCGATACCATCGGCGCGGGCGATACGTTCAATGCAGGTGTGCTTGCGTCGCTGCACGAAGCAGGCTTGATGAACAAAGAGGCCATCGCGAACTTGAGCAAACAAGACGCTGAAAACGCAGTGTCCTACGGCATGAAAGCCGCAAGCATTACCGTATCGCGCAAAGGAGCGAACCCGCCTTGGAAGCATGAACTCTAAACGCTAAGCGCGAATACTTATTGCATTCGACAGCACTCGCAGATCAAGGTTGCGCGATACACTTCGCAAAGGCCTTTAATGTCAGATGCTCCTCGCCGCTCCGGTCGTAAAGCCCGCTTGAAACAGCGCGCGGCACCGCCTGTTGTGAATCCTGCTCCCCCCGGTCAAATTGGTGGCCTTTATCGCCCTTTGAGCGAAAAGGACATGCACGACATTTACGCCACCGCCTTGCGTTTGCTTAGCGATTTAGGCATGGGCGAAGTCCCTAGACGGCTTTGGGATGATCTGATTTCGGCTGGCGCGTCTGACCTTGGAAATGGCCGCATTGGTCTGCCCAACACACTGGTTGAGGATACGATTTCTGGAGCCGCGAAACGCTTTACGTTGCATGGCCGCGATCCTGCGCGTTCCATCGACGTCGGTGGCAAAAACGTTTACTTTGGTACTGGCGGCGCTGCGGTGAACACGTTGGATCTAGACACTGGGCTCTATCGTCCCTCGACCCTGCGTGATCTGCATGATTTCACCCGTCTGCAAGACACGCTCGACAATGTCGCCTGGTTCACGCGCTGCTGTATTGCGACGGATGTACCGGATCCTTTCGAACTCGATGTGACCACCGCCTATGCGCTGATGAAAAACACGAGCAAACCCGTCGCAACAGCATTCACACTCGCGCAACACGTTGATCCAATTGTGAAAATGTTCGATATCGTGGCGGGTGGTGACGGTAAATTTGCGAGACAACCGTTCCTTAAAACCCACATCAGCCCTGTGATTTCCCCGATGCGCTTTGGCGAGGATGCGGTGGATGTGGTTTACAAATGCATCGAACATAATATCCCTATGTCTTGCATCACCGCCGCACAGGCGGGCGCAACAGCACCTGCCACTTTGGCTGGCTTTTTAGCGCAATCGCTTGCCGAAACCTTGGCGAGTTTGGTGATGGTGAACGTCATTTCGCCAGGCTTTCCTATGATTTTTTCTAATTGGCCTTTGGTCATTGATCTACGCAGTGGCGCGTTTGCAGGCGGCGGTGGCGAAACAACCGTCCTTAACGCCGCCTCAGCGCAACTCTCTAACTGGCTCGGCTTGCCCTCTGGTGTGGCGTGTTCGATGACCGACGCCAAAGCCATCGATGCGCAATACGGCGTCGAAAAAGGAATGACGTCGCTCGCAGCGGCCCTCGCGGGCGGCAATTTAATCTATGAGAGTTCGGGCATGACCGCCGCGCTACTTGGCGCGAGTTTCGAAGCGTTTGTCTTGGATGACGATATGCACGCGATGACCTACCGCGCGTTACGTGGCATCGGGGTCAGCGAAGAAAACCTCGGCTATGATGCGATTTGCGAGGCGATTTTGGGCGATGGTCATTTCCTTGGATCAGGCCAAACCCACGCAGCGATGGAACGTGATTACCACTACCCCAAACTCGCGGATCGCGAACAACCGCGTACTTGGGCAGAAGCGGGTGCGCAGGATGCTTGGAGCCGCGCAAACACCCGTGCACGCGCAATTTTAGAAGATCACCATCCGAATTATTTAAGCGCGGAACAGGACCAACAGATCAGGGCAATCTTCAACGTGCAAGACTAGCCACTTTTCGCCAGCCACTTTCCAGGCGCGATCAGGTTGGTGTCCTGCATCACTTCGATCAAATTGATCCCACCGCGCGCACGTGCATCCCTGAGCGCGGGCTTGAATTCATCCACGTTTTCAACTCGAACAGCATACGCTCCGAAGGAACGCGCAAAGTCACAGAAATCAGGGTTGATCATCTCCGTACCTGACACACGGCCCGGAAATTCGCGTTCCTGATGCGCACGGATCGTACCGTATCGCGCGTTATTGACTACGATCACGGTCAGGCGCAGATCGTGTTGCGCGGCTGTCGCAAGCTCTTGACAGGTCATCATAAAACACCCGTCTCCAGCTATAGCATAGACCTCGCGTTCGGGCGCACTGACCGCTGCGGCGACACCGGCGGGCAGGCCGTATCCCATTGAGCCAGAGGTGGGCGCAAGCTGTGATCCAGCGCTGCGATATTTATAGAAACGATGCAGCCATGCAGCGTAATTGCCTGCTCCATTGCACAAGATAGCGTCGTCGGGCAGCGCTTCGTTCAGGTGTGCAAAGATGGGCGCGAGCGGATCATCAGCGACGGCTTCGGGCGATATGTAACTCTCGAACCTTCGGCGCAATTCTTGAGTGCGCATGCTGAAATCTGCCTCTGCGATTGGATCCCAATCCGCCATTGCCGCACAAAAACTCTCCATATCCGCCGCAAGCCCAAGGGCGGGCTCATAGACGCGACCGAGCTCTTCTGGCTGCGGGAATACATGCACCAGATCTTGCTCGATCACAGGTGGTTTGAGCCATGTATACCCCTGCGTCGTCATTTCACCCAACCGCGGACCAATCGCGAGCAGCAGGTCCGTTTCGGCCAAAGCCTCTTTGAGATACGGCGTTGGGCCGACACTGAAATGACCCACATAATTTGGATGATTGTTATTCATCAACGCTTGGCATCGCAGAGAGACCGTTACGGGCAGCCCTTGCTTTTGAGCAAAGCTTTCAAGGGCATTTATGCCCTTCTCGGTCCAACCACCGCCGCCTGCCATGATCAGTGGTTTTTTCGCTGACGCTAACCGCTCTCGCAACTCGCCCATTGCATCTACGCTAGGTTGATATCGCGGCGCAGTCACTTTGCGTGGGGCTTTTGGAACGGCAATGTCTTCATAGAGCATGTCCTCCGGTAGCGCCAAAACTACAGGGCCGGGACGCCCTGACAAAGCCACGCGATAAGCCCTCGAAATATATTCCTGAAGGCGCGAAGGGTCATCAATTTCGGCGACCCATTTGGCGACTTGACCAAACATGCGACGGTAGTCAAGCTCTTGAAAAGCCTCACGCTCTACCATTTCACGCGCCACTTGACCGATGAACATAATCATCGGGGTGCTATCTTGATAGGCCACATGCAAACCCGCGCTTGCGTTCGTCGCCCCGGGGCCACGCGTGACCATGCAAATACCGGCTCGCCCCGTCAATTTAGCATGCGCATCCGCAGCCATCGCAGCCCCACCTTCCTGACGACAGGTGATAAAGGCGATCTCGTCCTCGCGCTCATAGAGTGCATCTAAAACAGGCAAATAGCTCTCACCGGGTACGCCAAAGACATGGGTGCTGCCCTGCGCCACCAAAAGATCCACAAGATGATCCGCCGCGCGGCGTGTGTTTGCTTGAGAGGTCATGACGGATCCTTATTTGACGAAGCAACGGTCTTCAAAGAGACCATACTCAAGCCTTGCTGTAAAAGAAAAGCGGAACCTTTTGAGCATGACGGTTTCGCGCTTGCATACGAATGCAACATAAATCAAACCTCTTAGAACAGCTGCCTGAACGGATCAAAACGATGTCCCAATTTCAATCAGAAAAACGCTTGATTTTAGATTATTACGCCGCGCTTGATGCTGCAGATGGCGACGCAATCGTAGATATTTTACGAAGCTATACCGCGAACGCCTACACTTGGCGCGCATTTCATCCGTTCCATTTGCAAACTGACGTACATGAAATCTCACGTCTGTTTTGGCAGCCTTTCCGATACGCCATAACGCGCATGCAACGGCGTATGGATGTTTTATTCGCAGGTACCAATTTTATGGGTGATGACGGCTCTGTCTGGGTCTGCTCCATGGGGCATTTGATGGGACTTTTTGATGCGCCTTGGCTCGGCATTCAGCCCACACAAAAGATGGTGATGCTGCGCTACGCAGAGTTCCATAAGGTCGTGGATGGCAAGATCGCTGAGACCGCCTTTTACTTCGACATCCCGCATCTGATGATGCAGGCGGGCTATTCTCCGTTCAAGAGCCAGACAGCTGCACATATGGTGCAACCAGGTCCTGCCCCCCATGATGCACTTTTGTTTGATGATGCTGACCCCGCCGAGGGGCAAAAGACAATGACTTGCATAAACGCAATGATCAGCGACTTGGGGACTTGGCAAAAAGGTTTGCCACTTGAGGAAGAGCTCGCGTTGACGTGGCATGATGACATGATCTGGTGGGGCCCAGCAGGGATCGGCGCGACCTACACGATTGAACGCTACGCCAAGCAGCATTCTGGTCCGTTTCGCGCAGCATTTAGTGATCGTTCCGGCACGGGTCACATCGCACGGATCGCGGAGGGTCATTATAGCGGGTTCTTTGGGTGGCCGAACTTCAAAGCCAGGCCAACAGGTGGTTTCTTGGGGCTGCCACCAAGCGATAAGAGCTGCGAATTTCGCGTGATCGACATTTATCGACGCGAAGGCGATAAACTGAAGGAGAACTGGATTTTCATCGATTTACTGCATTTTTTCAATCAGTTGGACGTGGACATTCTGGGCGAGCTGAAAGGGCCAACGACATGAGCTTTATTGACGCGCATCATCATCTTTGGGATCTCAAAACGGTAGATTATCCTTGGCTCAATGCTTCGGGTGTTGAGCGATTTTTCGGCAATCCGGCCCCTATTCAACGCAACTATTTGCTCGATGAGTTTAGCGGCAGTGCGCGTTTGCAAGGGTTCACAAAGTCCGTGCATATCCAGGTCGGTGCAGCGGATGCTTGGGAAGAAGCGCGTTGGGTTCAGAGCATTGCGGACGCAAATCCTGAGTGGCCGATGGCACAGGTGGTGTTTTGTGATTTGACCGCACCTGACCTAAACGCACAACTGGATCGGTTCCAGACGCTATCCACCGTACGCGGCGTGCGACAAATCATCGGGCGCGCTCCCAGCGAAGATGCGCAGACGGGGACTAACGAACTGCTCGGATCCGATGCGTTTTTGCAAGGGCTGAAACTTGCAGGTGCGCGCGGGCTGTCCTTTGATTTGCAGCTTATCCCAGAATTGATGCCCGCGATGAGCGAGATTGCAAAAGCTGCGAGCGAAACGCAGATTGCCTTGTGCCACGCCGGCTCACCCCATGATCGCTCTTCTGAAGGTTTGAAATCATATGCGAAGGCCCTTGAGGGGCTATCAAATCTCGATAATGTCACTTGCAAGCTCTCGGGTCTTGGAATGTTTGATCACGGATGGACCGTTGAAAGCATGCGCCCTGTCGTAGAAATTTGCCTCGAGCAGTTTGGTTCAACGCGCTGTATGTTCGGGTCTAACTTTCCCGTGGACATGCTCTATTCAGACTATGATCGCCTCGCGCAGAGCTACTTTGAGATCATCCCAGAAAGTCTGCACAACGATGTGTTTGAAAACACCGCTGCGCAGTTCTATCAGCTCTAATCGTAGCGCAGTTCCATCGCCTTGCCGCGGAAAATGTAGTAAGATAGCACTGTGTAGCCAATGATCGCAGGCAGCACGAAAAGCGTGCCGAGCAAGATGATGAACAAGCTCTCCGGTGCCGACGCAGATTCGTAGATGGTTAATTTGTCCGGCACCACATAGGGGTAGAACGAATATGCCATGCCCGTGTAGGCCAAGGTGAACAAAGCGGTCGCGGCTGCAAAAGGTGTCCACGAATAGCGGTCATTCTCAAACGGCATGCGGCGGAGTTGGATCCAGAGGAATACGACCAACACGCCTGAGAGAATTGGCAGCGGCGACAGATAAAGTATCTCAGGAAAGCTGAACCATTTATCAAAGATCCGCGTGCTTACAAAAGGAGTCGCGAGTGAGATAGAGCCAATCCCAAGGATCAGCCCCCACATCCCGCCTTTGGCCCAACGCACGGAATGCAATTGCAGAGCACCGTCCGTCTTCCAGATCAGCCAAACTGCGCCGATAAAACTGTACCCAACGGTTAAGAAAACAGCTGTAAGCAACGCAAAACCAACATGCGGTAGCGTCCATGTCAGGCCCATCACATACATGCCGAGCATGAAGCCTTGGCTGAGAGAAGCCATCAAAGAGCCCGCAAAGAATGCGCCATTCCAAAGGGGCTTCTGCGCAATAGGGGCTTTCGCGCGCATCTCGAACGAAACACCGCGCAGAATGAGGCCAACTAGCATGATGAACACAGGCAAGTAGAGCGCCGTAAGGATCAAACCGTGCGCAGGTGGGAACGCGACGAGCAACAAACCAATCGCCAAAACCAGCCATGTCTCGTTGGCATCCCAAAACGGCCCGATCGAGGCAACGAGACGGTCTTTCTCATCATCTTCGGCCAAGGGCATCAGCAAGCCAACGCCCAAATCAAACCCATCTAGAACAACGTAAATCAAGATCGACAAGCCCATGAGCGAAGCAAAGGTCCAAGGCAGCCAGACGGCGGGGTCTCCGAAAAAGTCCATGTTCATTTCCCCGGCTGCAAGACTGGCACATCAGTCGTCCCACCGCGCGGGTACTGGCGGCTCGTGAGCGGCTCGCCTCGTGTCGCCCTGCGCGCGAGGTAAGTGATGACGCCCATATATGCGATGATCAGTGAGGCGTAGATCACCAAATAGCCGATGAGCGTACTCAAAACCATGCCAGCAGGCACATCGCTTACCGCGTCTTTAGTTGACAAGACACCTTGTACGAGCCATGGCTGACGCCCGATCTCGGTAGTGTACCAGCCTGCCAATGTGGCGATCCATCCACTGAAACTCATCGCGCTGAAAGCAATCAACGGAAGTTTCGGCATATTTCCTGCGCCATATTTGCGCAACATCACCACTCCTGCCCAAGAGAGCAACAGCATCGCAACACCTGTTCCGATCATAATGCGGAAACTAAAGAAGACCGCAGAGACGCGAGGGTGCATGATTGTGCCATCTTCTTCCACGAAGTCGTTAAGGCCCGGAACCACACCGTCTGCTTTGTGTTTCAGGATATAAGATGCGCCATTAGGGATCGAAATTTCAAAGTGATTAGTGCGATTTTCCTGATCTGGGATGGCGAATAAAACGAGTGGCACGTTAGAACGTGTCTCCCAGTTTCCCTCCATCGCGGCGACTTTGGCGGGCTGATATTCCAGCGTGTTCAAGCCGTGCATGTCACCTGCAAGGATTTGTAACGGGATCAAGCCAGCAGCTGCAATGATGCCTACGCGCAGTGCAGATTTCACGTCTTCACCCTTGTCCCCCCATAGCATTCTGAGAGCGGAAATACCTGCGATCAAGAACGCGACGGTTAGGCCTGAGGCAAGCATCATGTGCACAAAACGATATGGCATCGATGGGTTAAACACGATTTCAAACCAGTTGGTTGCATGCACGACACCGTCGATCAGCTCGTAGCCCTGCGGGGTGTGCATCCATGAGTTCAAAACGATAATCCAGAAGGTCGACATGGTCGTGCCAAACGCCACCAAGAAGGTCGCGAGCGTGTGCACCCATGACTTCACTTTGGACGCACCGAACAGCATAATCCCGAGGAAAACCGCCTCTAGGAAAAAGGCCGTCATGATCTCGTAGGCGAGCAATGGCCCCGCAACATTACCAACGGTTTCCATGAAACCCGGCCAGTTTGTACCAAATTGAAAAGACATAGTGATGCCAGAGACGACACCCATCGCGAAGGAAAGCGCAAAGACCTTCACCCAGAACATGTAGGCATCCATCCATTTGCGATCCCCCGTCGCGCTGAAGCGCAACTTGAAGAACAGAAGCATCCAGCCCAAAGCGATCGTAATCGTCGGGAAGAGGATGTGAAATGAGATGTTTGCACCGAACTGGATGCGAGAGAGCAGAAGCGTGTCCACCGAGTTTACTCCGTTTTCAAAACCAAGTTTATTGTCTTGGTAGAGAGGTAGTGTGGAAACGCCGCGAACAATGCGTCTGCGACAATCTGCGCCCAGCGTTTTGACACGCTTAAGGGCACCAGATTAATCAAACGTGAAGTTAAAAAGCTAATGCTATGTTTTGTGCGTCTCAAAGAACCGCGCGATGCTCTGTCCATAGGTCTGCGTATCAGCTTTCACCAACATCGATGCACGCGCGGCATCACCGACACCGACAGGCAGTTTGGGCGCATATTCCTCGATCAAAGCACTCATAAAAGCATGGCTCATCTCTGGATGATTTTGCGTCGTGAAGACCTTATTTTCAATGTGAAACCCTGTGATCGCGCAGGCCTCTGATA
Organism: Planktotalea frisia; assembly: GCF_001890925.1. Taxonomy (GTDB): domain Bacteria; phylum Pseudomonadota; class Alphaproteobacteria; order Rhodobacterales; family Rhodobacteraceae; genus Planktotalea; species Planktotalea frisia. The sequence goes on from NZ_MLCB01000186.1 coordinate 23,271, forward strand.
CGCTCAGAATCTCTGCGCCATCAGGTAAACCCGTCACCGCCTCAACGTGCGCGGCGTATTGCGCGAAGGGGCTAGGAAGCTGCGACATCCAAGCGACCTGTTTGCACACCTCAGAATGCGCAACACCAAAGACCCAACCTGCTGGATTTGCCTCGACCGTTCCACCTAGTGCGAGTGCAATCGCTTGATGACCGTAACATGCGCCAAACATCGGAATGCGCGCGGCGTAAATCTCGCGGATCAGATCGAGCAACCGTGCAACCCATGGATCAGTGTCATGCACCGACGCGGGACTACCGGTGATCATAACACCATCAAACGCATCAATGTCATCGGGGAACACATCGTCCTTTACCGAAAACGAAGTCACCTGCCATTCCGGGCGCACCAAATGGACCAAATCCGCAAACTTCTCGCCATCTTTCGGATGCCTTTGTGCAAATTCACTTTCATCCGTGTTGGTCATCAAAACCGCGAGCTGCATGAAAGGGCTTTCCTTTTGAAGTCATCTATTTATGGTTTTGAAACCTAGAGCAAAACCAAGGCCAACGAAATGACGATCTGGACGCCCACTGACGATGGATTTGCTGACCTGACCAGCCACGACACGTTTATGAATGGCGCGCCGCACAACACCTTCGCACGGTTGCGCCGCGATGACCCTGTAAGTTGGACAGAATGGGGCGGTGGTAAAGGGTTTTGGTCGATTACGCGTTACGACGACATTCTAGAAATGAACCGCAACACAAAAGTGTTTTCTTCGGCCCAAGGCATCCGGATGGAGGATCAAAGTTACGAGGAATACCTCGCACGGCGCACCTTTCAAGAGACCGATCCGCCCGAGCATATGCAAATGCGGATCAAACTGGCGAAGGCGTTTTCCAAAGGGGTCATTGAGCAATTTGAAGAGGATCTGCGCGCGATCAGCACTGATATTCTCGACGAGGTTCTGCAAAACGAAAGCTTTGATGCAACCAAGACCATCGCGCGCGAATTGCCAATGCGCATGCTGGGCCGCATCCTTGGAACACCCGACGAGGACCTACCATGGCTCGTAGAAAAGGGCGACGCGTTGATCGCCAATACGGACCCTGATTTCACCGCTCATGTGATGGACAAAATGAGCACGGATGAATTTCGCATGATGCCGTTCAACTCGCCCGCTGGTGCAGAGCTATATGCCTACGCCAAGGATCTGATGGAGAAGAAAAACGCCAGCGGCGAAACCGACGGCATCCTGCATTTGATCTTGCAACCCAGCCCCGATGGCAGCGTGATTTCCGAGACCGAATTTCGCAACTTCTTTTGCCTGCTTGTAGCCGCTGGCAATGACACAACGCGCTACTCTATCTCGGCAGGCATGCAGGCGATGTGCCATCAGCCCGAACTGCTTGGCCAAATGAAAGAGGGCGGCGCGATTTGGGACACGATGGCAGATGAAGTCATTCGTTGGGCCACGCCCGCGCTCTATTTTCGTCGCACCGCCACGCAAGACCATGAGATGCACGGCAAAACCATCCGCGAGGGCGACAAGGTGCTCTACTGGTTCGCCTCTGGCAATCGCGACGAGAGCTATTTCACCGACCCTATGCGCGTTGATCTGATGCGCAATCCGAACAAGCATCTCGCCTTTGGCTTGGGCGGCCCGCATCTGTGCCTTGGCATGTGGCTTGCGCGTTTAGAGGTCACCGTTTTGTTTCAGGAACTCAGCAAACGCATCAGCCATATAGAAGCTGATGGAGATCAAAAATTCCTCCGCTCGAACTTTGTTGGTGGGATCAAATCATTACCAGTGCGCATCAAGCGCGCCTGACAGGGAGAGACGACATGAAAGATAGATTGCGCGCGGTGTTTTGTGATCACCTGAGCATTATGCGGGGCAAATACCTGCCAAATTCCAAGATCGGCGACCATGACACGCGCTTTTGTCAATCCACCTTTGGCGTGCACTACGACAAGGATCTGCTGCCCTCTCCCGGTTCCATGATGATGGAAGGTCTCCCAGATATGGAGCTGCGCTGGAGCGCAGATGACATCCGTCCTTGCTGGGAAAATGGCACGCAAATCGTGCTGGGCGATCTTTACGACGCCGCTGGCACGCCTTTGGCGATGTGTCCCCGCGGTGCGTTGAAACGCGCAGTTGCAGCTTGGGAAGCGAAAGGGCTAACCCCAAAAGTCGGGATCGAGTTAGAGGCATTTGCCTTTATCCACAACGACGAGGGCAAACTGGTTCCCTACGACAGCCTTGGCGGCGTGGTCTATGGAACAGGTCCGTTCACCGATCCGCGAGGTTTCAACGATGCAATCTGGGATGTGGCCGAAGAGCTTGGCTTCAAGCTCGACATGATCACAGCAGAATATGACAGCCCTCAATTCGAATATACGCTCACTTTTGATGACGCGCTGAGCGCTGTCGATGACATCATTCTCTTTCGTCAAATGGCGCGCGAAGTGGCGTTGAGCGAAGGGGTGATCCTCAGCTTTATGCCAAAACCAATCGTCGAAGCAGGTGGTTGCGGGATGCACATCAACTTCTCCTTCACAGACAAGGACGGCAACAACGCTGTCGCGTCTGGCGACAAAGGTGGGCCAGATCACTTAAACGATCTCGCACGCGGCTGCCTTGCGGGGCTTTTGCATCATCACAAGGGGCTTGCGGGTTTGATTGCGCCCACGGCGAACTCTTATGATCGTTTGCAGCCTGCCTCCCTTTCAGGTCACTGGCAAAACTGGGGCGGCGATCACCGTAATGTCACCACACGCGTCAGCACAGAGGGCGGTGCAAAGGCGCGGCTAGAGCACCGTATGGCGGATGCTTCGTCTAATCCCTATACAGCTGTCGCTGCGGTCTTGCAGGCAGCTTTGCTTGGGTTTGAGAACGGCTATGAGTTGCAGGCGATGGAAACCGGTGACGGGTTTGAGCAAACGGATGCTACCGTCGGCGCGGCCTCTGATCTCGCTGGTGCGATCGCGGATTTGAGCAGCGATACGGTGCTGTCAGCGGCTGTTGGCCAAGGCCTTGTGGACAACCATGTCTTCATGAAAGAGGCGGAGGTCGAAAAGACCAAAGACCTCACGCCAGAGCAGTTGCGCGATTTCTACATCTTTTACATCTAAGCCACTGATCGCTCGATCAACTTTTTAAGATCAACCTGCGCGCCAAGGCGATTGGCGAGCAGGAACATACCGCCAAATTTGCGCTGTAAAAGCAGAACATCGATTCCCAAAGGCGGTGGAATAAAACCGTCATTGGCCAGCTTCATCCCCATGTCTTGCATTTTTGCTTGAAGCTTGCCGTCTGTAAAGTCGTAGCTTTCTGACTGCGTGATTGCATCGAAAACCAACTCGATCATTGCTGTAATCTGCGCTTTGTGCGTGTCCTTTGTTTCGCCGGTAAAGAAGCCGATCTTCTGTACGATTGCTTGCAAAGCATCAATGTCGCGTCTTAACCCAGCTCTGAACAAGTCGCGATACTGCGCGACGATCTCTGATCCGATCTCTTGTGTCGCGCCGAAATCCAGAAGCACAACTTTTTGAGTAGCTTCGTCGTAGAGATAATTTGCGAAATTAGGATCTGTCTGCATCACACCAAAACTGAACAACTCTTCGAGTGTGAGCGTGATCAGTGTCGACGCGATCTCGTTGCGTGCGTCTTGCGACAAATGCGTTGTTCTTTCGATGTCTGTGCCTGCAACATAACTCATACAAAGCACCTGCGACGTGCTCCATTCTTCAATCAGTTCCGGCAACGTGAAGTTCGGACGCCCAGACAGCAGCTCGTAGAAGCGGCTCAAATACCGCGCTTCACGCTCGTAGTCCGTCTCCTGATGCAGTTGTTTGCGTGCTTCTTCCATATATGGTGCAAGCTCAAAACCTTTTGGCATCAGGCCCGACATTTTGATCAACGCACCTACATTGGCGACATCACTATCAATGCTTTTCGCCACACCAGGATATTGTACTTTGATCGCCAGAACGCGCCCGTCTTTTAGAGCCGCGCGGTGCACTTGACCGATGGAGGCAGCCGCGATGGGATGAATATCAAAGCTTTTGAAACTCTTTAGCCAGCCATGGCCCCATTCAGCGTTCAGCACTTGCTTGAGCTGCGCGGCAGGCATGAAATGCGCGTCATTGCGCAAACGGGCCATGATCTGCGTCAATTCAGGGGGCAACACATCGCCTGTATCCATGGAAACAAGCTGCCCGATCTTCATCGCCGCCCCGCGCATTTGCGCAAGTTGCTCAGTGATGCGGGTGATATTCTTTGGTGTGAGAAGCAAATCGCGCATTGTTGGCCGTTTTGCTTGCACCAATTGTGACAAGCCGCCCAACGCCATGTTGCCCGCAACTCCGGCGGTCATCGCGCTTAGTCCCCCTAGACGCGATAACCGCTTTTCAGGAATGCGCAGGGCGCGGGAGGATGTCGGCTCTCTGCTCATCAATGATGAGTTAGCTCATGGCCCGCCCTTTACAACTTTAAAAACCAGCAATCTGACGCAAGCATCGGCGCAAAACATCTTGGTCGGCTTGCGAAATGTGGCTGACAAGATCTTTATCGAAACGCGCAGCTTCGCGGCTCAAATCTGCATAAGCGCTTTGGCCCGCACGCGTCAGGCTCAGCTCTTCATGGCGACGATCATCTTCTAGCGCGGTGCGCGTCAGAAACCGTTTCCGTTCCAGCGCAGCAACACTTCGCGACACTTTTGTTTTGTGAATACGCGCGCGTTCGCAAATCTCTTTTGCGGTCATTTTCCCGTAGCGCCCGAGGTGAAACAACACACGCCATTCTGTGCGCAGCATACCGTAGCGGTCTTTATAATATCTCTGGAAATCAAGGCTCGACGCATCGGCTGCTTGATTAAGGAGATAGGGCAGGAAATCCTGCAAATCAAATTTGCTATTGTTGGCCATCTGACCAAATTAGCCGTTGTTAGTTACATAAACAACTAATATTTCTGCACAAACTGGAACGGTAGTATTGCTTACAGAGAGTGCTAAACATGGTCGCAGTAAGATACGAAACAGCTTTCAAGCTATACCCTTATGAAAAAGTCGCGGCCCAAACAGGTGCCGTGCAGCGACACCCTGTCGTCATCGTCGGCGGCGGGCCTGTTGGCCTCGCGCTTGCGCTTGATCTTGGGAAAAAGGGCACCCCTGCCCTCGTGCTGGACGATCATGATGGCGCGGGTTTAGGCAGCAAGGCGATCTGTTTCGCCAAGCGCACGCTTGATATCGCGTCCCGACTAGGCGCGAGCGCGTCAATGGTCGACAAAGGCGTGGTTTGGAACGTTGGCAAGGTTTTTCACGGTGACGGCAATCTCTTTAAATTCGATTTGCTTCCCGAAAGTGGCCATCGCAATCCAGCGTTCATCAATCTTCAGCAACCCTACTTTGAGCGGTTCCTCGTCGATGAAATCCGCAATGCGCAAAATGCCGGCGCACCCATCGAAATTCGCGGGCGCAACAGCGTCTCGTCGATGACTCAGCATAGCGATTACACATCGCTCGACATTGAAACGCCAGACGGGCCTTATCAGCTTGAAGCGGACTATCTGATCGCCTGTGACGGCGCGCGCTCTAGCATTCGCGACATGATGGGCCTGTCTTTTGATGGGCGTGTGTTCGAGGACAACTTCCTGATCGCAGACGTGGAAATGAAGGCTGATTTCCCGACTGAGCGTTGGTTCTGGTTCGAACCTCCCTTCAAAAACAGCGGACAATCCGCACTTTTGCACAAACAGCCCGACGATATTTGGCGCATTGATTTTCAACTGGGCTGGGACATTGATCGCGACAAAGAGCTTGATCCCGAGCGCATTCGTGCACGCGTTGACGCCATGCTTTCGAGCCAAGCAGGCAGCGTGCCAGAATATGAACTGCATTGGACTTCGATCTACACGTTCCAATGCCGCCGCATGGATACATTTCGCCACGGCTCTGTTTTGTTTGCAGGCGATAGTGCGCATCAAGTGTCACCGTTCGGTGCACGCGGGGCCAATTCCGGCGTGCAGGACGCGGAGAACCTCGCGTGGAAATTAGACCTCGTCCTCAAAGGGTTGGCGGATGACAGCTTGCTCGACACATATGCAACCGAACGTGAATTTGGCGCAGATGAGAACATTCTAAATTCTTCGCGCGCGACAGATTTTATGACGCCGAAATCCAAGGTTTCCAAGACCTTCCGCAATGCGGTTCTCGACCTTGCTGGGCGTCACGCCTTTGCGCGTCCTATCGTCAATTCCGGTCGCCTTTCTGTGCCTTGTACCTATGATGGTTTTGACCTTTTCGGCCCTGATGCCCTCAGCGGTCCCAAAGTCACGCGTCCCGGTGCCACCTGCCCGGATGCGCCTGTCAAAGAGGGCTATCTGCTGGATCATTTGAACAGCGGGTTTCACATTCTAAGCATTGGCGAAGACGCATCAAAGCCTGTCACGTCCAATGGGATCACTGCAAATGTCGTCCAGATTTGCACGCCTTCTGAGGAATTACGCACGCGTTATCTTGGCGATGAACCTCAGGCCGTTTATCTCATCCGACCCGATCAACATGTGGTTGCGCGTTGGCCTTCTTTCGATGAAAAGGCAGTCGCAGACGCACTAAGTAATTCTATCGGAAAGGGCGCATAATGTCATTGATCCTAGAGCCCAACATCCCTGATCCGGATGGCTTTTACGATGAACTTTTGCGTGCGCACGAAGGGCTGACAGACGACGAGAGCGAAGCTTTCAATGCGCGGTTGATCCTGACGCTGTGCAATCACATCGGGGATCGCGAGATCCTGCGCGCGGCTTTGGAGGCTGCAAAATGAGCGAAACTGTTCTTTGGGATTATCCGAAATCCTCGGCCAGCTATCGTCTTCGCATTGCTTTGAATTTAGCAGGTTTGGAGTACCGCTTAGAAACTGTTGATCTTCTCACTGGCGCGCATCGCTCGGACGCTCACCTTGCTCGCAATCCCCAAGGATTTGTGCCTGTCCTTGATATCGACGGGCATCGCTTCACTCAGTCTTTGGCGATCCTCGATTATCTCGACGCGACGCGCGATATGGGACTGTTGCCAAGCGAGCCTGCGGATCGCGCTAAGGTCACGGCGCTCGCGCATTGTATCGCTGTGGATCTACATCCTGTTTGCAATCTGTCGGTCATGCGCCACGCGACAGGCGGCGAAGAGCCAGTTCGCACCGAGTGGATGAGACATTTCATTCGGCCCGGTTTGGAAGCTTTCGAAGTTCTGCTCGCCGGCTTTGAGCAAACCCCATTCGCCACAGGTTCCACCCCTAATCTCGCAGATATTTGCTTGATCCCACAGCTCTATAACGCCAATCGTTGGGGTGTTGAGTACAGCGATCTCTCTCGGATCACAGCAATTGAGAAAGCCTGCGCCGCGCACGACGCTTTCAAAGCGGCGCATCCCGATATGGTTTAAATCTGCTGCTTTGCCGCCATTGCATCAAGCGTGGCGTTAAAGTCAGTGGGCGCAATCCCCTCTCGCAGCGCACGTGCGAAATAAGCCTGCTGCGTTTCCGGCGCGAGACCACCAACAGGCGGATCGCTATCTAGGTTGGTTGGAAACGAATACCCCTCCGCGGTCGATGCGATCGCCGCATTCAATTCCGACGCAGAGAGCTTTGTTGCAACCGCGTGCGGATATACCAGTTTGCACATTTTGCGCCGATCAATCGCTTCTAGCGCGCGGCCAAACGCCGATGAAACTTGCAACAAGTTGGCAAAGCGGTGGATGTCCGCGCTGCTATTTGCACCAGCCGCGTGAAAAATTGCCGGATTGAAAAACAGCGCATCGCCCTTTTCCAAAGCGAGTTGAACGAAGCGTGCGTCAAACTCTTCGCGAAACGCATCAAGTCGCCACGCGGCATAACCTGGGCGGTAAGCTTGCGAAAACGGCAACAGCTTGGTCGGCCCGCTCTCAATCGGCATGTCGCAATGAGCGATCGCACCTTGAAGGGTCAAAACAGGCGAAAGATCATGCACATGCGCTGGATACTGCACTGCAATATCTGCCGTTTGAAACCCCAAATGATAGTCGCGGTGCGCCTGCTGTGCAGCGCCGCCCGGATACACCAAATTGACTTGCGCGGTCATTTGATAGTTCGGCCCAAGCCAAGCTTCGCTTGCGGCGGCGATGGCGGTATTGGCAAAATATCGCAAGAAAACCTCTGGATTTGCTTCGCATAGTTTTTGCAAAGCATTCCAAACACGGTCATTCGAACCAGCTGCTGCGAAATGATCACTTCCGCCACCTGAACTGCGTTTTTCATCCGCGATGATTTGCTCATAAATTGCGGTCGCTTCGTCGAGAACGCGCGTGTCGTCATAGGCTTTGCGAAGAACAATTGCGCCAGCACTTTTCAGCATCACGTGCGCCCATTCAGCCATGATACTTTTACGGGTTTCGAGATCCTCAAGCAAAGGGCGAAGCCGCACCATGTCGTAGATCGGAATGTTCTTTTGCACGTCATCCGCATGAGGCACCATCGCCGGATCAAGCGTTTGAGAGATCAGCGTTTTGAATTCATCCAAGTCGCAAGTGTTCGCTTCAAAATAGCCCGTTTCGTTTTGCATTTCCGATCCCCCAATCTCGTTAAAGCTAACACTAGAAAAGAAACTGATCCCTTGCAAAGTGTTACCACGCGGCTTTAACGTTTCTGATCACAAACGCAAAAGGAACAGTGCATGGCTGGATGGGTCACACTCGATTGTGACGGCGCACCGCATTGTCGCCATGAGAACGGATTTGCATGCTTTGAGGGCAAGTTTTATCTGTTTGGTGGGCGGCGCGTTCAACCTATCGACATCTTTGATCCACAGACCAACACTTGGACCCATGGCAGCCCACCGCCCAAGGAAATCCATCACTTTCAGCCCGTCATTGTTGGCGCTCAGATTTGGTTGCTTGGCACAATGACTGGGATCTTCCCGCGTGAAACACCGCTGGAGACGGTGTTTATTTATAAGCCGGGGACAGATCGTTGGCTAGAAGGCCCCGAGATTCCAAAGTCTCGTCGGCGCGGTGCATCTGGCTGCGCTTTGCACAGCGACGGTTGGATTTATGTGGTTGGCGGCATTGTAGAGGGTCATCATGCGGATACGCAGGCGTGGTTTGATCGGATTCAACCTGAAACGGGAGAATGGCAGATCTTGCCTGATGCGCCCAACAAACGCGACCATGCGCCCTGCGCAATCGTGGACGAAAAGCTCTATTTCTTTGGCGGGCGCGAAACAGGTCGGCACAACGGCACAGATTACAACGCGCTGTTCTTTGCAACAATTGGCGATGTGGATGTCTTTGATTTCGCAACACATACTTGGTCGGTCCATGCCCAGCCTTTACCCATTGAAACCGCAGCAGGCGGCACAGGCGTGCTTGGGGGCAAAATTCACTACGTTGGCGGAGAAGCAGGTCGCATGGAAGCATTCACAGAGATGCAAATCTTTGATCCTGACGCCGGAACTTGGAGCATGGGTGCGCCGCTCAATCGCGCGCGCCATGGGACGAATTGCTGTGTGCACGACGACAAACTCTGGATCGCAGCCGGTAGCGGCGCGCGCGGGGGCGAACCTGAACTTACCAGCATCGAAGTCATCGCAATCAAGGACTAAAGCCCTTTAATCGTCGAGCAGTATGCGCGCGGCATTCCCTTGCTCATCGTCATATTGATCGCTGCGTACCGTGTAGATAAACGCCCAAAGCCCGATACCGCCAAGGATAAGCGAGACGGGAATTAAGATAACAAGAACATTCATTCTGCGAACCTGATCCGTTGGGAATTGAGAAGAACTGTGATGGACGAGAGCGACATTGCCAAGGCTGCCGCCAGCGGTGTGGCAAAGCCAGCCAACGCAATCGGTATCGCGATGGCGTTATAAACCGCCGCAATCGCAAAGTTTTGTTTGGACAAGCGGCTGGCAAGTTTGGCGATTTTCAACAGTAGGGGTAGCTGAGCAAAGCTGTCTTTCAAAATGACGATGTCTGACGCTGATCTTGAGGCGTCAAGCGCTGTTGCAGGGGCGATCGATGCATGTGCAGCTGCGAGTGCTGCCGTATCGTTCAAGCCATCGCCAACCATCAAAACATGCTCGCACGCCTCTGTAAGTCCGTTAAGATAAGCGAGCTTTTCATCTGGGCGGACGTTTGCGCGCACAGGTAAGGAAAGCAGTTTGGCAAATGCTTTCGCAGGACGTTCCGCATCGCCTGTGACGATCTCGCACGGCATGTTGAGCGCTTCTATCGCCTCGGCACATCCTTCACGCGGGGTTTCTGTCGCTTTGATCGCCAGAGCCTGCTCATCGCCGACTTTGAGACCCAAATCTGTGAAGGATGCACCCAGCCATGCACCACGCCCAAGCCGCACGGTTTTACCGTGCCACTCGGCTTGCACACCTTCACCTGCGCTCTCTTTTATAGCGGAAACCTGAGCGGCACTGACGTCACCAAGAGCGAGAACAAGCGCGCGCGACATCGGGTGGTTGGAGGCTTGCGCAAGCGCCTTGGTGACCGAGCGATCCGTCTCGGACATCTCGGCCGGGAGAATAACTGAGGGCTGGCTGAGCGTGCCGGTCTTGTCAAACACCACGCGTGTGACTTCGGCCAAGCGCTCTAATGCGGTGGCGTGTTTCACCAGATAACCCATGCTGAACAAACGGCTGATCGCCGCTGTTGAAACAGCCGGAACAGCCAAGCCAAGCGCGCAAGGGCAAGTGATGATCAAGACCGCAATGGCTACATTCAACGCATGTCGCATATCGCCTGTTGCAATCACCCAACCCAAGAAAGCGCCGAGCGCGAGCAAGTGAACCGCAGGCGCGTAAATCTGCGCGGCTTTATCTGCGAGCGCGGTGTAGCGATTGCGGCTGTTCTCGGCGGTTTCAACCAACTCGGCCATGCGGCGTAGCGATGTGTCGTTGCCCACAGCCGTCGCGCGCATAGTGATAGGTGCCGCGACATTGATCTCGCCCGCGTGCAAAATTGCCTCGGCTTTGATGTCGATTGCCTCAGACTCACCGGTCAAAAGCGAACGATCCATAAGCGCGTGATCAGAGATGAGATACCCGTCAACGGGAATGCGCGCGCCTGTCGGGATCAATACTTCATCCCCGATGGACAGGTCTGCCACACGCACTGTTTCGACAAGATCGCCCATGATTTTTTGCGCGTGCTGCACTTCGAGCGCTGTCAATTCCTTGGCTGCAGAGCGCGCGGCACTGCGGGTGCAATGATCCATGTAGCGACCAATCAGCAGGAAGAACGTCAGCGACAAAGCCGCGTCAAAATAGGCGTGTGAGCCGCCTTGTAGCGTCTCATACAAAGACATGGCAGCCGCGAGAATAATCGCGAGCGAGATTGGCACATCCATGTTCAACCGCTTCACGCGCAGCGCACGCCATGCGTTCTGAAAGAACGGCTGGCCGGAATACGCAACGACAGGCAAAGCAATCATCGCCGAAATCAGATGGAACAAATCACGCGTCGCATCAGTCGCGCCAGACCAAACCGCGACAGACAAAAGCATCACGTTCATCATTGCAAAACCTGCGACGGCCATACGCATCAGCAAGCTGCGCCCCACCACATCCTGCGCTTTGTTGAGCGATTCCAGATCGAGCGGGTAAGCCTCATAACCAAGATCGCTGAGCGCCGTTTCGATAAGCATCGGATCAACTTGACCGACGACTGTAAGGCGTTTGAGCGAAAGATTCACGCGCACGGAAATGATGCCATTGAGCGCGCCAAGTCCGCGCTCGATCTTGCCAATACAGGCTGCGCAGTGGATCGTTGGCAAGGAAAACATCAAGCCCGGCGCAAGGTTCATATCCTCAATATCAGGAATTCCAGCGCAGGCGGGGCAAACGGCTGTCATGACAAGACCTTAACAATAATGCGTTGTTGAAAGAGCGTTCCATCGCGCGCGCGCGCTTTGAGCCGCAGGTTCCAGTTGCCCTCCCCTGCGATCACATCCGCGCGCAGTGCTTCGCCGTCGAATTTGAAGTCGGGCGTTTCATCATAGGCGACGTTCGTGGCACGTCCAAACGTGGCTGAAAGAATTTCCGGTGATAACGCAACACCGCCTTTGATAATTTTGAGCGTCAGAACATGTCCTTCAAGCTGCGCAGAGACGTCCCACCCCAGCGCAAGTTGCGCTGTGCGATCGTCATCAAACGACTGGCTGGCCACATAAGAGTTCTTTACCTCCAAGCCGGGGAAAGTCGCGACAGCCTTGTAGGCCAGCGTCAAGTTGACTGCGATAATGATGCTAAATGCGCCCGCGAAACCGGCAAAAACATGCCATCCTTTAATTTCGGTCATTTGCTTTCCCTTCCGTTAAAAATCGTTGATTGGCTGGCTTTGTCTTCGTTGCCGAGGTCTTCGACCCAGAGACGCAGATCCGTGCGCGCAAGACTCGCCGCCGGATCTTGTGGACGTGCTGTGACGTAGACACGCTGCAAAACAGTGGTGTCTGCGGGGGCCGTAAAGGACAGCAGGTTATCGCGGCCCCCAAGCTCAATTCGCAGGTTTTCGTCACTCGTTAGGCTTAGATGGAACTCACGCTCCTCGCCCAGTTTGTTGCGCAGACGCACATCATAGATGTTGCGGATAGAGCCATCTGATTGCAGCACATAGGTCGGATTGCGCACAGGGCTGACGGTCATTTCAATATCGCTGCGCACAAAGAGCGCGTAGACCAGACCAACGCCAATCAGCATCCAAACAGCCGTGTAAAGCATCGTGCGTGCACGCAAGATATGGCTCATCAGTTTTTTTGGGGCCGCGCCTGCGCGCTCTGCCTCTTCATCGGACAAAGCGATATAGTCGATCAAGCCGCGCGGCTTGCCAATTCTCGCCATCACATCATCGCACGCATCAATGCACAGCGCGCATGTGATGCACTCCATCTGTTGGCCGTCGCGGATGTCGATCCCTACAGGGCACACATTCACGCAGGCCATGCAATCGATGCAGTCCCCTTGCGGCGCGCCCGCTTTGACGGCCTCGGAATTCTTGCGGTCTTCGCCGCGCCATTCGCGGTAGGCCACAGTGATCGTATCGGGGTCCATCATCGCCGCTTGGATACGCGGCCAAGGGCACATGTAGATGCACACTTGCTCGCGCATGAAACCACCGAACACAAAGGTCGTCGCGGTTAGAATGGCGATTGTCAGGTAAGCGGCGGGATGCGCGCTGAACGTTAAAAAATTGCTCAGCAACGTCGGTGCATCTGCGAAATAAAATACCCACGCGCCGCCAGTCGCCACAGCAATAAACAACCACACGATCCATTTGGTCAGGCGCAAACGCCACTTGCGCAGCGTCCATTTGCCGTTCCAAAGACGCACACGCGCGTTGCGATCCCCTTCGATCCAGCGTTCCACCAAGATGAACAAATCGGTCCAAACTGTTTGCGGACAAGCGTAGCCGCACCAAACACGACCCAAGGCAGATGTGAAAAGAAACAGACCCAAGCCAGCCATGATCAAAAGGCCCGCAACAAAGTAAAACTCGTGCGACCAGATTTCGATCCAGAAGAAATAAAAACGGCGGTTTGCCATGTCGATCAGGACCGCTTGATCTGGCAGGCTTGGACCCCGGTCCCATCGCAGCCATGGCGTCAGATAGTAGATCCCAAGCGTAACGGCCATGATCCACCATTTGAACGTACGAAAGAACCCTTTGACCTTACGGGGAAAAATAGGTTCTTGTGGGGCATATAGTGCAGGTGGTGTATCTGAAGACATAGCTTTGGTTTCCTGTTCGCACTCTCACCCTAACGCGGTGTGAGTCCCTCTGCTTTGATCTGAATCAAAAAGCCCCAAGACGACACGTTTTGCGAACAGGGTCATCTTGGGGCCAAAGATCTACCAGCGGTACGCTAGCGATCTTATGGTTGGGTCACTCGCCACCACCGAGCGCATGCACATAGGCCGAAACCGCACGCACATCTTCCTCGGAGAGGCGTTGACCCCACGCTGGCATCACACCAAAGCGCGCGTTAACAATCGTGTAGGTCAAGCTTTCGCGATCCCCACCATAGAGCCAAATTGCATCCGCGAGGTTGGGCGCACCCTGGTCTTGGTCTCCAAGCGCTGCATCCCCGTGACAAGAGGCACAATTCTCAGCGAACAATTCAGACCCCGTCGCGGCCAAAGCGGCGTCGAACTCGGTGTTAGAGAGCGAGACGACATACTCGACCGTCGCTGCAATCTCGTCCTTTTCGAGCTGATCCCCAAAGGCAGGCATCTGGGACCAATGCGCGTCGTCATCGGTATCGTTGCGGATACCATGGCGGACGGTGTAGGCAATCTGCGCGATTTCACCGCCCCAAAGCCAGTCATTGTCCAGCAGGTTGGGATAGCCGGTCGCACCCGCAGCACCAGAGCCGTGACATTGCGAACATTGCGCGCGAAATACCGCGCCACCGCGTGCAATCGCGTAGCGGTTCAGGTCTGCATTGTCACTCAGCGTGTCCATATCAGTTTGCACAAGTGCTGCGACGAGCTCTGCGTTCTGACCTTCATGTTCTTTGATATCTTGCGCAACATTGCCGCGCGTTGACCATCCAAGCACACCCGTCGTTGCGCCCGAAATCATCGGCCAAGCGGGATATGCGATGGAGTATCCAACGCCCCAAATTATGCACAGATAGAGCGTCCAAAGCCACCAACGCGGCAAGGGGTTGTTCAGCTCTTCGATGCCGTCCCAGTTATGTCCAGTGGTTTCGACGCCGGTTTCGCTATCGACTTTACGATCAGCCATATCCGTTATCCTTTCAGCTCAAGGGTTGGGGTGGAACATGCGCAACTCTCGCATGTCCCTGAGCATGTTTTTTGATCCTTGCTATCCCGCAATGGGATCATGCTTGCGTCCACCCGCGCTGCATTTTGACTGGGTAAGAAGGCCCAGATGGCCGCACCAATGAAGAAGCAGAACATCCCCAGAAGCACCCAGCTGTCGGCAATTTCTCTTAGGAGTGAATAGGTTTCCATGTCAGCCTCCTATCGGCTTGCGTCTGGTGTGAACGTGGAGAAATCGACCATCGTGCCAAGCACTTGTAAGTAAGCGATCAACGCGTCCATTTCGGTCAATTCAGGCTGTCCATCGAAGTTGGACACAGCCGCGCCGGGATAGCGCTCAACGAGACCGTCCCAGTCTTCATCCGGATCTGCTTGCACTTTGAAATCAGCAGAGGCCGAAGCGATCATATCGTCCGTGTAAGGCACACCCACGAAACGGTGCGTCTTGAGCAACGCCTCAATGTGTTCACCATCAATGCGCGCATCTGCGAGGAAGGCGTATTTGGGCATAATGCTTTCGGGAACAACCGATTGCGGGTCCATCAAGTGATCGACGTGCCACGCATCAGAGTAGCGCCCACCCACACGCGCCACGTCAGGGCCCGTGCGTTTTGAGCCCCACTGATGCGGGTGATCGTATTTGGATTCCGCAGCTAGTGAGTAGTGACCATAGCGCTCCACTTCGTCGCGCATGGGTCGGATCATCTGGCTGTGGCAGACGTAGCATCCCTCGCGGATATAGATGTCGCGACCTGTCAGCTCCAAAGGAGAATAAGGTCGGACCCCTTCCACATCCTCAATCGTGTTTTCGAGCCAGAACAAAGGCGCGATTTCCACGATCCCACCGATTGTGACGACGAGCAATGAAGCGGTCAAAAGCAAAGTCGGGCTTTTTTCCAGGATGGCGTGTTTATCAAGAAAGGCCATTGTGTGCGCTCCTTATTCGGCTGGAATTGCGTAAGGGAGGGATGTGGTGGCCGGCTTGGCACCGCGGATTGTCATCCACATGTTCCAAACCATGACCAGCGAACCGCTCAGGAAGAGGACCCCGCCCAAACCGCGCACCACATACATGGGGAACTTGGCTGAGACTGTGTCGGCGAAAGAGTTCACAAGGAAACCTTGGTCATCCACTTCGCGCCACATCAGGCCTTCCATGATACCGGTCACCCACATGGACGCCGCATAGAGAACGATCCCCAGTGTCGCGAGCCAGAAGTGCCAGTTGATCGCACTCTCGGAATACATCTTCTGGCGGCCCCAGAGTTTTGGCGTCAGGAAGTAGATGCAGGCAAAGGTGATCATACCGTTCCAGCCAAGTGCACCAGAGTGTACGTGACCAATGGTCCAGTCCGTGTAGTGGCTGAGCGAATTCACAGCGCGGATCGACATCATCGGACCCTCGAATGTGGACATGCCGTAGAAACCAAGGGACAGAACAAACATCCGCATGATCGGATCAGTGCGCAGCTTGTCCCATGCGCCTTGCAGCGTCATCAGACCGTTGATCATACCACCCCAGCTCGGCATCCAAAGGATGATCGAAAAGACCATGCCAAGCGTTGACGCCCAATCGGGCAGAGCCGTGTAGTGCAAGTGGTGTGGACCTGCCCAGATATAGAGGAAAATCAGCGCCCAGAAGTGAATGATCGACAGTTTATAGCTGTAAACCGGACGACCCGCCTGCTTGGGCACAAAGTAGTACATCATACCAAGGAAACCCGCAGTCAGGAAAAAGCCAACGGCGTTGTGACCATACCACCACTGAGTCATCGCATCTTGCACGCCGCTAAAGACTTGCACAGATTTACTGCCCCAGATGCTGACTGGAATGCTGAGATTATTGATCACGTGCAGCATTGCGACCGTGATGATGAAGCTTAGGAAGAACCAGTTTGCCACGTATATGTGGCGCTCTTTACGCTTGTAGATCGTTCCCAAAAACACCGCGAGATAGGCGAGCCAAACGACTGTAAGCCACAGGTCCACGTACCACTCGGGTTCGGCGTATTCTTTGGATTGAGTTGCACCAAGCAGATAACCTGTTGCGGCCAGAACGATGAACAACTGGTAGCCCCAAAAGACGAACCAAGCGGTGTTTCCGCCCCATAGACGCACCGCGCTGGTGCGCTGCACAACGTAGAAAGAGGTAGCAATCAGAGCATTACCGCCGAACGCGAAAATCACTGCACTTGTGTGCAGCGGGCGCAAACGGCCAAAATTCCCAAAGGGTTGCGCCCAATCAAAATTCAACGACGGAAAGGCCAGCTGAAACGCGATGAACGTCCCGACCAGAAAGCCTGTCACGCCCCAGAAAGCTGTGGCGATGACGCCTGCGCGGATCACACCGTCTTCGAAGATGCCGGTTGGCGCTGCGATAATCGGCTCATCGGTGTTGCGTAGAACGCGGATGAACATGACGAAAGCAATCACCATGATTATTAATGCATGAATCTGGTAAGCCAGATCATGTGCCCAACTGGCAGCCAAGGCGGCTAGCAGCGTGATCCCTCCTAAAAGGATGAGCTTGACGTAATTCATAAAATGTCCCTCACGGTTGGTCGAGCACCCCAAGGACGCTCCTGTTCGCAAGGATAAATTATGTGAATGTTGGCCGTGGTTCTTTGATCTGTGTCAAATGCCTGCGGAAAGTGGCACGATTAGATGATCATACCACCGTCTGCATCATCCCCTGTCGCGTCGCGAAGGGCTGCAACGTTCAGAACTTCCAGCTCTTTTCGGCCAGAAAACCCAATGATACCGTCCTTTTTCATCGCATTCAGCTGACGGCTGACTGTTTCCAAAGTAAGGCCCAGAAAATTTGCAATTTGGTCACGCGTCATCGGAAGATTGACCGAAATTTGCGCTTTCACCATGTCCACTTCGCTACGGCGCGCAAGCAACTCCAAGAAAGTCGCGATCTTCTCGCGCGCGGTTTTGCGGCCCAAAAGAATCATCCAGTCACGCGCTGCATCCAACTCATCGAGCGCCATTTCCATCAAACGCTGCGCCACATGCGGTGTGTCGATCACAAGCTTTTCAAACGGCTTACGCTCGAAGCGGCAAAGGGTCAGGTCGGTTGTTGCGACAACATCAAACTCGACATGCGTACGCCCGGGACGACCAATGAAATCAGATGGCAACAAAAGGCCAACCATCTGCGTGCGCCCGTCCTCCATGGTCTTGGACAAGCTCGCGACCCCTGCAACCACAGAGGCAACAAATTCCATAGGTTCGCCGCGCCACAAGATCGTTTCACCCGCAGAATAGGTTTTGTACGATTTCATGCGCTCAAGCATCAAAAGCTCTTCGCCTTCACAACGAGAACACACGGCGCGATGACGTATAGGGCACTCTCCGCATTTTTCTGCGGATAAGTCTAATTTCGACATTTTGATCTACATCAATGTTGTTGGCTAGAGCTTCAGCTTACGTAGATGTATGGAAAATATCGACCCCTTTTTGCGACATGGCCTCTTTGATGCGAAAGTGCCGCGTTATACGAGCTATCCTCCCGCGAACCACTTTCAGAATGATGTCGGCCATAGACGTCAATCCGAGTGGCTTTCTTGCGTAGAAAGTGACGAATCGGTTTCGATCTATGTGCATATCCCATTTTGTAAGCGCCTGTGCTGGTTTTGCGCCTGTCGCACGCAGGGGACACAAACGATGCGCACGGTGGACGCTTATGTCCAAACTTTGTTGAAAGAGATATCGGCGGTTCGGGCCACGTTGCCCAAGACAATAACAATGGGCCGCCTCCACCTTGGTGGTGGCACACCGACAATTTTGTCGCCGAAAACCATGAAGCGCCTGTTAAGTGCGATATTTGATGCCTTTGATCCTAGTAACGACTTTGAGTTTTCGGTCGAAATTGACCCTACCGAAGCCTCAGAGCCACTTTTGCAAACATTGATCGACTTTGGCATGAACCGTGCGAGCATTGGCGTTCAAGACTTCGCACCAGAAGTTCAGGCGGCCATCGGACGGCTTCAGTCTTTGGAAGAAACCACAGCCGTGCTTGATTTTTTGCGCTCCGCTGGACTACAGGCGATAAACCTCGATTTGCTATACGGCCTACCGTTTCAAACGGAAGAGAGTTTTCGCCAAACGCTCGCGCATGTCATCGACATGAACCCTGATCGTCTCGCGATTTATGGATACGCGCATGTGCCTTGGATGTCGAAGCGTCAAGTTTTGATAAAGGCAGAAACATTGCCCGATACGAAGCAGCGTTTCGAACTCGCCAACATCGCGCATGACACGATGCGAGACGCAGGTTTTGCCGCGATTGGTATCGATCATTTCGCCAAGCCGACTGACAGTCTGTATAAATCGAACAAAGCTGGTGAGCTAAGGCGTAATTTCCAAGGCTATACCGATGATCAAAGCGAGACTTTGATCGGTTTCGGTGCCTCTGCCATTTCGCGCTTCAGAGGCGGTTATCAGCAAAACGCTGTCGCAACTTCCGCTTATCAAGACCGGGTTTCAATCGAAGGTTTCGCAGCTCACAAAGGCTATGAGATGAGCGATACAGACACGCTCATCTCAGCAATGATCGAAGAGTTGATGTGCCGCTTTCATTTCCCCACGCGTGAGCTGCAAACACGCTTTCCCGAGCATGCACACCTCATTCGCCAAACCTCCATCGCGCTGATGTCGCGCTACACAGATGTGTTCAATATCAACAGCACTGGTTTGGAAATGCGCCCCGAAACATACGCACTCGTACGGATTGTTGCGCACTATATCGATGCGTTCAACAGCTCTGAAGTCGCGCATGCAGCAGCGATCTAGACAGGCTTGAACAGCCTCAAAATACCGCCCACCATTATGGGGCGAGCGGTATCTCGAGGAATGCTTGCAGGCTCAGCTTGATCAAGGATCCAATCGGCGGCTGGCGATGCTTTAGCGTTCCAAATCTTCGTCAATGTAGACCGCAATGATCTCGTCGAAGTTCGCTTCTGACGTAAAGCCAAGCTCAATCGCGCGTTGCGGGTCAAAATCGCGTGGCCACTCGCCGACCATGGCCATAATCGCTTCGTCAGGAACATGCTTGATCAAATCGACCGCTCTTTGCCCTGCCGCTCGACGCAAAGCTTCGATCTGCTCTTCCACCGTGCAACTATATCCCGGCAAATTCAGCGCGCGTCGCCCGTCGAGCAGGTCAGTATCAAGCATCGCCGCGTGGGTTATAAACCCTGCTGCAGAACGTGGGCTCGCGTGCCAGTGACGCACCGTGTCTTGCACGGGCAAAATTGCTTCGACCCCATTTAACGGCTCACGAATAATTCCCGAGAAAAATGAAGACGCTGCTTTGTTCGCTTCGCCCGGTCGCACGCAGATTGTGGGCAAGCGTAGCGAAACCCCGTCCACAGATCCTTTGCGCGAGAAGTCAGAGAGCATCAATTCACATGCTGCCTTTTGCGCGCCGTAGCTTGTTTGCGGGGCGGATAGGAATTCATCGCCGATCTTGTCTGGATAAGGCCCGCCAAACACCGCGATAGACGAGGTGAAAACGACGCGCGGGCGATAGGTGCCGCCGCTCGCGTCGTGCTGATCCTTAAGCGCATTGAGCAAATACCACATGGACATCATATTGACGTCCCAGCCCAGCTCGAACTCTTGCTCGGCCTGTCCTGACACGATGGACGCGAGTTGGAAAATGTAATCAGGCTTGCTGGCCACGAGCTTTGTCGCCGTAGCCGGATCAGCGATATTACCAGTGATCGAAGTCAAACCAAGATTGCCACTCGGAAACGCGCGATCAAAGAGTGTGATGTCAGCCGCACCAAACGTGTTTTCGTGAACGATTTTTTGCGCCATTTTCTGGCCAATCATCCCACCGCCACCAAGGATCAAAATCTTCTGCATGCTGTGATCACCCTAACTTTGCGAGCACGATAGAGAGCGGATCGCGCCAAAGCAACGCTGTCAAAAATTTGCAAAGCGTCATTTTTCAGACTCTTCCGTAAAACACCAAATTCTGACCTCGGAAGCGATGGTCAAATCAAATCCTCTGGCCTACGCTCTGTTCCAAATGCATTTGAGACCGTTTTGGAAAAAGGACCACTATGGGAAACAGGCTTTCGGGAAAACGCGCGCTCGTGACAGCGGCGGCTCAAGGGATTGGGCGCGCGAGTGCGCTCGCCATGGCGCGCGAGGGCGCGCAGGTCTTTGCCACAGATGTAAATATGGATGCGCTGGCAACGCTCGAAGACGCGAATATCGACGTCTTCGAGTTGAATGCGATGGACGCACAGAGCGTAAATGCGGGCGTTGCACGCGCAAATCCTGACATATTGTTCAATTGCGCAGGCTTCGTTCACAGCGGTTCCATCCTTGACGCGGAAGAGGACGAATTCGAGTTTGCGATGGACCTTAACGTACGCTCCATGATGCGCACAATAAAAGCCGCCTTGCCCGCCATGTTAGAGCGCGGCACAGGATCAATCATAAATATGTCCTCTGCCGCAGGTTCCGTTATTGGCGCACCCAATCGCTTTATCTACGGTACGAGTAAAGCCGCTGTTGTGGGCCTGACGAAATCTGTCGCCGCAGACTATGTCGCACAGGGCATTCGGTGTAACTGCATCTGCCCCGGCACCGTCGAAAGCCCAAGCTGGCACGACCGTGTCACCGCCCTTGGTGAACAACTTGGCAGTCGTGACGAAGCACTCGCGCAGTTTGTCGCCCGCCAACCCATGGGGCGTGTGGCGAGCGCCGAAGAAATCGCAGCGCTGGTGGTGTATCTTGCCAGTGACGAGAGCGCCTTCACCACAGGCCATCCGCATGTCATCGACGGCGGTTGGTCCGGCCAATAGTGCCATTTCGCTGAATACTTAAGAGTTAGGATCTAATATGAAACTTCTACGTTATGGCGCGCTTGGCGCTGAAAAACCCGGGCTTTTGGATAACGCAGGCCTGCTACGCGATCTCTCTGGACATGTGGATGACATCACGGGTGACACGCTTGATGATGTAACGCTCGCCAAGTTACGCGCGCTCGATCCAGCCGATTTACCAATTGTTGAGGGCGAACAGCGCATCGGTGCCTGCGTCGGCAATATTGGCAAGTTTTTGTGCATTGGCCTGAACTACTCTGACCATGCGGCAGAAACAGGCGCGGCCATTCCCAAGCATCCAATTTTGTTTTTCAAAGCGAACTCTGCAATCGTTGGCCCTTACGATGATGTTGTCATGCCTCGCGGATCAACACACACAGATTGGGAGGTCGAACTCGGCGTCGTTATCGGCAAAGAAGCGAAATACGTGAGCAAGGAAGACGCGCTCGATTATGTCGCTGGCTATTGCATCGTCAACGATGTCTCCGAGCGACATTTTCAAAACAACCTGACGGGTCAATGGACCAAAGGCAAATCCTGCGACACCTTCGGGCCAACAGGTCCATGGCTGGTGACCCGCGATGAAGTGGGTGACCCTCAGAACCTCAATATGACTTGCGACGTCAACGGCAAGCGCATGCAGACTGGCACGACATCGACGATGATCTTCACAGTGGCAGAAATCATTGAACACCTGAGCCAGCTCTTTACCCTTCATCCGGGTGATGTGATCACGACGGGCACACCGCCCGGTGTCGGCATGGGCATCAAGCCGGAACCAATCTACCTGAAGAAAGGCGATGTGATGGACCTCACCATCGAAGGTTTGGGGCACCAGCGCCAAAACGTCGATCAAGATGCCTGATCTGTTGCAAATTGGGGGTCTAACAGAAGTGATGAAAGCGCGGCTGGAATCCGCGTTTACGATCCGCCAGCTCGACGCATTTGAACCTGAAAAAATAACCCATGTGATGACCAACGGTCATGACGGGATTGATCCAGAACTCATGGCGTCGCTCACCAATCTCAAGCTGATCAGTAGCAATGGCGTTGGCTATGACGCGATTGATGCTGACACCGCTGCACGCCGTGGAATTTACGTCACACATACACCAAACGTACTGAACGCAGAAGTCGCGACCACTGCTGTCTTACTCATGCTCGCATGCTACCGCGAATTGCTACGTGACGACGCTTACGTGCGATCAGGCACTTGGGACACTGAGGGTAATCCACCGCTGACCCGCAGCGCGGACAATCAAACTGTTGGCATCTTGGGCTTGGGTCGCATCGGCCACGAGATTGCAAAAAAGCTTGCCCCTTGGAACGCCAAGATCCTCTATCATTCCCGCACCAAAAAGGACGTGACATACACCTATTATGACAATCTGACCGCAATGGCCTTGGATTGTGATGTCTTGATCTGCATCACCCCTGGTGGCCCCTCAACGCATAAGATCGTCAACAAAGAAGTGCTGGAGGCGCTTGGCCCAAACGGCACCTTGATCAACGTCAGTCGCGGCTCTGTCGTGGATGAGACCGCACTAATAGAAGCGCTGCAAAGTGGGGCTTTGGGCTGGGCAGGTCTGGATGTGTTTGAGGCGGAACCAAACGTCCCTCAAGCGCTGCGCGATTTATCAAACACAGTTTTGCTACCGCATGTGGGCAGCGCTACGGTGGAAACACGCGCGGCCATGGGGGCATTGACGGTTGATAACCTCTTGCAGCATTTGAAAGACGCAACTGTGATCAGTCCTGTCCCAGAATGCGCGCATCTGTGATGGCAAAGGCGTGACAGCATGATTGAATTCATCATCGCGGTTATTTTCCTGCTCATCACCCCCGGCCCCGGTGTTTTGACAACTGCGGGGATTGGCGCAGCGTTCGGCTATCGCGCTGGATTTAGCTTTGTTGGCGGACTGATGCTTGGTGGTTTCATCAATATGATGATTGTCATTTCCGGTGTTGCGGCATTGGTTCTGGCAGTGCCTTCTTTGCGCACCGTATTGCTTGTCGCATCGGTGGCCTATCTGCTCTACCTCGCGTGGCGCATCGCGAGCGCTGGGGCGAAGGTTGGGTTTGCACCCGCACAAACGCCGCTCGGGTTCAAAAACGGTCTCATGCTACAATTCATCAACCCCAAAGCTTACGTTGTCAGCACAACGCTCTTTTCGGGATTCATTTTCCTGCCAGAAAGCCCCTTTGTTGAAGTCGTACTAAAACTGATTGTGTTCAACTGCATATGGCTGCCTGTTCATTTGGCATGGCTTGCGTTTGGCGCGAAAATTGGCAGCCTCAATCTTTCGCAAAACCGTCAACGTGCGATAAACATCGGTATGGCACTGGCACTGTTGGTCGTCGTAGGCATCGCCCTTTGGACATCGTTTTGAAGCTTAAAGTAGCTTTAGCACACGAAACCTCAGCCACATTCATCCTATGAAATCCAACATCACCAATGATCACTCTGTGCGTGGGCTAGCCTAGGGTTGTCATCCAGTTCAAACTTTCACCTGTTAGGCCAAGGGGTTTGTATTCTGCACCCAATGGCCTGTCCCATCCCAGCGCATCGATCTGTTTGAAAATGACCTTGTAGTCCACCTCCCCCTGATCCGGCGCACCGCGATCAGGAACAGAGGCGAATTGGATATGACCAATGATCGGCATCAACCTCTCGAGCTGTGCACCGACTTGGCTCTCCGTCCGACCGACATGATAGCAATCAAACATCAGCCGCAAATTGGGTGCGTTCAATTCGTGGATAATCTGCTCCGCTTGCGCCGTGTCACGCAAGAAATAGTTGGGCGCATCAAAGCCGTTCAAAGGTTCGATCAAGATCGTGAGATCATGCCCACGCGCCATTTCACAAGCCACTTTTAGGTTACGCACAAACGTCTCACGTGCTTCCGCACCGTTTGCGTTCCCAGCCATTACATGGATCGCACCTGCGCCTATAACACCTGCATAGGCTATTGATTGTGATATCGCGGCAAGCGCTTCATCCTCGCGACCAACCAACGCGAACACTCCGTACTCGCCAGCCGCGACATCCCCACGGCGAGTGTTCAATGCAAGAACCGGCAAGCCTGTTTCATCGAGCGCCGCTCTCACATCTTGCGCTGGGGTATCATAAGGCCAGTGAAGTTCTACAGCAGCAAAGCCCGCCGCTTTCGCAGCACGGATAGCGTCAGACAGAGGCAGCTCTGTCCACAAGAACCCGAGGTTTGCAGAAAAACGGCTCATAGATTGCACTCCGTATTTGGACCACGAAAAGCAGGGGTAAGCACCATCATCACTGAAAAGAAAATGCGCCCTTAACGCTTCGCTTGATCATTCAACTTCACCCGATACCGCAGCGGAAAAAGCTGCATGTCATACCGCTCCACGATAAAGCCCCACACGCCTTTAGGCGCTTTCAGCATCACCACTATCGCCACGATACCCAGCACGATCAGATAGGTCGTGCCAAGATCTGCCAACGTCTCGCGCAGGGCAAAGAATATGAGCGTGCCGATGATTGGCCCTTCAATCGTACCAATCCCACCGATCACGACGATGAAGATCACAAAAGCCGTCCAATCATTGACCGAAAACGCAGCATCCGGTGAGATCCGCAACTTTTGCAAAAAGATCAAAGCGCCAAGCATTGCAGTCAAACCGCTCGCGACCACATAGACCACGAATTTGGTACGCCAAATGTCGATGCCGAGCGACCCCGCCGCGAGCTCATTGTCGCGAATTGCCGTTAACGCGAGGCCTCTGCGCGAGCGCAGCAGCAAATAAACAACTGTGATTGCGGTCACTGCAGCACCAAGAGCCATCCAATAAGCCAAGCTTTCGCGCCCCGATCTGGAACTCGCAAGCGAGCGCACAATGCCAACAGGCAGCGACGATCCTGAGCCGCCGCCGAGTGCGGATATTTGTGCGAAGGACAATCGAAACACTTCGGCAATCACCCATGTACCGATCGCAAAATAGGCTCCGCGCAAACGAAAGATTAGCGTGGCAACTGGGATTGCGATCAAAGCCCCAAGAACCCCTGCCCCTGCAATCGCGTATAAAGGGTGCAAGCCGCCAAAAATCGTCAGCGCGAACAACATGTAACCGCCGAATCCCACGTAAGCTTGCTGTCCCACAGAAACCAGTCCCGCATAGCCCGCCATCAGGTTCCAAAGGCTCGCAAGTGCAAGGTAGAGGAAAAGCTCGCCCATGAGCCGCATGTCCGCGCGCCCTGCCCACCAAGGTGCCGCGATCAAGACCATCAAAACCAAAGCCCCAAGAACGCCAGCAACGCGTGCCGCTTGGGACGTGCGCGAAATACTATGTGTTTGGTTGCTCATCCGCTCACCCTCGGGAAAAGGCCGTTAGGACGGATCGCCAGCACCACCAAAAACGCGATATGCCCCGCGAGCAATTGCCAACCCGGGTCGATCTTCGCACCGACCGTCTGTGCAACCCCCAAGATGACCCCGCCGATCAGCGTGCCCCAAAGATTGCCTAAACCGCCAATGATCACCGCTTCAAACCCATAGATCAGACGCGCTCCGCCTGCCGTCGGATCAAAACTTGTACGGATGCCGAGCAAAATCCCCGCAATCGCCGTCACGGCCAGCGCGAGCGCCATGGCAAGGCCAAAGATGTGGCGTTTGTTCAACCCCATCAGTTGCGCGATTTCTTGATTGTCCGAAACGGCGCGGAAAGAGCGGCCCAAAGGCGTGCGATAAAAGATGAATTGCAACCCAGCGATGACAGCGACCGCAATCGCAAAGGTGAGCAGCGGCAAAACACCCAAGGACAGCCCACCAACACTCACACTTGCGGTTTCAAGCACGCCAGCGTTCATCTTTTGTGGATCAGCAGTGTAGCCCTCGAGAAACAGGTTTTGCAGGATCACGGACAGGCCAAAGGTCACTAAAAGCGGCGGCAAAATATCGTCGCCGAGAGTCTTGTTCAGGATCCCGCGTTGTAACACATAGCCGATCGCCGCCATCGTCGGGACAACAAAAACCAGCGCCAGCAACGGGTGCAAGCCAGTCGCCATGACAACCGTCAGACCCAAATAGGCGCCCAAGACGATCAGATCACCATGGGCAATATTGACCAAGCGCATCACCCCAAAAATCAGCGAAAGCCCTGCGGCGAAGAGCGCGTAGAGCCCTCCGAGCAAGGTGCCTTGGACAATCGCATTCACCCAATCCATCTATGCCACCCCGAAATACGCGCGGCTGATCGCCTCGCGGCTAATGTTTGCAGATGGCCCTTCGAGCGACACGCGCCCCTCCATCAAGCAATAGACGCGATCAGAGACAGACAGCGCTTTGGAGATATCCTGTTCCACAATCACCGCCGACATGCCGTCGCCGACAATGCCCGGAAGTGCGTCGTAGATGGATTTGATAATGACCGGTGCAAGACCGAGCGAGATTTCATCGAACAAGATCAAATCAGGGTTTGACATGAGCGCGCGACCAATAGCGACCATCTGCTGTTGCCCGCCTGAGAGAGCCGTTGACGGATAAGCGCGGCGTTCTTTGAGAACAGGGAACAGCTCGAACACGGCGCTCAACGACCATGGCCCTTCGCGGTTCAGCCGACCGCCAATCAGCAGGTTTTCTTCGACGGAAAGCGATGGGAAAAGCTGGCGACCCTCTGGCACCAAAGCGATGCCGAGTGCTGCGATCTCATCGGCTCTAAGCGCCCCGATTGGCGTGCCGCAATAAACGACCTGCGCCGCCGCGTTGGACATTAGACCTGACACAGAGCGCAACAAAGTCGTTTTACCTGCGCCATTTGCACCAATGATCGCAAGGACTTCGCCCTCGTGCATTTCCAAATCAACGCCATAAAGCGCTTGGAAATCGCCATAGTGCGCCTCGAGACGGTTGAGCGATAGGATCGGTTCAGGCATCTATTTCGATCCCCAGATAAATTTCCTGCACTTCTGGGCTGGCCATGATTTCTTTTGGCGCGCCTTCGGCAATCTTGGAGCCAAAATCAATGACGATCAAACGGTCAACAACGGCAACTAAAGCATGCACAACATGCTCGATCCAGATAATCGATACGCCGCTCGCATGAATGTCTTTGATCGTTTGAATGAGCGACGTGCATTCGCTTTCAGTCAAGCCACCCGCGATCTCGTCGAGCATCAAAAGCTTGGGCTTGGCGCAGAGCGCACGGGTGAGTTCCAAACGTTTACGATCCAGCAAAGTAAGACTACCCGCCAACGTATTTGCTTTGTCCAAAAGCGCGGTCTGATCCAGCACATCAAGACATAGCTGTTCCGCTGCCTGCCCTGACAATCCAGACGCTTGGGTCGCTGCAACCATTGCGTTCTCGAACACGCTCATTCCAGAAAACGGCTGCGGCACTTGGAACGAGCGCGCCATGCCTGCACGACACCGACGCGCAGCGGAATGTTTGGTGACGTTTTCACCTTCAAACAGAATCGCGCCACTGTCGGGTGCAAGCGTACCGGTGATCAGGTTGAACATCGTCGTCTTGCCCGCGCCATTGGGACCGATGACACCAAGCGCCTCGCCGCTGTTCAAACCAAAGCTCAGATCATCCGCGACAGTCACCGCGCCGAAAGCTTTGCTCAGCTTATCAAGTTGCAAAATTGGAGCCATTTGTTCTTTCAAAAGAGTTGGTTGCGGCGAGACCGCCCGCCGCAACCGATCCGCTTAAATGAGCTTCAGCTCACCCGTGAGTGGAATATCGGTATGCGCAGAGTTAGCGACGATCTTGAGATCAAACGTGTCGCCCTCTTTCTGCCATTGCCCGCCAACGAGCGGCGTTTTGGAAACGTTTTTCACAGGACCATTGGACCAATCCACAGTGCCGACAATCGTGTCGAGCTTCGTGGCGGCAATCGCCGCTGTGATTGCTTCATAGTCTTCAAGATCCTCGGCACGTTTGATCACATCCGCAGCCACCTCAAAGAGCGCATGTTTAAAGCCAATCGGCTGGGTCCAAGGGCGGCCAGTCGCGGTAGTATACCCCCCTGCGAGGTCTTTCGCCGTTGTACCATCAAGCGAGGACGCGAAGGGGTGATGTGGCGACCACCAGACCTCCGAGGTCAAACCATCTGCACGATCACCATAGCTGTCGATCACGGTCGGGAAAAGCAGCGCTTTGCCCACTGTGACGACTTTCGGCGCGAAGCCTTGCTGCGCAGCTTGCGACCAGAAGGTGCCAAAGTCCGGCGGGATCATCACGCCTGTGACGATTTCGCAACCTGCATCACGGAAAGCTGCAATCTGGTTAGAGAAGTCATCCGAAAGCGGCTGGTAGCGACCCGGATCAACGAGGTTATAGCCCGCACCGGCAAGCGCAGGTGGCAGGCCAAGTTTCGGATCTCCCCAAGCATTGCCGTCCGCATCATTCGGGAACAGACCACCGACATTCTTCGCGACACCGCTTTGGCCCCACATATCAAGAAAGACGCCAATGACGTCTTCAAGACCCCAAAAGAAGTGATAGGTGCTCTGGAACCCTTCCGCAGGATTGCCGCCACGGCCAAAGAAATAGGGCTGCCAAGGCGCATCGGTGGTGATGCACGGCACTTCGTTAATCTCGCATTGATCCGCGACGGGGTTTGTCGTGTCAGGTGTCGCAGCGGCGAGCATGATGTCGACTTCATCGCCAAGGATCAAATCGGCGGCAACTTCAGCAGCGCGGTTCGGATTGGACTGGCTGTCGCGCGTGATAATCTCAACGTTCCAGCTCGAGCCGTTGTTTTCAAGGCCACCCGAAAAGGTCTTGCGAATGCCCTCAAGCACATAATCATCCGCCTCAGCAAAACCCGCGAGAGGTCCCGTTTTAGGGCTGACAAAGCCGACTTTAAGCGTTTTGTTTTGCGCATACGCACGCGTGCCAGAGATGATCGCTGGCGCGGCAACAGCGGCAGCGGTCCCCGCCAAAAAGCCGCGACGCGTGGGATGTCTGAGTTTCGTAATCTTCATATCTTCCTCCAAGTTGCAGCCATTTTGGCCCTTATTATTTGTATATTTCTAGAGCGCGAGAATGCTGATCATCACGCGCTTGAGGTCTGCTTTAGGATCAACGCTCAGCGCGTCACTGCGCCAGCACACATGCTGATCGGGGCGCACGAAAACGCAGCCAGCGTCGCCAATCTCGCGGGTGCGCGCCCAGTCTCCGGTGTGATCCACGTAGGTTTGACGAGGACCAATGACGTGACACACGATCTCAATGCCCAAAGCATCGCCAACGGCTTTCGCAGCCTCACACCAAGCTTCACCACCAAGTCCCGTTAGCAAAGTGAACTTGCCCCCACCGACCAGATCTAGCGTCGAGTGTTTGCCGCCAATCGCATCAAAAACCCAAGCATGCGGAATGCGTGCCCCTGGCCATGTTGTCGGTTGGTAATGCAGCACCTCATCCTTGGCGAACGCAGGTTCCACCTGCTCGTCCGTCACAATTGCATCGGATGCATAGCGCTGATTCATCTCGATACCATGCGCATCAAACTCATACTTCTTAAACGCAATCGCCGCATTCAAAGCGGCGCGTTGCGCTTCGGCCTGTGGGTCAGTTCCACACCGTGCATCCATGTTAGCTTTGATATTGTCGATGTCGCTACCACCAGTCATACCGAGCGCTTCAAAGATAGGGCCAAACTCACCGATGGATTGGTTTGCGCGCGTTACGATCTGCTTGGCTATTGGTGCACGCTCCGTGTTGTAGCTCTCAAGCAGGGCTTGGCCCGCCTGCCCTTTCAGCACGCTTGCAAGCTTCCAGCACAGGTTGAACGCATCCTGAATAGAGGTATTCGAGCCAAGCCCGTTTGAGGGCGGATGACGGTGCGCCGCATCACCCATGATAAAGACGCGCCCCTTCGAGAGTTGCTCCGCATATGCATCATTCACGGTCCATGTGTTGGCGCTTAGAAGTTCGATCTCGAGCCCTGGATCACCGACCAATTGGCGCGCCACATCGGTCACCATTTGCTGATCCACCACAGGTGCTGGTTCATTGATGTCGTAGCCCCAAACGATCAGCCATTCGTTCCAAGGGCGGATCATCCGCACAAGGCCCATGCCGATGCCACCTACATCTGCACCGGGCTGCATCACCCAGTACAAAACCGACGGACGATGCGCGACGTATTTGCTCAGGTCCGCTTTGAACAGGATGTTCATCGAGCCGCCGACACCCATCTTGCCCGCAATCGGCAGGTCTTCATGTTCAGCCACCAGCGAATTGCCCCCATCTGCGCCGATCAGGTATTTCGAGCGAATAGTGATTTCCTTGCCGGTCATACGATCCAGGCAGGTCGTCGTCACGCCGTCGCTATCCTGAACGTGGCGCAAATATTCAGTATTCATCCGCGCGTTGCTGCCGCGCTTACAAGCGGTCTTGAACAGCAAGGGTTCCATGAAGGTTTGCGGCAGATCGTTCATAAACGTCGGGCTGCTCATCAGATGTTCGGCTTTGGACAGGGGATGCGTGCCCCAGCTTTTCATACGACCTATCTCTTCGCCTGCGAGGCTTTCGCAAAAGACGTTCTCGCCCATCAACTCTTGCTCGGTGGCAAAAAGATATGCCTCTTGTTCGACCTCATGGCCGAGATCGCGCAGCACCTCCATCGTGCGTTGGTTGGTGATATGCGCACGCGGTGTGTTGGCCAGCCAGCGATAGCGATTGATCACCACATTCTCGATCCCGTAACTCGACAAAAGCGCAGCTGACGATGATCCTGCAGGACCTGTGCCAATGATGAGAACGTCCGTGGTGATATCAACCATATACCTATCCTTTGTGCTAAGTCCGAGTGTTATGCCTTGGGCGCGAGTGTGACATCAAACGTCACTTGGAGAAAGTTTTCTGTCACTTTGCCAGACACTTCCATGCCCTCAGGAAACTCCGATGCGGGCTTTTCCACATAGGTCATCACCAAATCGTTGCGCACGCCAAAGACCGTGTCTTGGTCCAGATACGGATCGTCATCGGGGAAAATTTCGGTCACAAGGGGCTGAAACCCCGGCGCTGTCACGATGTAGTGCAGGTGCGATGGACGCCATGGATGACGGCCGCAGGCGCGTAGGATGTCGCCAACAGGACCGTCGGACGGTACCGTATATTCCACAGGTTTCACCGTCGTAAACGCGTATTTGCCATCCTCGCCAACCGTCATCAGACCATGGAAAGAATAGGTGTCCTGCTCTTGGTCCTGGCTCGCATAAAGCCCATTGGGCGCTGTCTGCCAGATATCGATCTGAGCACCGGCAATCGGGTTGCCAGCGGTGTCCTTGATCACCCCTTCTGCAAGCAACATTGGCCCGCCGTAGTGGCGTTTCATATCCCCGCCATAGGCAAGCGGAGGCGCACCGGAAACATGGAATGGCCCCAACACAGATGAACTTGTCGCGTCCTCGCTAGAATTGATCATGTCGATCAAGGACGACATTCCTAACACATCAGAGGCGAGCACAAATTCATGGCGGTCCTCGGTCTCGATCGCGGCGCAGCCCTCAAGGAAAGCAATCCCTGCGCGCCACTCTTCATGGGTCAGCTTTGTTTCGCGGGCGAAGTCATGCAAATGCTGCACCAACGACCCGATAATTTCGCGCGTTCGCGGGTCCGTGTCCTTTGACACATAGCCCATGAAAACGTCGGTGATATTGTCTTTGGTGACTGTGCGCATGGGATGGCTCCTTAGATGAGGGCGAGGCTGAGTATTGGAAATTCGATGAGGATAAACAAAACGATGAGCATGACAAGGGCGAAGGGCAGCGCGCCCATGAAGACGTCCTTGAGCGAGATGCGATCATCATCGATCGTCGATTTGATCACGAAACACGATATGCCGAGCGGCGGTGTGAGTAGACCAATTTCAGCGCCAACGACTGTGATGATGCCAAACCAGATAAGCGACAGATCCATCGCTTCGATCATTGGCAAGAACAGCGGTACAACGATCAGGATGATAGAGGCTGTGTCGAGCAACGTGCCGAGAAAGAGCATCAGCAAAACATAGAGCAACATGATGGTCCAAAAAGATGCTGAGTTGCCAGCAAGGATATCTTGCAGTTGGTTAGGTAACCCTGCAAGGCCGAGCATGCGACTGTAGATCGACGCGGCGGTGATCAAAAACAGGATCGCAGCGGTGATGTGACCGGTTTCAAGCAGTGCTTCCCAGAACCCTTTGAGCGACATAGAGCGACGCACAATCGCGATAATCAGAGCGACGAGTGCGCCTGTAGCGCCTGCTTCTACGGCGGTCATCCAGCCGGTGTAGATACCACCCAGAACAATCGTGATCAGCAAAAGCGTCGGCAGCGTTTTCGAGGCGACTTCGCGCTTCGTCATCCATTCGGTATCTTCCACAATGCGACCACCCACGAAATTCGGAGTGAAACGGCCCATGAACCAGATCGCGCCCACATAGGCGATGGCCAACAGGATACCAGGGATCACACCTGCGAGGAACATATCGCCTACGGATTGCTCGGACACGAACGAATAGATGATCAACATCGCAGAGGGTGGAATGATCATTCCAAGCACTGATGAGCCCGCAACAACGCCAACAGCGAAGCTCTTGTTATATTCCTGCGCCATCATCTGCGGAACAGAGACTTTGGTGAAAACCGAAGCGGAAGCGATGGAGGAGCCTGTGACGGCGGCGAACACAGCATTCGCGCCCACGGTGGCCATGCCGATCCCACCTTTGACCTTGCGAAAGCGCATTGTCATGACCTCATAGATATCGCGCCCCAGCCCCGCTTTTGAGACTATGAGGCCCATGAAGGTGAATAACGGGATAGTCGCGAACGAATACTCCATAGCGCTGTCGCCAACGGCGATCTTGAGTAGGTTCAGGGCGAGCGTAAAGTTGTCCCGCATCAGCCAGATTGACACGAACGACACCATGCCCAGCGCGATTGGGATGTAGACGCCCGAGTAGATCAGAAAGACGATGGCAACGACCGAGATGAGGCCGATCTCGATGGGGGTCATGTGTTGTTCTCGCTTTTTGCCGCTTCGAGGTGTGGACGATCAACAGCCGTGATGACCTTCAGAACAAAGATCAGACAGGCCAATGCTGTGCCGAAAGAAAAGACCAATTTCACAGGCCACCAAGGCAGCGTGAACAGGCCCGGCACGCCGAAGTAGTCTTGCGTGTCCCACATGTGTAAAAACTCGGGGAATGTGATGTAGGCGATCAGCCCCATGAAGATTGCCGAAAGCGCGTTGATGATCCGGCGCATATTGGCTGCCATGTTGGGGCTGCGTTGACCGAGCAGGTTGAGAAAGCCGTCAGATCGGGTCAAACGATCCACGCGCACCACGTCTGCGAGCTGTAGAAAGACGATCATCACCACAGAAAATTGCACCATCTCGTAGGTGCCCTTGATAGGCGATGAAAAAACGCCGCGTGCAATGACGTCGACGTTCAGAACCACCACCAACGCCAGAACGACAAGCGTGCCTAAGGCGTTGGAAGCGATTGCCGCGAGGTTGGCGATCCGGGTAATCCTCGCCAGCGTTGTTTTTAGCATAGCTTGGTTAATCCCTGATCGCCGATCCCTTTATTCAGCCGTCCAATCACGAACGCCCTCGTAGCCCGCGTCTTTCAGCTTGCCGATGTAAGCTGCGAGCATTGCTGTGCCATCTTCGCCCTTGTCGTTCAGGGTCGTCGCCCACTCAGCCGCAATATTTGGCATCGCATTTGCCCAAGCTGCGCGATCCTCAGACGAAACGTCAATGATCTTACCGCCGCCTTCGACATAGGCCGCTTCAGAAGCCGCAGCGCGGTCCATCGCAATACCAGCAACGTGGTCACGGTAATCAATCGCAACCGCTTTCAACACATCTTTGACGCCATCAGGCAGTTTCGCCCAGTAGTCTGCGTTCACTGTAATTGTCTTTGAGTTCACAGCGCCAAGGTCTGCTTTGAGCATATAGGGCGCAACTTCGGCAATTTTGAAAGTCTTCGCCGCTTCTGGCCAGAGCATTCCACAATCCACAAGACCGGTTTGCAGCATGTTGTAGAAGTCCGTCAGACCACCACGCACGCCTGCTGCGTCTTTGATACCCTCGAGATAGCGCAAGTTCAGACCTGCGCCTGCAACCTTTTTGCCTTCAAGATCAGCAATGGACGACACTTCGGACGTGCAGAACATCTGGTAGCTGTCGAGCACAACACCCGTTGCCAAATAGACTTGGTTCTGTGCTGCGAATTCGTTCTGCATGGCAGGGAATTCACGCGCGATTTCGTCCACGGCCTTGGCAACCGCGCGCGCATCTGAGGCGATGAAGGGTGTTGAGCCAGAAATGCCCTGGCTTGGCAATTTGGAACTGTGGAAGATCGTTGTGACGATACCGATGTCACCGAGACCAAGCTGAACGCCTTCGAGAACGCCGCGCGGCTTCACGATGGAGCCACCGTAGTTTTCCTGCCAGCTCATCTTGTATTCGCCGGTCTCTGCGAGGCGCTTGTCGACCTCGGGAATGAAGAAGTTGGTGAACTCTTTCACCCAAAGCGCGCGCGCCGGGTAGCCATCGATCACAACTGCTGACACGCTTTTTTGCGCTGCTGCGGGCAGTGCCATCGCAGTCGCAAGCGCGGCACCCATCATTCCTTTTTTGGTCCAGCTTTTCATGTGTTTTCCTCCCAGAAACATGTGAGCATTTTCGCTCTTTTTTATATCAGTATATCTTTATCCAATTCACTGTCAGATCAGTCCCCGCCGATGTAAACAGCTTGGCGATGGCGCAAAACTTTGCTGTTTCAACGCCAACCTTTGTCAGCGCATCCTGCGACGCGTCCGTTTTGCAATTCACGTTCAAAGTGATCTCAGGAAAGGGAACGTCGATCTCTTCTTGCATCATCACGCCACGACGGTCGAACTTGCAATCTGCATCGATCGTGACCTCGCCTAAAGCGACCCCTAAGCGATGTGCGCATTTATGGCCGATCACATTGGTACAGGCGATTAAAGCGGTCATTGCGGCCTCGGTCGGGGTCGGACCCAGATTAGTTCCATCGCGCTCGATCGGCTCGTCGATCACCACATTCAAGTCCCGCACTGGAATTTCCGTACGCGAGTGCGTCGGGCATTCGGCCTTGGCACGATAGGTCACTACGGTCTTCATCTTGATAGCCATGCGGCTGGTCCTTTAAGCGTATGAGCAGACTTGATCGAACGAAAAGCGTGGTAGTTTTTGGAATAACGCAGACTCATCCGCATAGCCAATATTGCATAGAAAATTCGATTTGAGCGAGGTGCCTGCAAAAAATCCTTCATCGACGTCAGCGTTGGAAAAACCAGACATCGCGCCCACGTCCAATCCCAGCGCCCGCGCAGCAATCATCAGATAGGCCCCCTGAAGCGTGCCGTTGCGATAGGCTGTGTCTGCGATGAACGCATCTTTGCCCTCGAACAATTTGCGTCGGTCCTCATGCGGGAAGAGGAACGGCAGATCATTATAAAAGTTCAGATCATGTGCAATAATCGCCGTGACAGGCGCGCCCATCATCTTTGGAACATTCATCGGCTTCATAGTCTTGGCGAGACGTTCTTTACCCTCAGCGCTCTTCACGAACACGATGCGCGCGGGGCATGTGTTCATGCTCGTCGCGCCGTTGCTTACAATGTCGTAGATTTCTTCGAGCATCGCATCAGGGACAGGCTTGTCCGTCCACGCGTAATGCGAACGCGCCTCACGCAAGATTAGATCAATCGCATCATCCGAGAGGCGTTCAATACGCCCACGAAGGTCGCGATGACCCTGCTGTGCTGTCGCACACAAGGCGTCTAGGTCTGCGCCTGTCGGTGCGCTCATACTGTCATATCCTTTTCATCGACGATGGGGCTGGCACAAATGCCGATGCCTTCAATTTCAATCTCTACGGTTTCGCCTGGCTTCAACCAACGTGGCCCTGGCTTTTTCGCGTGCCCCACACCAGGAGGCGTGCCCATCGCAATCATGTCACCCGCCGCAAGTGTGGTGTATTCAGAGACAATTGCAATGATCTTGCGCACGTCCCAAATCATATTCGCGGTGTTGGAGTTTTGCAGAATTTCCGCACCTACACGGCTCTCTATGGTCAAACCCGCAGCGCCCTCAGGCACTTCATCAGGGGTCACAACAAAAGGGCCAATCGCACCCGTGTTGTCGAAATTCTTACCGGGCGTCCATTGATGTGTCTTGCGCTGGTATTCACGGATAGAGCCATCGTTAAACACCGTGTAGCCAAACACGTGATCCAGCGCATCTGCTTCTGAAATGTGACGACCGCCTTTGCCGATGATCAACATCAACTCAGCTTCGTAATCGAGCGTTTCAGAACAAGACGGACGCACCATTGGCTGGCCCGCCGCCATAATCGACGCCTTAGAGCGCATGAACAAGGCGGGGTACTCAGGAATGTCGTAACCGCCCTCTTTAATGTGATCCGTGTAGTTCAAACCAACGCAAATGATCGCACTAGGAGAGGCTACTGGAAGCGCGGGCGTGATCGAGGAAATCGCAACTTTTGGCGCATCAACGATCTGCGCCGCAACAGAATCGCTCAGCCCGCCTGCCTCAATAACCCCCATCAGATCAGACCCGACATTTGGATCCAGAGCTGTCAGATTCACAGCATTTTCGCCAGTGACAGCAAATACAGCCGATCCTTCAGCCGTTTCCCCAACGAGGTATTTCATAAGCAGCGTCCTTGTCTGTTCTCTTGATTTCTGCCGACAATCCTGACTACTGTCAATTAATATCGATATTTTATAAGGGGACCAAAATGGTTGCTTGGGCAGAGTATAAATCACAAGCGAAAGAGCGCGGCGCGTTGGCGTTGGAGCTCTACGCAGCGCATTCCACACCTGCGATGGCCCCCGAAGATGTAAAGGCGAACCTACCGGATCACTTGGCTTATCAAGCGCAGCTTGAGCGTGCTGGGCAACTTGCTTTTGCTGGCCCTATGTCGGACGAAAGCGGTGATCATATGCAAGGCGTTGGCTTGATCATCTACCGCGCGGACAGTCTTGAGGCTGCGCGCGCTTTGGCCGAAGGCGATCCAATGCACAAATCAGGCGCACGCACCTTTATTTTGCGCCGTTGGATGATAAATGAAGGGTCATTCAGTCTGAGCGTCGGTCTATCGACAGGTGGCACGACCCTCGCCTAGCCTGCGCGCCGATCTGTGCTGCAATCCCATCCGAGGACATCCTCATGAATGTTATGCCGAACCCTTTGACCAAAGACCGATCCGCGACCCACGGTTCGTACTTGCGGTTGCGCGATATGATCCTAACGGGTGACTTGCCACCTGGACAAAAGCTCAAAATCGAAGAGTTGCGCAGCTTGCTTGATACAGGGGCCAGCCCCGTGCGCGAAGCGTTAAGCCTTTTGACGTCCGACATGCTCGTCGAGCGGATTGATCAACGTGGATTTCGCGCAGCCCCTGTGAGCAAAGCCAATTTTGAAGAAATTCTTGCGCTGCGGTGTATGCTTGAAGAAAAGGCGCTGCGTGCCTCGCTTGCGGGCGCTGATAGCAGTTGGGAAGAGCAACTTGTTCTGGCACATCACCGCATGAAAAAGGCTGCGCAAAAAGGCGATAACGGCTTTGAGGAAGCGCATAAGGCCTTTCACATGGCACTTTTGGCCAATGCGAATATGCCTATGCTCGAACGCTACTGTGCGCAGCTTTATGATCTCAACATCCGCTACCGCAATCTTGCGGCGCGTGGTCCGCGCTATCGCACACGCAGCGTGCAGAATGAACATCAAGAGATCCTAGAGGCCTCACTCAAACGTGACGCCGATCTTGCGGCCCGCTTGTTGATTGATCACTATCGCAATACGGGCAACTATCTCAGCAGCCAAATGGACGCTTGAATGCAAAGCACAACTACTCAATTGCCTGATGCTGACATCGCGATTGTCGGCGCCGGCCCTGTCGGCCTTTTACTTGCAATATTACTCAGCAAGCACGGAATCAAAGTTACGCTCGTTGAGCGTTGGCCCGATATTTACGACCGCCCGCGTGCTGTCACGATGGATGCAGAAGTTGCACGTATCTTGGCGACTTTGGGAATCAACGTGGACGATGACCCTGCGTTCGAGAACCACAAAGAGCTGTATTATTGGAAAAACGCAGACCTTTTGGATTTACAAATCGTCGATTGGGAAAGCCTCGCTCCCTCGGGCTGGCACGTGACCTATTGGTTCAACCAACCCGAACTTGAAGCACGCCTGATCAAGATGGCAAGCCACATCCCGTCGATCACCATTCTACGCGGCTGGACTGTGAACGACGTCACGCAAGACGCCGATGCCGTGCACATCCGTATGAGTGACACGGCGAAAAGCGCAGAGCATCAAGCCTTGAGCGCGCGCTTTCTGGTGGGCGCTGATGGTGCGAACAGCTTTGTGCGCGAACATCTTGGCATTGGAGAAATCGACAAAGGCTACTTCTTTGACTGGCTCATCCTCGATATGATTCCCGATAAGGCTTACACAACTTCCCCAGCGCAATGGCAGCTTTGCGATCCAAAGCGCCCCACGACGATTGTGCCCGGTGGTCCGGGTCGTCGACGCTGGGAATTCATGCTTTTGCCTGATGAAGATCGTGATGAAATAGCCAAACCCGAAGCCGCGTGGCGCTTGCTCGAACCTTGGGGCCTGTCGCCTGAGAATGCAAAACTAGAGCGCAGCGCCGTTTATCAGTTCCAAGCCAAATGGGCGAAACAGTGGGTGCAAGATCGCTGCATGATTGCGGGCGATGCAGCCCATTTGATGCCCCCCTTTGCTGGCGAGGGCATGTGCGCAGGTTTGCGCGATGCGGTCGCTTTATCGTGGCGCTTGGCGGGCATCTTGGACGGCTCCTTGCCCCAAGATGTGCTGCAAAGCTACGAGAGCGAGCGGATGGAGCATGCAAAACACTACATCCAGTTTTCCCAAGACCTAGGCGAGATCATTTGCATCACCGATCCCGACAAAGCCGCTGAACGTGACGCGCGTATGATCGCAGAGCTAGACGCACGGAATCATCAGCCAATCACAGGCGATTTGGTGAAACTCGGCATAGGTGCTTGGTGTGAGGACACTGCTGGGGCGGGAGAACTCTCTCCGCAAGGGTTTGTGCGCTTTAACGCTATCGAGGATCGTTTCGATCAGGCCGTCGGGCAAAGCTGGATGATTCTTGCGATAGATCAGCGCACACAAGGATTGTTAAGCCCTGAGCAGTCCGAGCTGTTTGCGCAACTTAACGGTCGCGTGCTGTCTGTCGGCCCTGAGGGGTGCCATGTGCAAACGCTCGACGACAGTTATACGAAATGGATGCACGAGGTGGATGGTAACTACGCGATCATACGCCCTGATTTTTATGTGGCCGCTACGGCGAAGACGCCCCATGACGTCTCCGCTTGCTTTGATCAGATCACCGCGAAACTGGGGCTTACCTAAGCCCTAAGCGTCAATATGCGGCGGCATTTTAAGGCCTTGGTCTTCAAGCCCGGCCTGATCGATATGCGCGATGTAAATGCCCTCGGGCTCACGATCATCTGTCATCGCCTCAACAATTGCGGCGGGGCGTGTAATGCGCTGATGATGCTGCCGCGTCCAATCAAAATGCAGCTCTTTCAGGCGCGCGACCTGCTCTGTATGCGCCGGATCAGCACCGAGATCGTGCAATTCATCAGGATCATTCTCAAGATCGAACAGCATCGGGCGCATGGTCTCAACATGCACGTATTTCCAGCGCCCATCAAAGACCATCACAAGCCGCGCATCCAATTGATCCACACCAACCATTCGCCGCGCATCGCGGGTTGCATAGTCATACTCAGAAATGCAGTGATCACGCCATTGCACATCTTTGCCATGCAAAAGCGGCTCTAGCGAACGCCCTTCATAGATGTGCGGTTTGGCCGGACCTTCAAAAAAATCCTGGAACGTAGGTGCAAGATCGATCCCCTCAATCAGCGCATCGCTAGACGTGCCGCGCGTGGCATCCGCAGCGGTGCGCGGATCATAAACAATCAGCGGAATGCGCGCCGAGCAATCGTAAAACAGATCCTTCTC
The DNA here is from genome assembly GCF_001890925.1 of Planktotalea frisia. Lineage (GTDB taxonomy): Bacteria > Pseudomonadota > Alphaproteobacteria > Rhodobacterales > Rhodobacteraceae > Planktotalea > Planktotalea frisia. The sequence continues at coordinate 63,964 of NZ_MLCB01000186.1, forward strand.
ACCCAGCCAATGATCGCCCATGTTGTCCCCGTGATCAGAGCAAAACACGACCATCGTGTCCTTCATGCGCCCGCTGGTTTCGAGATATTCAAAGAGCCGCCCGAGATTGTCGTCCAACTCCTTGATCAAGCCCATATAGACCGGTGCCACCATATCCCGCACGTCTTTGCGCGAGAAATTCTCGCAAATGCGGGTCTTTTCCCATTGCTGCATCAATGGATGATCATGCTCATTGTCGCGACGGTTCACGTCAGGCAGATCGTCGGCGGTATACATGTCATTGTAGGGCGCTGGCGCGAGGTAGGGCCAATGTGGCTTGATGTAACTCAGATGGCAGAGCCACGGATCATCGCCCTGCTGCTGCATAAACTCGATCCCGCGTGTGGTGAGCCAAGCTGTTTCTGAGTGCTCTTTGGGAACGCGCGCAGGCAGCGGGGCCGTCTCTAGCAGCCAACCTGATTTCTTCTTTCCATCCGCACCAATCGCAGTATTTGCCCACTCTTCCCAAGGAGAGTCGCCCCCCATGCCATGCGCGCGCAGATAGGCATCGTAGTCTTCCGCGTGGCGGTTCTTGTAAGTCACCGCATTGGTGCCATCATCGCGCACGAAGACCTCGAAACCACCTTCGCTTACCAACGAACCAATCTTGCTGTCGGGATCAATTCCAAGACGGCGCATCCCATCCACATCCGCTGTCATATGCGTTTTGCCGACAAGCGAGCTGGTGACGCCAATCTCACGTAGATGATCTCCTAATGTCGGCGTGCCCACAGGCAGAGGAAAGCCATTCCACGTCGCACCGTGCGAGCGCGGGTAACGCCCCGTGTAAAAGCTCATTCTTGAGGGACCACAGATCGGCGATTGCACGTAGGTTTTATTAAACCGCACGCCTTTTGCGGCGAGATTGTCGATATTGGGCGTGTCGATATGCTTGGCACCATAGCAACTGAGGTAGTCCCAACGCAGTTGATCCGCCATTATCCAAAGTACATTCATTTCTCTTTGTTCCTTCGACATTCTCGCAACTTAGTGCGGCGCTTTATAGAGCCCCTGAGACTTAAGCAGTTCCACATTCATCGCCTCACGCGCCAGAACACGTTGCACCGCAGGGCGCGCGTTCATCAAGTCACAATGCGCGCGGATGTTCGGGAAATCATCCTGCTCAAAACCAATCCCGGTGATACGTGACCACACCCAAAAGAGATACCCATCCACCACAGACCATTGATCGCCATACCACCAAGGGCCATTCTCAAGACGCGCGTTGACCATTGCCATGACGACCCGCATATCTTTGGTCGCTTTAGGGCGCACAATTTCAAAAGAAAGCTCTGCGTCATCGATGAATTTTAACGGCATCGCGACACGTGTGACGAGCGGATGCACGGTTGCGGAAAAGAACGACAGATCAGCGGTTTGATAGTAAGCTTCAATGGTGCTGTTTGGTTTTGGCAAAAGATGAGCCTTGGGAAAAGTGGCATTCAGCCAGCTCAAGATCGCCACGTTTTCCGTCAAAGGCGCGCCCTCAATGAGCAAAACAGGCACTTTGCCTTTTGGGTTAATCTTTAAATACTCCGGCGAGTTTTGCTGGTTTGCCATGACACTGACCAACTCTGTCTCGAACGGTAGGCCGATCTCTTCCAAGGCGATGGTCGGCACGCGCGCGCAACTGTTTGGAGAGACAAAAAGCTTCAGTTCAGGCGCCGCATCAGACATCGAAGACTCCAATTATCGATTTTTTTTCTTTTATATCGGTTAAAACGACATAAACTAGAGTGAAGCGCAAAGTAAAAAGGCGCAGCTCAACAGAACCAATAAAATCACCATCTAGGGAGATCACATCATGTCATCAAAATTCTTCGCGGCTGTCACCGCGACATTTCTTTTAGCAAGCGGCGCGCATGCGCAGAGCATTTTGACAGCTGAAACAGCCGCGCCAAACACAACCCCCGGTATCTCGATCATTTCGCTGTCCGAAGCTGCCGCCAAAGAAGGCGTCGCAGACATTCAGGTCACGTCTGGCCAAACGCTTACAAACTCTGTGCAGAACGTGGCAGAGGGAAAATCCGATATCGCAGCGGCACCCTACATCCTGCCGTTCTTGCTCTCACGCGGCGTCGGTCCTTATGCCAAGCTTGGTAAAGACACTGGCGCAGAGCTCGCAGGAAACCTTGTAGCGCTCTATACCTATCGCATCTCTGTTCAGGGCCTTTTCGCCTATGACAGCGCAGGCATCGGCGGCTGGGACGGGCTTGAAGGCAAGACAATCTTTAACGGTCCCCCACGCGGAGCGGCACTGACCAACGCACGTTTGTTGATCAAAACCAACGCAGGTCTGGATGAGGGCACAGGATACACAGGCATTCAGGTAAACTGGGGCCAAGCGGTGAAAACGATCCAGGACGGATCGGCTGATGCGTTTGTTTTGCCAATGGCTTTCCCAGACCCACGTGTCACCGCGGGTCTTTCGTCTGGCAAGATGAGCATCTTTTCGGTGTCTAAAGAGATCTACGAGAGCGATGCTTTTGCCAATGTCGCCAAACTTCCGGGCACAGTTTCCTTTTCCATACCTGTCGCAGAAATGGGCTATGGCGAAGGTATCACAATCGTCTCAGAGGACGACACATTCCGTGGTCCTGCAACGGTCGGCGCGGATATCGTCAACGTGAACATGGACTTCGATTTGGCCAAGTCACTCACTGCGGCGTTCATTAAGAACATCGAGCCGATCTATCACGCGAAAGCGCCGTTCATGCCGGGCACGTGGCACGGCGAAGTTGATCCAGCGATCACCGATATGTGTGGCAACAACCCAATCAAATACCACCCCGGCGCGGTCGCCGCATGGGAAGACGCGGGTTACACGATCCCTGATTGCGCCAAGTAAAACTGCGCAATCTGTGGCCGAGCCTTTCTAGCGCTCGGCCTTTTTCTATTGAGGGCCTGCCATGTCGAGCATTGATCCAAGCGCCAAAGCGCCACGTAGTTTTGCGCTTCTGCTACTCTATGCGCTTTCGCTGGGCATGGTGATCATAGGCTTGCTCAACTCCACCCCCGGCATTCCTGGATATGACGACTTGGCAGCATCCCTTTGGGGGCAAAGCGGTGTCAAGTTTCGCAAGTTCCCGTTCGAGTGGTTTTACCCGTTTTTCTTTGCTCTGATGATGCTCATTGTTGCGCTGAAACACTCTATGTGGCGCGATTGGAAAGACCGCTCACCCGCGAGGCGCGGTTTTGGTTTGGCGCTCGACATTGCTTTGGTGGCGATGGCGGTAACGATCTCGCTGACCTATCTGATCGAAATTGAATCCGTCTGCTTGATCGACCGCATCACTGGCGAGCGTGCCCGATTGATCGCTGAAAGCCTAGCTGCCGCGAATGAGTTCAACGAAAGCCTTGGTTTGCCGCCTGTGACGACTGTGGAAAACCCCCAATGCGTAAACACGACGGGCGGTTGGTTGGTGCTGATCGTTGGCCTCGCGATTGTTGTGTTTCTGTCCTACAACGTCAAAGTCTGGGGCCTGCCACTGGTGATCGTTGCGATCCTGATTGCAGCATACACGATTATCACAGTGCTGGTTTGGTACGTCTACGGCGCTGAAGATATAAACAAATATTTCGTGACCAAGCTCGCGGGTGAACCGCGCATGCTCAGCGATGGCAGACCGCGTGTGCACGATGTGTTGGTGAATAATTCCTCGGGTCTGCTGGGCCGCTTCATGGACATCGTCCTGAACACAATCTTTCCCTACCTCGTGCTTGGCTCGCTCTTTGGCAGTTCCGCAGGAGGGCGTTCCTTGATCAAACTCGCCTTCCGATGGACGCGCCATTTGCGCGGTGGTCCTGCGCATGCTGCAATCATTTCGTCGGCGATGTTTGGCACCATTTCGGGTGGCCCGATTGTTAACGTGCTCTCGACCGGTGTGCTTACCATTCCTATGATGCTCAAACGGGGTTTCTCCAAAGTCTTCGCCGGCGGGGTCGAGGCGGCTGCCTCCTCCGGTGGGTCCATCATGCCCCCTGTGATGGGCGTCGCGGCATTCGTGCTCGCCTCGCTCACATCTGTGCCCTATTCGAGCGTGATCATGGCAGCCGTAATCCCCGCGATTGCTTACTTTTTCTGCCTTTTCCTGTCGGCGATGTTCCAATCGCGCAAACAGGGTATCGAAGCGATTGGTGAACTAACCGACGACATGGTGCTTGAGCGTCAAGACGGGTGGAACTTGATGATGATCTTCGGGCCCATCTTCTTGATCCTCACGTTGCTGCTAACGCCAAAGGACGCGGTCGGCTGTGGCTTGCTAGATGGGTTATTTGGCGCGGAACGCACGTTCACAGATGCGGGGTGCTCTGTTCAAAGCCTAAGTTGGTTCCAACAAGCTATCCAGAATTCCGCAGGTTCAGCCGGATCAGCGGGTTGGTGGGCAGTGATGCTTTTGCTCGCGCTCTTGTTCTTGGACCCCGACGTTCGCGCGAAACCGCGCAAGATTGTTGATGCGCTCGCGGACGCAGGCATCCTGATCTCGACGCTTTATCTGATGTTCCTCGCGGTTTCGATCATCGACTTTTGCCTCTCTTTCACGGGGCTACCTGTCTTTCTGTCCCTTGATGTTCTGGCTTGGCTCAACAGCTTGAGCCTTGGCGGTGGCGGGTCGTATTTCTTGCAATTCATCGCCCTTTTGATGACGATGTTCTTAGCCGTCCTGCTCGGCATGGGCATGCCTGCTGTGCCTGCCTACATCAACGCAGCTTTGCTGATGAGCCCCGTGCTTGCGGGGTTAGGTTTGTCCCTGTTCACCGCACATATGTTTATCTTTTACTTTGCTGTCGCATCCGCCATCACGCCCCCTGTCGCGCTCGCTGCATTCGCGGCGGCGACCATCACCAAGGCCGAGCCAATGTCGACGGCAGTGTCGGCAGTGAAGTCGGGGATCGTAATGTTTATTGTACCGTTCATATTTGCATTCTATCCCGAGCTTTTGCTCATCCCGCAAGCGGTCATCGACCCGCAAGCCTCTGGAGGCGCGCAATATTTGGATGGGTATGACGGTCAAACGTATCTGGGTGCATTGGCGCTTTTGCTCGCGCGTTTGGTCGTCGCGCTTTACCTAATTTCATCGGCTCTCGCTGGTTTTGACAAACGCAAACTAGCGCCTTGGGAAGTTGCCATGCGCCTTGCCTTGGCCGTTCTCGTCATGATGAAAGCAGAGCTTTTGTGGATGCCAGCCATCACAGTTACCCTCTTGGCAATCTGGTGGCACAGACGCGCTGAGCGACCTGCGTTAGCCTAACAAACCAGCGCGGTTTGGTTTGAGAGTGGCGGGATCAAGCCCTTCATCAAGGATATGTTGCGGCACCTCTAAGCCCAAGATTTCCGCCGCCGCATACTGGGCCAAAGCAGGTGCGGATTGGATGCCGTAACCGCCCTGCCCTGCGAGCCAATAGAACCCTTCAACTTGCGCTGAAAACCCCGCAACCGGACATTTATCAGCGACAAAGCTACGCAAACCGGCCCAAGACCGCTCGATCCGGCGCACTGATATGTCAAATGCCTGCTCGATCCGGTCAACGCAAATCGCGATGTCCATCTCATCGGGTTGCACATCGCATGGGCTTTCAGGGTCTTCATTTGCTGGGGAAATGAGCAGTTTTCCAGCTTCGGGTTTGAGGTAGAACTGCTCTTGCACATCCACGGTCAAAGGCAGCACGCTGATATCACACCCCTCCGGCGCATCTACGATCACCGCCGTTCGACGTTTGGGTATCAAACCAATACGCTCTGCCCCTGCCATGTCGCCCAAAACATCCGCCCAAGCGCCGCCAGCATTGACCACAATCGCGGCGTCAATCTCGCCTTGAGCGGTGCAAAGCGTCCAGCCCTTCGACGTTTTGTTGATCGATTTAACCGCTGAGTTGGTGCGCACAGTGCCTTCGTTCAATTTAAACTGACGCAGATAACCTTGATGCAGCGCAGCGACGTCGATTTCGGAGGTTCCGCTATCCCAAAGCCCCGCAACCGCGTAGCCATCTTTCAAAAGCGGCACGCGTGATTGCAGCAGCTCTTGATCAAGGCGCGTGACCGTTCGAGCATCGCCAAGTTCGGTTTGCAAATGGGCCAAATCGCCTAGCTGATCTTCACGCGCAAGAAAACACGCATTTCGGACACTGAGCAAAGCGTTGCTCGTAAATCCATCCGGTGGCGTATTGAAAAATCCGAGCGATGCGCGCGTCAGTGCACGGATCGGTTCAGGCCCGTAGACAGGCGAATATATCGCGGCAGATCGCCCTGTGGTGTGGTAGCCGGGTTGGCTTTCCATCTCTAACAATGCGATGCGTACACCCCTTTGCGCTAAGTTGGCAGCAACCGACGCCCCTGCAATGCCTGCGCCAATCACGGCTATATCGTAAGTTTCGCGCACGCTTTGCCCCTTTTGTTTGATGGCATTAAGTCGCCAGGGTCAAAGAATTGCAAGCTCATCTCAGCACGTGCGCCCATAAAATGGACCTTGCCAAAATGCCTTGTCGCATCTCTAGTCATCGCTAGAAAAAAAGGAGACACAACATGCGCATTCTATTCACTGGCGGATCTGGGAAAGCGGGTAAACACGCGGTTGCCTACCTTGTGGCGCAAGGACATCGGGTGTTGAATGTGGACAAGGTTTTGCTTGACAATCCCCACATAGACAACCGCATCGCAGACATCAACGATGCTGGCCAAATGTTTGATATCATGGCAAGTTATGCAGGGTATGACGAATTAGAACCAGGCACAGGTGTGCCAAAGTTCGACGCAGTTGTTCATTTCGCTGCCGTTCCGCGCATGTTGATGATGTCTGATAATGAATGCTATCGCGTGAACACATTGGGCACCTATAATGTCATTGATGCCGCAGTAAAATTTGGCGTGCGCAAGATTATTTTTGCATCGTCCGAAACAACTTATGGCGTTTGTTTCGCCGACGGAGAGCGCAAGCCAGAATACTTGCCCATCGACGAAGAGCATCCTGTTATTCCAGAGGACAGCTACGCCATGTCAAAGGTCGTAAACGAAGTGACTGCGCGTAGTTTTCAGCGCCGCTCAGGCTTTGATATTTACGGCATCCGCATAAACAATGTGGTCGAGCCACATGAATACGAACAAGATTTCCCAACCTACTTCGCCAACCCCGACATGCGTCGCCGCAATATTTTTGCCTACATCGATGCACGCGATTTAGGCCAGCTGGTGGACAAATGTCTCGCGATAAACGGGCTTGGTTTTCAGATTTTCAATGCTTCCAACGACAACCACTCCGTCGCCAAAACCACGGAAGAATTGATCCAGACCTACTATGCAGGCGTACCAGCCGCAAAAATGGGCGAAGAAGAGACATTTTACTCCAACAAAAAGGCCAAAGACCTGCTTGGCTTCGCGCCAGAGCATAATTGGCGGATGTATGTGAAAGCCTAGCTCTGACTTAGCACGAGATCCGCCTGTGTAGAATGTTCCCGCATATAAAGCGCGTTCGGCAGGTCATTGCCCTGCACACGCGCGATTGCTTCTTTTTGAGAGTGGCCATGTGTCAACCAACGTTCAACTAGGCGGCGCTCTAGCTCTTGCGGCGTCACGTCCAGCATGATGCTGAAGTCCCAAAGACCACGCATGCGAGCCCACGGCAGGACATCCAGCAACAGATAATTCCCCTCAATTATGATCGTTTCATCGCTCGCGCGGATGTGTCCGCCATTTGGCACAGCGCGGTCAAGACGACGATCAAATGTCGGAAAACTGATGGTTGTCTCATCGCGAATGGCACGGACAATGCGCTCAAAACCAGCCACTTCAAACGTCTCGGGCGCACCTTTGCGCGCCAAAAGACCGTGTGCCTCCAGATCCGCATTGTCGCGGTGAAACCCATCCATCGGTAGCACCCGTGCTTGAGCAATCTGTTGTTCAAGACTCTCAGCCAAGGTCGATTTACCACTCGCGGGAGGACCCACAATCGCAATAATGCGACGGCTTGCAATCAGTGGCACTTGCTTGATCTTGTTAGCAATACTCTCAAGTTCCATCACATCTTGGCCCTTTGAAATTGACGCGGGGACACTAGGACGCCGCCAGCTTCGCACCAAGCTTTTCTAGCATCGTCAAACACTGATCTAACTGCTCAACCGCAAGGTATTCATCCGCTTTATGCGCTTGCTCGATCGAGCCTGGACCACAGACCACGACATCCATGCCAAGGGTTTGGAAAATACCTGCTTCTGTCCCGAATGGCACCACATCCGCGCTGTTCGCGCCTGTCAATTCCGCCACGATCCGAAGCGCTTCATTGCTGTCCGTCGGGATCAAGCCAGCAACTTCGCCAATCACTTCCGTTTCGATGCTTGCTTTAGGGTGAACACGGCGCATCGCGGGGAGCAAGACATCGTCACAATAGCTGCGCAACGTGTCTTTGACAAAGCGCGCGTCGGCAGCTTGAACTGGGCGCATTTCCCAATCGATTTGAGCTTTGGGAGGGATGACATTGTGCACAGATCCACCGTTCAAGGCACCGATGTTGAGCGTCGTCCAGGGCGGGTCAAAACGGCTATCCTCAGGCGCGCGGGCTTGCAGTTGATCAAGCAGTTCCAACAGTCGCGCGACATAACGCACTGCGTATTCAACAGCATTGACGCCAAGGTCCGGATTGGACCCATGCCCCTCAAGCCCCTGAAACCGTGTGCTATATTCATAGCACCCCTTGTGTCCTTCAATGATGCGCATCGAGGTTGGCTCGCCAATAATGGCAAGGCTGGGCTTGAGGTTGCGCTCTTTCAAACTCTCGGCAAGATGTCCCGCTCCAATGCAGCCTGTCTCTTCATCGTAGGTGAAAGCAAAGTGCAAAGGTCGCGCACGAACCTGTTGGGCGAAGGTCGGTGCCATCGCGAGACAAGCCGCGATAAACCCCTTCATATCGCAAGTCCCACGACCATAAAGATGCCCGTCGCGCTCAACCATTTCGAAGGGGTTACTCGTCCAATCCTGATCGCTCACTGGCACAACATCGCTATGGCCAGACAGAACAATCCCACCGTCGATGTCAGGGCCAAGCGTAGCAAACAGATTGGCTTTGCGACCGCTGTCGTCGTGCATGATTTCCACGCGCGCACCAGCGTCCTCAAAACGAAAGGCTAAATAGTCGATCATCGCCAAATTACTATCCGCCGAGACGGTAGGAAAGGCTATGAGATCGGCCAGAATAGCTTTGGTTGCGTCGATCAAAAATCAGTCTTTCACAAAGAGCTTACGCTCGATATCACAAAGCGTTTCGGCAGCACCTTCTTCGCGAATGAGGATGGTTTCTGTCGTCTCAAGTCCCCATGTGTCCATCCAAAGGGCGGGCATGAAATGGAACGTCATACCTGCTTGTAGAACTGTCTGATCCTCTGAGCGGATCGAGGCCGTGCGCTCGCCCCAATCAGGCGGATAACTGAGACCAATCGCATAGCCCATGCGGCCCGCGCGTTCGATACCGTGCTTGCCCATGACATCCATAAACGCATTGGCGATATCGCAAGTCCGATTGCCCACGCGCGCGGCGTTTAGGCCCGCTTCGATCCCTTCCATCTGGGCCTCTTCCACGCGACGCATGTCATCGGGAGGGGTGCCAAGATAGACGGTTCTGCACAAAGGCGCATGATAGCGGCGATAGCAGCCCGAAAGCTCGAAAAACGTCGCTTCGCCCGTTTTCATCGGCGCGCCGTCCCATGTCAGATGCGCAGCTGTTGCGTCCAAACCGGAAGGCGTGAGCGGCAGGATCGCAGGGTAATCACCCCAATCCTCATCCACGCCCGTGATGCCCACGTGCATAATGTCAGCGACCAGATCATTTTTGCGCACACCGGGCGCAGCACGCTCTATCGCGGTTTGGATGACCTTTTCCGAGATGAGCGCAGCTTTGCGGATAAAGCCAATCTCCGCATCAGATTTCACCAAACGTTGCCAGTTCACCAAGGCCGTCGCATCCACGAGCGTCGCGTTTGGCAGTTCCGTGGTGAGGACCGCGTGTGCTTTGGCAGAATAGTAATAGTTCTCCATCTCGACGCCAATGCGCGCGCGCTCCAAACCCTGTTCTTTTAGACGCTCAGCTAGGTGTTGCATCGGGTGGATTTCTGTCGATTGCACGAAGTGATCGCCGTAGCCGATGATCTGCGCGTGATCCATCCAACAGGTGCGTCGACCACCGAGCATATCCATGTGACGGCCCCACCAAATTGGGGGGCCCTCGGCGGTGACAATGACACCTTGATGTACGTAGAACGACCAGCCGTCATAGCCTGTGAGCCACGCTTGGTTCGAAGGGTCCGTGACAAAAATCGCGTCTAGGCCGGCCTTCGCCATCGCCGTGCGGGTCTTGGCAAGGCGGCTCTCATATTCTGCAATCGCGAAAGGGGCTTTGCTTTGCATGTCCGCCCCCTACCCTAAAACCGCAGTCACAGCGCGCGAAGTTGCGGCAACGACTGTGTCGGCTTCTGCGCGCGTCAGGCAGAAAGGTGGCGCAAACCCGATGATGTCCCCTTGCGGCATAGCGCGTGCAATGACGTTATCTTGTTCAAGCATTTTGGCTGCGATTTGCGGGCCGACCTTGTCAGAGCCGTCAAAAAAGATGCGCATATCTTTATCAGCGACCAACTCCACCGCACAGATCATCCCCTCGCCGCGAATATCGCCGACATTCGGGTGATCGCCAAGGGCCGCGCGCATGGTATCGTTGAGATAGGTCCCAACGCTGCCAGCATTTTCAACAAGGTTCAGAGTGTCGATCAACTGCAAGTTCGCAACTCCAGCAGCAGCACCAATAGGATGCGCCGAGTAGGTCCAACCATGACCAATCGGGCCATTTTCGTCCGTCCCCTGCTCCAGTACTTTCCACATTTTATCAGAAACGATCGAGCCGGACAGAGGCGCGTAAGCCGATGTGAGACCCTTCGCAATCGTGATTAAATCAGGGCGCATGCCATAGTGATCAGAGCCGAACATCGTGCCAAGACGACCAAAACCCGTAACAACCTCATCTGCAATCAAAAGGATGTCGTGCTTCTCCAGTACCGCTTGGATCGCGGGCCAATAGCCAGCGGGTGGCGGCACGATACCGCCTGTTCCAAGAACAGGCTCACCTATGAACGCGGCAATGGTATCGGCACCTTCATGTGCGATTTGCGCTTCCAGTTCTGCAACACAGTATGCGACGAAATCGCTCTCGCTTTGGCTCAGATCATCGCGACGGAAATAATCGGGCGCGACGGTGTGCATCACCTGCGCCAAAGGCAGATCAAACTTCTTGTGAAACAGTTCTAACCCAGTCAGCGAGCCTGTCATCAGACCAGAGCCGTGATAGCCGCGCCAGCGCGAGATAATCTTCTTCTTTTCGGGGCGTCCTAAGATGTTGTTGTAATACCAAATCAGTTTGATGTTGGTCTCATTCGCGTCAGATCCAGACAGGCCGAAATAGACTTTCGACATATGATCCGGCGCGCGGTCCAGCACCATCTTTGCCAGCGTGATTGAGGCTTCGGTGCCGTGCCCGACGTAGGAGTGATAGTAGGCGAGTTCTGTGGCTTGCTCTGCAATCGCCTCTGCAATCTCGGGGCGACCGTAGCCCACATTCACACAATAAAGCCCTGCAAAGGCGTCGAGCATTTTGTTGCCATCACGATCCTCAATGTGGCAACCGTAGCCGGTTTTGATTACACGTTGCTGCAAGTTCCCACGTGCGAATTCCGCGAGATGGGTGGAGGGATGAAAGAAGTTCTCGCGATCCCATTGTTCTAGTTGATCGTTGTGCAGCATGGCTTAACCTCTGTGCGAATGCGGCGCGCCGCGTGTCAAAATAAGGAAGCCAAACGCACACTCAGCAGAACGGCTCCGCCGACCTTATGCAGCAGCGCGCAATGCCTTTATTGCCAAGGTTCACATCATTCAAAGCACGCCTGAGCCTAGCGTGGCAACAAAAATATCGCCTAGCCCGCGCTGCGCACCATTAAAACGGATTGTTTGGAATGGCGCACCACTTTCGCAGCATTCGCCCCGAGCAGGTAGTCACGCAGCTTTGGCTGGTGCGCGCCGATAATGATAACGTCAGCGCCAAGCTTGTCCGCCGTTTCCAGCACGCTGTCATAGACCGTGCCACTCAGCACATGATGCTGCGCGTTCAATCACGACACTGCGATAGCTGCATCGAGTTGTTCCGACGCGGCCGCTTTGTTTTTGGCTTCGAAACGCTCATCTATGTAAGAGCCAACAATCGCCATCCCACATCGAGGATAAGAGTCACCACCTGAATTTCACAATCCCAGCCCTTGGTAAGCAATTTCGCTGCGTTCAAAAGGTTTTGGGCATTCTGTCGTTCTCGACCGCCACAGCTTCGATCTGCGCGAGGGCATCACCGTAAAAATCATAATTGTTGGCGAGTTGCTCGAAGTAGGGCGTCCCGGGGAATGGGTTGTATGCGAACTTGGCCGTGCCGTTGTACGCGTAGAACTGCCAATCGGACTGGGCAACGAATACCGTGCTCTTTGCGCTCACGGTTCACCAACGACAGATCACGCCGCCGAAAGTCATCGTCGCCGCAGCAACAACGCCCACGAGTGTCTTTGTGTATGGCTTTGCACGCACCCTAAATACGATTGGCCAACGAGGCGACCAAGTATGCGCGAAGTGTGTGAGATGTGCTTTAGACTTCTACGGTCTCTCGCGAATAACGCGTGACCGTGATGGCAATGAGAACATTTCCCTCTTTGGCGTCATTGAGATCACCAAGCGCGCTATTTTGATGACGCGGAAAAAGCTGCAAAGTTGGCAAAGCCATGCGCCCGACGTAGCGCAAATAATAGCCAACCGCGTAGCTTGAGCGAACGGCAGTTAGGAAGACCGTATTCGCCTGAACCAACTTATCAACGATTTGCTCAAGCTCCTCGACGCTCTGACGTTCCAAAAAATTTGCAACAATCGACACTATCGGCAGCGTCTTGCCCCAATCCTAGGATCGCGCGCAGGTCAATTGTTCGGCGGCGGTAGCTATCTTCACAGGAACCCTTTGGTGTTAATCCGCCTTTCGCAAATCTCGGCGTTTGAGATACCTACGTGCGGAACGCCATGTGGGCGCTTTGCGGCGCAGCATCCCTTGTGCAAGGTCGAAGAAAATCCCAAAAAACTTGCGCCTCACTTGCGGTGTAAGCGCCGAGAGCGCCATCGGCCCGGGATAAAAGCTCTCGCTCGCGGCACCATTGGCGACAACGATTTGAAGGACTTCAAAAATAAGATGCTCGTAGGTGCTGTTTGCCCTACCAAACCTTGCTCTATCAGAATTGGTTTTAAGTTTGGGGCCGAAGATAGTTCAGCGGCGTCCAGCTTTCGACTTGCAAGCATGACCAGTGGCTGCACACCGTTATCGCGCATCACAATAAGATCACCGGGCCGCAAAAGTCCCGCAGGGCGTTCCCCATTCGCCGTCAAGATCATCGTGTCATGCGCAAAACACACGACGCCTGTGTTGTCAGACCTAAAGCTTTGTCGATTAGCATTTTGAAAGTAATTCCGTCAGACCCAGAAAACTCATCATTGTCCGTGTAGTCCGCACTGTTCGACTGGTTCAAAACGCCATCGTCATCGAAGTCGTCGCGCAATTCTTGCAGGCCGTCATAAAAAGGATGACAGGTCGATGAAATCGCTGTTCGTGCCGTCGCCGTCGCCTATTGCTCCGCTGTTGCCAGCATTGAAATCAGTGATCGTATCACTGCCGTTGCCCACGGTATTAACGAAGCGATCATCACCCGCTCCACCTGTGATAAGCTCCTTGCCCAAACCACCTGAGATCGTGTCATCGCCAGCGCCACCATCGACGCTATCGTTACCTTCTCCATCCGAGATATCACCGCTGCCCGCTCCGGCGAGGATGGTGTCGCCCCCCTGCCCCCCTTTTATCGTATCATCGCCGCCGCGCGCATTGAGCACGAGACCGGTCGCATCTCCTGACGCATCAATACTATCATTGCTGTCCGTCGTGAAAATGCGTTCAATTTCAGTGAACTTGATCGTGTCGTTATTGTCGGTGATGCTACCCGCTTCATTTTGAGAAAATGAAACGGTGATAGGGCCGGAAACCGCACTTAGATCGACGGTATCGAAATCAACATCGGTGGGGTCCGTCGTGCCCTCGCCACCTGTGATGACATCGTTGCCAAAGTTGTCTTCGATGATGAACGTATCCGCATCTGCGCCACCCTCCATAGTATCAGCGCCAGTCCCGCCGCGCAGCGTGTCTTCGTCGCCCGTTGCAACAATGCTGTCGTCGCCTGCGCCACCATCCAGACTATCATCGCCATCGGAGTTCATCAGCGTGTCATTGCCGCTGACCTGCCCCCCGAAACTTCCCTCAGTTTAATGTAGAGTTTGCTCAACCATCGA
>NZ_MLCB01000187.1 GCF_001890925.1 Planktotalea frisia
GATGGTTGAGCAAACTCTACATTAAACTGAGGGAAGTTTCGGGGGGCAGGTCACACTCGGTTTCAATCGAAGTGCCTTGATTGGCCGCATAACAGAAAACATGAGAACTTTTACCAACATTAAAAGTGCTAAGCGACGTTCTTCAGTAAGACTGGGGCTAGGTGAACCCCAAGCATCATGTATGGATTTGTATATCATTGATGCTTCGATTGGCTCAAATTTTTTCCATTTTCGTTCTTCTAATGGACGTTTATCCCTGGGTAGGGAGACGGAATACATGGGGTTTGTCTCGATAATTTGTTCGTTCATCGCATAGCCAAGCATTCCCTTTATTGGGGTGAAAACTGCGTGAACGGATGCTGGCTTTATTTGCGTAACAAGGTTGTCACGTAGTTCTTTTAACTGAGATATGGTTACATGCTGGACGGGTACGTCACCACTTATTTTGACTAAACGCTGAATCTCTCGCCGATACTTTGCTGCGGTTGCAGTTTTTATCCCATTATACACAGAGTCCTCGAGCACCCGACTTTTGACGGGTTGACGTCTGACCGTAGAACGATTCAGCTAACCGCATGATCCG
>NZ_MLCB01000188.1 GCF_001890925.1 Planktotalea frisia
CGGATCATGCGGTTAGCTGAATCGTTCTACGGTCAGACGTCAACCCGTCAAAAGTCGGGTGCTCGAGGACTCTGTGTATATGATTTGATCCTTCTGGATCTGAATTTGCCTGACATGAACGGTCATGAAGTGCTCAGACAATTACGTCTTGCGCGCATTGATACACCGATTTTGATTCTGTCCGGCTCTGATGACACAGAGAGCAAAATCAAAGGGTTCGGTTTTGGGGCCGATGATTATCTTACCAAACCATTCCATCGGGAAGAGCTTATTGCGCGCATTCACGCAATTATTCGCCGCTCCAAGGGGCACTCACAATCGATTATCCACACTGGCAAGATTGCAGTGAACCTCGACGCCAAAACTGTCGAGGTGGATGGCGCAACTGTCCATCTGACAGGCAAAGAGTATCAAATGCTCGAACTTTTATCTTTGCGCAAAGGCACGACGCTTACCAAAGAGATGTTCCTAAACCATCTTTATGGCGGCATGGATGAGCCGGAACTCAAGATTATTGACGTCTTCATTTGCAAATTGCGCAAGAAACTGTGCGAAGCAACAATGGAAGATAGTTACATCGAAACAGTCTGGGGCCGTGGTTATGTGCTTCGCGATCCAATCGATGCAGAGCAAGCGGTTCCACAATCGGCAATGGCGGGTTAACGCCTCTGTTATAAAATGTGGCGTTCTGGAGCCCATTTTTGCCAGCCTCTGGACGAGCTTGCGTCGCCCCCTTATCACTACCGCGACTTCTTGGGGGAGACGCGCATGGCAAAACCTGACATTGCAGACTTAACGACGGATGCCGCACGCGCCGAGTTGGCTGATCTGGCGGAACAGCTGAACACTGCGAACCTTGATTATCACAAAAATGACGCACCTAGAATCAGTGATGCTGATTTTGATGCGCTCAAGCTGCGCAATGCAGAAATAGAGAAACGTTTCCCCGACCTTATTCGCGATGACAGTCCCAGCAAACAAGTTGGCGCGCCGGTTCAAGATGGTTTTGCTAAAGTCGCACATGCGCAGCGCATGATGTCACTCGGGAATGCCTTCACGGACGAAGATGTGAGCGATTTTGCTCAAGGTATTCGCAAATATTTGGGATTGTCCGATGATACGCCGCTTGCGTTCACCGCTGAACCAAAGATCGATGGCCTGTCGCTTTCCTTGCGCTATGAACGCGGGCAGTTGGTTCAAGCGGCAACGCGTGGTGATGGTGCTATTGGCGAGGGTGTTTTGGCAAATGCTAAGACGATTTCTGATATCCCTCAAATAATAGCTAATGCGCCTGACATCCTTGAAGTGCGCGGCGAAGTTTACATGAGCCATAGCGATTTCGATATTCTTAACGCGCGCCAAATAGAACGCGGCGGAAAAACTTTTGCCAACCCGCGCAACGCTGCAGCTGGATCGCTGCGCCAACTTGACTCTGAAATCACCAAATCGCGCCCATTAAAATTCTTTGCTTATGCTTGGGGTGAAGTTTCCGAACCGCTTGCGCAAACACAATATCAGGCCATCGCGCGTCTCAAAACGTTCGGATTTGAGATCAATCCGTTAACGAAGCAGTTTCACACAACACCCGACTTAATCACACACTACCGCTCAATCGAACAACAACGCGCGGATCTCGGGTATGATATCGACGGCGTAGTTTATAAAGTTGATGACCTTTCATACCAGTCTCGCCTCGGCTTTCGGGCAACGACACCGCGTTGGGCGATTGCGCATAAATTCCCGGCCGAGCTGGCGTGGACGCATCTTGAAGCTATCGATATTCAGGTTGGACGCACTGGCGCGCTAAGTCCGGTAGCGCGTTTAACGCCCATTACCGTCGGTGGCGTCGTCGTGTCGAATGCAACTCTTCATAACGAAGACTACATCAAAGGGCGCGATAGTAGCGGCGCACCCATTCGCGAAGGTCGCGATATTCGTGTTGGGGATTGGGTGCAAATTTACCGAGCCGGCGACGTAATTCCGAAAATCCGTGACGTTGATTTGAATAAACGACCAAGCGATAGCATCCCTTTCGAATTTCCGAGCATTTGCCCTGAATGCCAAAGCGCCGCTAATCGCGAAGAGGGTGATGCCATTCGCCGTTGTAGCGGCGGGCTTGTTTGCCCGGCTCAAGCCGTTGAAAAATTGAAACACTTCGTTTCTCGCGGCGCATTTGATATCGATGGGCTTGGGGCAAAACAGATCGAAATGTTCTATCATGACGAAGGTCTCTCGATACGAGAGCCTGCTGATATTTTCACTCTCAAGCAACGCGACAGCATGCAATTGACCAAGCTGAAAAACCGTGATGGCTGGGGCGCAAAAAGTGCAGACAAGTTGTTTGAAGCCATCGATGCACGGCGCAACATTGGATTTGCACGCGTTCTTTACGCGCTTGGTTTGCGTCATGTGGGGGCTCAAAGTGCGGCTTTGATTGCGCGTCATTACGGAACTTGGAGTGCGTTTGTTGATGCCATGGACGAAGCAAAGGACACGTCAAGCGCGGCTTGGAACGAGCTTTTGTCGATTGATGGCGTGGGTGATGTAATGGCCACTTCGCTCGTGGGGGCTTTCCAAAACGAAGCGGAGCGCGCGTCAATCACACGGTTGAGCAGTGAATTATCCATAGAAAATGCTGAGCAACCAGACACAGACAGTCCTGTCGCAGGCAAAATCGTGGTTTTCACGGGAACTTTAGAAAAAATGACCCGCGCCGAAGCCAAAGCGCGCGCAGAAGCACTTGGCGCGAAAGTGTCAGGGTCTGTATCCGCCAAATCCGATATTTTGGTTGCTGGGCCCGGCGCGGGATCAAAGGCGAAAAAGGCGGCCGATTTAGGCGTGCGAACGATGGATGAGGACGCTTGGCTCAACCTTATCGAGGGCTTATGAGCGCGCGTCCTGAGATCCTATTCCCGCTTTTCGCCGAGCTCACAAGCCTTGATGGCGTCGGTCCGAAAACAGCACAGAATATGGCCGGGCTAGGTGTCGAAAAGCCTCGTGACCTTTTGTTTTTGTTGCCATTTTCGGGCATAGATCGAACGATTAAAGAAAGCGTCCAAGGAGCGGATGCGCCTGCAACATTAACGGTTGAAGTCGAGATCGGCCAACATCGTCCCCCACGAAACAAGGGGGGAGCTTACCGGATTGATGTTGTCGATTCTCAAATTGCGTTTCAACTCGTGTATTTCCACGCGCGCGGCGACTACCTTGGTAAATTGTTACCGACGGGGCAGCGTCGCGTCGTTTCAGGAAAGGTCGAGCTTTTTGATGGACTCGCACAAATGGTGCATCCAGATCACGTGGTTCGCCCAGAGGATGCGGCGCAAATTCCGAGTTTTGAACCTGTTTATCCACTTACGGCTGGTGTCACGCAAAAGCCGTTAACTAAGTCAATCGCGAGTGCGCTTCAACGCGTTCCCGTATTGTCAGAGTGGATTGATGAAACGCAAAAGAAAGTGAAAGAATGGCCTGATTGGCATGATGCAATCGCGAGCGTTCATGCACCTGAAAATCTTGGGGATTTGGCGGCCTATTCGCCGGCCCGAGAGAGACTCGCCTATGATGAATTTATGGCGCATCAGCTGACTTTGGCCTTGGCGCGCGCGAACCGGCGTCGCGCACCTGGCGTTGAAAGTCACGGAACGGGCAAGCTTCGCAACAAAGTGTTAAGTTCCTTACCCTATAAGCCCACTGGTGCGCAGTTGCGTTCGATTGACGAAATCACACAGGATATGGCCAGCCCGCATCGTATGAACCGATTGCTGCAAGGTGATGTTGGTTCCGGTAAAACGCTTGTGGCGTTTATGGCGCTGCTCGCGGTTGTTGAAGCAGGCGGGCAGGGCGTCATGATGGCGCCTACCGAAATCTTGGCGCGCCAACATTTGGAGGGTCTTCAACCGTTGGCCGAGAATGCGGGCGTGGTGCTAGAGCTTCTGACGGGCCGCGACAAAGGGCGTGAGAGGGCTGCAAAGTTATCAGCGCTGGTCGATGGGAAAATACAAATTCTTGTCGGGACGCATGCGGTGTTCCAAAAAGACGTTCACTTCAAAGATCTGCGTCTTGCAATCGTTGATGAACAACATCGTTTTGGTGTGCGCCAACGACTTGAGCTTGGTAAAAAAGGCCAGAGCGCGGATGTTCTCGTGATGACCGCGACACCCATTCCGCGCAGTCTGGCGCTGGCGCAATATGGGGATATGGATGTCTCTGTCTTGGATGAAAAACCCGCTGGTAGGCAACCTATCAAAACGGCGCTCATTTCAGATGAACGCGTCAGCGAAGTTATCAATCATCTTCGGGACGCGATTTCGCAGGGGCGGCAGGCCTATTGGGTCTGTCCGTTGGTCGGTGAAAGCGAGGTGTCTGACCTCATCGCAGCAGAAGAGCGTTTCAAAACCTTGCGTGCGCTCTTGGGCGAAGACGTGATCAGACTTGTCCACGGTCAAATGCCCGCGGCGGAAAAAGACGCAGCTATGTCTGATTTTGTTGAGGGACGCGCGCAGGTGCTGGTGGCAACAACGGTCATCGAGGTGGGAGTGAATGTTCCCAAAGCGACAATTATGGTTATCGAGCGTGCAGAAAGCTTTGGTTTGGCGCAGCTTCATCAACTTCGGGGCCGTGTGGGGCGTGGCTCTGAGGCCTCGACTTGTTTGCTCATGTACAAAGCCCCTTTGTCGGAGAATGGACAAAAACGCCTGACGGTGCTGCGCGAAACCAATGATGGCTTTAAAATTTCCGAAACAGATTTGCAAATGCGTGGCGCTGGCGACCTGATCGGGACCGCGCAATCGGGCTTGCCGCGTTTTCGGGTCGCTGACATGGAAAGCCAAATTGCTTTGATGGACATAGCACAAAGTGATGCGCGTAAATTATTGCACGATGATCCAGAACTTACCTCTGAACGGGGCAAAGCAGCGCGTGTCCTGCTTTGGTTAATGGAGCAGGATCAAGCAATTCGTTTAATTTCAGTGGGTTAGTAATTTAGTTAACGAAATGTTCTCAAATGTTCCACTTTGTTCTTTACAGATCCTTTTAAAGGTGAGAACAAAGGTGCAACAAAAAGCAAGATTGAGCAGGAGACATACAATGATAGATCAAGTCAAAACAGTCATTGCCCGCGCGGACCGCACCTTGGTGCACGATGCAATCGGCGCAATCGCCTTGATGACGATTTTCGTAGCGACCCTGCACATACCTGTTTTTGTTTGAGTTTTTGCCTCGTGATTTCGTGCCGACCGCCAAGCATCCTGTCCCAACTTAGATGCAACTCAACACGTCCTGTCCCAACGAGAGTGTTGTCCTAAACGAGCTTTGCCTGGCTCATTTCCGGCGATTATCGGGTCCCACATGAAAGCACTTACTTTGCGCCGCTACCCTAAACTGGGTGAGCGGCGTTTTTTTCTTTTGCATAGATTATGTCAATCGCCTCACAAGCGGCTTCTATTGATAACAAAATTGAAGCATGACGGTTTTTGTAGGCAGATGCGGGCAAGAATACTTCAAATCCATCGAACGGAGCGTCGGGAATTTCACCGCTACCTTTGAGCAATGCGCGGAGTTGATCGCGCGCTTTGAACGCTTGTGCTGGGGTACATCCAATCAATGCCCCGCCAACCACAGATGCAGACGCTTGGCCAAGAGCGCAGGCTTTTACGTCTTGCCCGAAAGCTGAAACACGACCATCGGTGATATCAAGATCAACGGTGACAATCGATCCGCATAAGGGGGAGCGCTTTTTAACGCTTGCATCGGCGCTTGTTAGTCGTTCCGAATGAGGAATATCCGCGGCAAGAGCGAGTATGCGCCCCGAATAGAGCTTGATAAGATCGGTTTCGCCGGACATGAAGTGAGCGCTTTCGTTGAGGGACATAATTCCCTAAATAGACGTGCAACAACAATTTTCAAAGGGGTAGCACAATGGCTTTCGATCCCGCAACGTTGGCTTACAATGAATCCGGTCTTATTCCTGTGATCGCGCAGGCAGAGACATCAGGTGTTGTCTTGATGATGGCATGGATGAATGAAGAAGCGGTTAAGCGAACATTGGCGAGCGGCAAAGTGACGTATTGGTCGCGCTCGCGGCAGTCATTTTGGATCAAAGGCGAAACGTCTGGCAATGTCCAAGAATTGGTTGATTTGCGAATGGACTGTGACAAAGACTGTCTTTTAGCGATCGTAAGACAGTCAGGTCCCGCTTGCCATACAAACCGTTTAAGCTGTTTTTATACATCCGTTACAGATGGTTGCGAGACAGAGCTTATGTCGCCTATGTCCTAGGCTCGAGGCCGACCAAAGCGTAGATATCTTGTATGGTTAATCCATCCTCTCGAAATTTTGAAATAGCACGCGCATCATCTCGTTTTGCTAAACGCTTTGCGTTTTCATCTCTGATCAGTCGATGGTGGATGTAATTTGGCGTCCTTAGACCCAAGAGTTTTTGCAATAGGACGTGAATGTACGTGGCTTCCCTTAGGTCTTCACCACGAATGACATCGGTGATACCTTGTTCCGCGTCATCGACAACAATCGAGAGGTGGTAAGACGTGTCCATGTTCTTACGGGCTAGAACGACATCTCCGATAGTTGCGATCATCTGAGTGTCACTTTGGTGGTATGGTACATCATTCTCAAAGAACTTTATGTCTTCTGTTTCAATTTGTTGAAGAGCTTTTTTTATGTTTAAGCGAAGGGCGGCGTTTGTCTGAAACTCGATTTTAGGAACGCCACGGCAAGTTCCGGGATAAATGATACCATCGGGACCAGAAATTGCGGCACCTTCTTGTGGTGCGCTTGCCGCGACCTTGATATCGGCGCGTGAACAGGTGCAAGGATAGAGCAGACCCATGTCCCATAACCGATGCAGCGCTTTGGAGTAAGCCTTTGATCTTGTGTTTTGCGACCAGATTGGTCCATCCCATGTGATCCCAAGCCATGATAGATCTGATGTAATTTGATCGGCCCAATGAGCCCGCGAGCGCGTTTGATCAATATCATCCAAGCGCAAAAAGAATTTGCCATTTTTGGAGCGTGCAAGATCATGTGCAATTAGCGCTGAATATGCGTGTCCTAGGTGCAAGGGACCTGTCGGACTCGGCGCAAATCGGGTCCTAAAAGTCACGTTTTTTCAAGAACATATACTTTCGACTTCATGTTGAGACCGCGTAAATGATCGCCATAGTTTTCAACCAGAATTTTCGCTTTGTTGGCAGCGATAGCAGCGTTAACATTTGCTTCAAAACTTGGGTCTTTCAAAGTGTGGTCATTGAATGAAAAAACGAAATGAGCTTCACTTGGTAATGCATTGATAATCATATCAAAAACGTCAATTGGTGCAGCGCCAGCGCCAATAACGCCTATGGATGCAACCGCCGCGTACTCACCGGAGTTAATAGTAAAACCTTTATCTGGCTCGGATAGTCTTAGGCTGCGATAGAGCTGCTTTTCTTTCGCGCGATCTAACATTTCTTGAGTCAAGTCGACGCCATCGATTGTTTTAAAGCCGGCCAAAGATAAGGCGAGGCCAGAAAGACCGGTGCCGCATCCAAAGTCCAAGATAGGCTTTGTGAAGTCGCGCGTGACGCTTTTTAAGGCATCTGCGCAGCGTCCCGGGGTCGCATAACCATTTTCGCTAATTTCTTTATCGTAGCTTTTAGCCCAGTCGGCATAGAGCGCACGTGTCGCTTCTGTACCGACTGTATCGTAAGCTTTGTCAAGAAATGTGTCTGCCATAGTTGAACGCTAACTCGCCACGATGGTTCTGTCTAGCCTTGTACGCTAAGCCATTCTGACCAAGCATTTTTCGCACGATCTGTGTATGCTTTGTAGCGATCTGTGCGGCCTCTGCGACCACCTTTTAAGCCCTCAACAGGTCTGAACAATCCGAAGTTGATGTTCATTGGCTGAAAGGTTTTGGCATCAGCACCGCCCGTTATATGATGCACGAGTGCGCCAGTCGCGGTATCTTGAGGGAGATCGGGCATCACTTCGCCTTTTATTTCTGCGGCAGCAAGGCGACCGGCAAGAAGACCCATCGCGGCGCTTTCGACGTAACCTTCTACGCCGGTGATTTGGCCTGCAAAACGAATATGTGGCTGTGATTTAAGGCGCATTTGCCCATCCAGAAGCGTAGGTGAGTTAAGAAATGTGTTGCGGTGAATACCACCTAAGCGCGCGAAATTTGCACCCTCCAATCCAGGAATTGACTTGAAAACAGTCGCTTGCGCACCGTACTTCATCTTGGTTTGAAAGCCTACTATATTGAATAGAGTTCCAAGCGCGTTGTCGCGCCTGAGTTGCACGACTGCGTGTGCTTTGACGTCAGGTTGGTGCGGATTGGTAAGGCCGACAGGTTTCATCGGTCCATGGCGAAGCGTTTCACGTCCGCGTTCAGCCATAACTTCAATCGGTAGGCACCCATCGAAATATTTTGCTGTTTCACCTTCGTGAAATTCGGTCTTTTCTGCTTCAAGCAATGCATCAATAAACTGATCATATTGGGCCTTGTCCATTGGACAATTTAGATACGCCGTACGCTCTTCTTCGGTGTCGCCTTTGTCATAGCGCGATTGCATCCAAGCTTTGCTCATATCGATGCTGTCTGCGTAGATAATCGGCGCGATTGCGTCAAAGAAAGCAAGAGCATTTTGACCCGTTTCTGCAGCGATCGCTTCACCCAGGGCGGACGAGGTCAAAGGACCTGTCGCGATGATCCAATGACCACTTGAAGGAAGCTCTGTAATCTCTTCATAATCAACGGTTATTAGCGGATGTTCTAGTATTTTTTTCGTGACACCTGCAGCAAAGGATTCACGATCAACAGCCAACGCGCCACCCGCAGGCAAGCGATGTTCGCCAGCCGTTTCCATAATCAACCCACCGGCCTGACGCATTTCCCAATGCAACAAGCCAACAGCGTTTTGTTCGTGATCGTCGGAACGGAAGGAATTGGAACAGACCATTTCCGCAAGGTCACCGGACTTATGGGCGAACGTTTCGACCTTTGGGCGCATCTCGTGGATGACCACAGAGATGCCCAAGTTGGCTGCTTGCCAAGCTGCTTCAGATCCAGCGAGACCGCCACCGATGATGTGTAGAGTTTTTTCCATGCCGCGCATGTAGGTCAGTGCGCGGCAATTAGCAAACTTTTAACTCGGGTCAGATATTGGGTCGAGGGGCAAATCAGACGGAACACGATCCTGAACGCCAAGGCGACCATGGCGACTAATCGGATCTTCAAGCGCACGGAGGAAACTCATGAGTTGATCAATTTCACTCTCAGATAGATCGACAGGCTCAATTTCGGCAGCCATCGCGATGCGCAGCACTTCTGCCAGATCGTCCATAGGCTTCCAGTCTTTTTCGGATTCACCAAGTTCGTGTAGCGCAGCTTGACGGCGATCATAGTTGCCAAGGCCTTCGAAGGGATCAAGGTGATGACGCACCATCGCTTCTAGATCCGTATAGGCTCCATTGTGGCCGTAGGGCGCGCTGAGCGTGACGTTTCTTAGGCTAGGGGTGCGGAAGCGGTATTTGTCCTCTTTGACGCCGGAAATCATGCCGCGGCCTGCGTCTGAGTAAGCGTCGTCTTTTCCAGGTCCAAATTGTGGAAGGCCGATGGCGTGAAAGCCATGATCTGTTTGGAACTTTCCAGAGTGACAGGAAGAGCAATTTGCTTTGCCGTAGAACAATTCCATACCGGCCATTTGATCGACTTCGAGCGCCTCTTGTTTGCCATTCAAGTATTGATCAAAAGGGCTGTCTGTGGCGCGAAATTCATAGGTGATGAATTGTGACAGCGCGTTGCTGATGTCGGTTATGTGAATAGGTTCGTCTTTGCCGATGATCCAATCAAAGGCCATACGATACTCTTCGATAGCTTCTACTTTGGCAGCGATGAGCTGCCAAGCGCCGTCGGGACCATGAATGTTTTCCGCGTCAATTGCGTCAGCAATTGCGTTTTCGCCGGGATGTCCGGCCATTTCATCATGGCTGAGGATAGGCAAAATGTTTTGAGCTGCCAGCGCAGTGTTCACAGGGCGTTCAAGCGTGCGGCCCTCGGGCATCGCGATGCCGTACATTGATTCACGATTGAGTTGCACACGGCCATCATGGAACATCACCGTAAATTCGCGAGCGCCAAGATTGAAAAGCGCTGGAGCATTGCGTGGAATCCGTGCCTTTGGCGCATTGCCGTTTACAACTTCGCGCAAACGTCCGAGGCCTAAACCACCTTCGCCAATTGAGAGTGACATTGCATCACCTGTACCGAGTGCGGGGTGATGGCAGGTTGCGCAAGCGATGTTGTCGTTGCCAGAAAGCACAGGGTCAAAGAAAAGCTGGCGGCCCAAGGCCACTGTTTCAGTATCAAGCGCTGGAAAGTCGGATGGCAAGATCGGGTTGGGCAAATCAGACGCCAGCGCCAAGTTGGCTGTCGTTGCAAAAAGGATGGTTGTTAAAAAGGTGCGCATCAGGAATTCCTCGGGCCAAGTGAATACCCCGCGCAGCAATAATCACGCGGACGTGATCAGGTTGCGAGCAATTCGAAAAACGCGCAAAGGATGAAGCGGAAACAGTCTAGTTGCGGCTTGGAAACGAGGACGGTCGTTCGTAGGTATCGTCAAGATTTTAAGGCGTTAGCTGTCCTTGGCTGCAAAGGGGCGCGTGATTTGCGCGCCGGATGCAGGCCATATTTGCCACGCTATTACATCTCTATCATGAACAAAAGCCGTGAAATCCAGAAGATTGTTGAAAACCTAGTCTTGGGTCCAATTTGGCGGACGCTTTTCTAAAAATGCGGCGATGCCTTCTTCGGTGTCGCGATAAAGCATATTTTCGACCATTACGTTTCCGGTAAATTCATACGCACCGGCAAGCGGCATATCCATCTGTTCATAAAAGGCTGATTTACCAATCTTAACCGCAGCACCAAGTTTGTCGGCAATCTTTTCGGCCATCTTGAAGGTTTCGCGCTCAAGCTGCTCCGGATCGACGGCACGGTTAATCAATCCCAAAGCTTCAGCGCGCTCAGTTTCGATAAATTCACCTGTTGTAAGCATTTCAAACGCTTGTTTGCGTGGAATGTTGCGGCTGAGAGCCACCATCGGGGTCGAGCAAAAGAGACCAATGTTGACACCATTCACGCCAAAGCGGGTTCCATGTGCCGCGACCGCTAAATCGCAACTCGCCACCATCTGACAACCTGCAGCAGTTGCGATGCCGTGGACTTGTGCGATGACTGGCTGGGGCAGGGCGCGGATGCTTTGCATCATGTGGGCACAGCGATCAAAAAGATCCTTGAAATATGCCTTGCCCCCATCTGCGTTCTGCCGACCAGCGGTCATTTGCTTCAAATCATGCCCTGCACAAAAAGCTTTCCCCGCGCCAGAGATCACAATGGCACGCACAGAAGAGGTTTCGCGCAGTTCGTCGAACTCGGATTGAAGCGCAGCAATCATTTCATCAGAAAGCGCGTTTAGCCGTTCAGGGGCGTTCATGTGAAGATGCGCTACTGCACCTGTGCCGCGACGTTCTAGAATTGCCATCTTGCTCTCCGATCAATGTTAGTAAAACCCTAAAGCGAGGACGCGCGGGAGGAAAGCCTTGGAACTGAAAATGGACGTCGAGGCATTGAATGCCCTCATGCGGAGCGAATTTTCACAGGTGGCCAATGATTTCATCGTGCAGAGCGTCGCTCCGATGGAAGCCGTCGTGCGTATGCCTGTTGCAGAAGAGCATTTGCGCCCAGGAGGTACAATCAGCGGCCCAACCATGTTCGCATTGGCAGATGTATCAATGTATTTGGTGGTTTTGGCGATGATCGGGCCTGTGACGTTGGCCGTAACCACGAATTGTTCCATTGATTTCATGCGAAAACCGACCGCTGGTGTTGATCTGATTGCATCAGCGCGGATTCACAAGCTTGGAAGATCGCTCGCGGTTGGGGATGTATTGATACATTCTGAAGGGATGGACGCACCGGTCGCACGCGCGTCATTGACCTACGCGATTCCACCGAGATCAACGTGAGTGGCGCGCCAATTCAACTGATGAGCTTCAAGGCGATCGGCCTTATCCTTCTGACGATCCTTTGCTTTGATGTGATGTCAATTTTGGTTCGTATCTTGAGCGCGGATTATTCTGCGCAAGAGCTATCCGCTTACCGTAATGTGTTTGGCATCTTGCCGTCGCTCGCTTTGTTGATTTGGACCGGAGAATTGCGTTTCAAAGCCAGTGCTTTGAACGTTGCAAACCCAAAACTCGCGCTTGGTCGTGGTGTTGTAGTTGCTTTTGCCCAGCTCTTTTTCTACTCGGCGTTGTCGCAGCTTGAGCTGGCGACGGTTGCTACGCTTGGCCAGACAAATGCGTTCTTTGTCGTGATCTTATCCGTGCTTTATCTGGGCGAGAAAGTTGGCATTTGGCGCATCATTGCACTTGTGATTGGCTTTGCTGGTGTTGTGTGGATTTTACGACCTGGATCGGATGCGTTTAGTCTGGTAGCGATCCTGCCTGTAGCGGCTGCGGCCTGTTATGCGTTTGCCATGGTCAGCGTGCGGAAATTTGGACCTGAAACCTCTAATGGCTTGTTGTATCTCTATTCTTCGCTCGGCTCGATCATTGGCGCAATCATTCTGGCAGCATTTACGACTGAGTTTTCACCCATTCACAGCTGGGCAGATGCAGGTTTGATTTTGTTGATGTCGACGATTGGCGGAATAGGCGTTTTGCTCATGATGGTTGCGTTCCGAATTGCCAGCCCATCAGTGTTGGCACCGTTTTGGTATTTCGGTATTTTGACCGCAGGTCTGTTTGGCTGGCTTTTGTTTGGAGAGGCACCGCTCGATACGCTATTCCCGGGCGTTTTGTTGATCGTAGGAGCCGGAGTGCTGATCATCTGGCGTGAACGCAAGCGGTCATAAAAAGCGGCGGCCCATGCCTAAGCCATGAAAGCCGCCGAAGTAAGAGGTTCGTGAAACTTGGGAACAGTCCGAAGCGTGCTCTACGCGCGCCAGAACCTCTTGTTCGCTTCAATATCCGCTGCGTAAGGGCTGACGCCTATATCGCGTAGCAGATGTGTATCCAGATTTGCGAGTGCCCGACGCGACCTTGCGCGATCTGCCCATTTGGAAGACGTCACAGCGATGCGGACCGCGAGCGTCGCCAAAAGCGGCAAAGGGCGGTGTTGATCGAGAAAGAGCAGATCTGCTGAGATCAGAGCGCGAGGTTGTGACATGGGACACTCCTAAAATTGTATTGACACAATGTGAATCATTTCGTAATGTATAGATACAAAGTGAAATATTGTACGTCTACAGAAAGATTGTAATGCATACAATTTGGCTCCCCAGCATCGAGGGTCGTGATGGCCCTAAGTACAAAGCGCTCGCAGAAGCTATTCGCGATGCGATTGGTGATGAAACGCTGGAGGTTCAGCAAAAACTTCCGCCCGTACGCGATTTGGCTTGGGATCTCAAAATCACCCCAGGAACGGTTGCGCGTGCCTACACGCTTTTGACGGACGAGGGTGTTTTGGAAGCCGCTGTTGGTCGCGGTACGTTCGTTGCTTTACCAAAGCCCAAGGCTGAGTCGGAGTCAAAAGCGGATTATTTATCGGATGTTCTGACAGTTGCGCCCTCGATCGAACGCCGTCCTGATGTCGCGCGTTTAACCTCTCCGCAATTGCCAGACGTGGGGCAGGCTAAATTGATTCAGCAACATATGGGTCAGGTGGCTGCAAACCCTCGATCAGGGGTGATGCATTACCCGAACCGCAAAACGTTCAAACCCGCCCGTGAGGCGGTGCAGCATTGGTTGCGCGGCACGCCGTTGGGTGCGCTTGATGAAGAAGACATCGTTTTATCGCATGGCGGTCAGAATGGTGTAAGCTTGGCGTTGCAATCCATTTTGACAGGGCCTTCTCCTGTCGTATTGGTTGAAGAATTATCCTATCCGGGCTTTAGACGTGCCGCTGCGTTGCTGCGTGCGGAAGTCATTGCAATTCCTATGGATAGCGATGGTATGATTCCCGAAGCCATTGCTGCTGTTGCCAAATCTCACACTGTTCAAGCAATCTGCACTTCCCCTGAGGTCCATAATCCTACAGGGCTGTTCACGCCAGTTTCGCGTCGTGAAGAGATTGTAGAGGTCGCGCGCGCACATGACATCCAGATTATCGAAGACGATTGCTATCGCATGGGAGCGTCCCGTGCTCCGAGCTATCGTATGCTCGCGCCTGAGCGGGGCTGGTACGTGTCGTCTATCTCCAAGACTTTGACGCCAGCTTTGCGCATTGGTTTTGTTGTGGCCCCTAAACCGAGCGTTCCAGCCCTACGTCGATCTGCCGAGCATGGTTTCTTTGGCTTGGCGACCCCCTTGGCTGATTTGGCTGAGCGTTTGCTTAATGATCCGAATGTTGCCGAGTGCGCTGCCAAGGTGAACGCGGTGTTTTCTCAATACGTGCAAACCTGCGTCAATCATTTAGGCGCGTATGATGTGACATGGCATAAAGATGTGCCGTTCCTTTGGTTGCGTTTGCCAGAAGGTTGGCGTGCGTCTGCATTTTGTCAGGCAGCAGAGGTGGAACGCGTGCAAATCCGGCCGGCAGAAGAATTTGCGGGCCGCGATGCGCGCGCGCTTCATGCAGTTCGTATTGCTATCAACGCGCAGATTGATCTCGAGCACTTTGAAGCTGCGATCATGCGGCTGAGAGAACTGCTCGATAATCCTTCTGAACGGATCGGTGTTTGATGGGGTATTATTATACCTAATTTGTAACACGCTGTTTTTGCTTGATATAAACGTTACTGTAGCTGTTGACGTGAAAATCAGCGCGCGTATAACGCAGACATCGAGCGCGTCGTCTTGCGCGCTATTTTATGAGCACAGACCTATAAGGGTATAAGTCGATGAAAACCTTCTCTGCAAAGCCAGCAGACATCGAGAAGAAATGGATCATTATTGACGCCGAAGGCGTTGTTTTGGGCCGTCTCGCTTCGATCGTTGCTATGCGCTTGCGCGGCAAGCACAAGCCGTCCTTCACGCCGCACATGGATATGGGCGACAATGTCATCATCATCAACGCTGAAAAAGTGCAGATGACTGGCAAGAAGCGCACGGATAAAAGATATTACTGGCACACAGGCCACCCAGGCGGCATCAAGTTCCGCACGGCTGGTCAATTGCTTGAGGGTGAATACCCAGAGCGCGTGATGACCAAAGCGGTTCAGCGTATGCTGCCAGGTGGCCCACTGAGCCGTCAGCAAATGACGAACTTGCGTGTATACGCTGGTGCAGAGCACCCGCATGAAGCACAAAACCCAGAAGTTTTGGACGTGAAGTCCATGAACTCCAAAAACACACGGGTGTAATCATGGCTGATCAAGTAAATTCTCTCGAAGAGCTCGGCGCAGTTGCCGAAGGCGTTGAAGCAGCAGTTGTTGAAACAGCTCCTTTGCGCGAAGCAGTGCGTGATGAGCTCGGTCGTTCTTATGCGACAGGCAAACGTAAAGACGCGGTTGCTCGCGTTTGGATCAAGCCAGGTTCCGGCAAGGTTGTCGTAAACGGCAAAGAAATGGCAGCGTATTTCGCGCGTCCAGTTCTGCAGATGATCCTGCGTCAGCCTTTCACAGTTGCTGGCGTTGAAGATCAGTTCGACGTCACGGCGACAGTCAAAGGTGGCGGTCTGTCTGGTCAAGCGGGCGCGGTTAAGCATGGTATCTCTAAAGCACTTCAGCTTTATGATCCCTCTTTGCGCGGTGCTTTGAAAGCAGCTGGCTTTATCACACGCGACAGCCGCGTTGTTGAGCGTAAGAAGCCCGGTAAGCGTAAAGCGCGTCGTAGCTTCCAGTTCTCCAAGCGTTAATTCTGTATTTACGGAATATACAACAAAAACAAGGGGTTGCGGGAAATCGTAGCTCCTTTTTCTTTGTCTCATATGAGTCCCGAATGCTGATTTTACACGGTTTTTCTTGCCAAAAAGTCACGATCCAGTCACGTTGAGTTTGCAGTTCTCATGTGAAGGTTTCAGTTCTCGGCAATGGCGGGTCAGTATCAAGATCGACAAGACAGTAAGATTTATGGCTCTCGGCTGATCATTCATCGTCGTGTGGATCTGGGTAACGACAACTTCTACTTTCGTGCAAAAGTCTCGGGTCACACAGGCTATATCAGGCGCAGTTGTCAGACGAATGATCCTGCTCGTGCGATGTTGCTGGCTGAGCAAGCATATGAGGAACTGCTTGTGCGAGCGAAGGGCGGCTTTGCGCTCAAGACGGTCACGGTTGATGCATTCTTTGGGGGCTGGATTGAAGCAACGAAGCATCGACTGACCGAGACACGCTATAAGTGGAAGAAGAGCGTCTATGCTCGATATGTCTCTGGTTACTTCGGCAAGAAGAACATCTCTAATCTGACGAAGAAGGAGGCTGATAGCTATTGGCACTATCGTCTGAACTTCTGGAACAGCGATGCAGGTCAAAAGCGCATAGCGAACAACAAAGAACGAGCAGGGGCGAAGACGTTCAGTTCGCATAACGTTGCGAAGGTGCCATCGTTTGCGACATTGAAAGCAGAGGCGTCACTGATAAACGAGATGCTTCGTGCCGCTGTTGATGAAGGTCATCTTCAAAGAACGATTAAGATCAGTCCACAAGACGCTATAGCGAAGTCTGAGCGCACAGATGGATACCGAGATACCTTCACAGACGATGAGTGGCTTATCCTGACAGTCAATCTCTACAACTATGCACATTGTCGTGGTCAGTATGCTGGCAAGCGTGTGAATACATACCACCAGTTACAAAGACGCATGCTTCATGCATTTGTGCTTCTCGCATCATCAACTGGTATGCGTGTGGGTGAGCTAAAGCAGTTGCGTTGGAGTGATCTTGATAAGCGTCAGATGGACGATGGCTTGAAGCTGGTTGTCTCTGTGCGTGGCGAGACCAGTAAAGTTAGACGAGGACGCACAGCGGTTGCACATTCAGATCACATCATCGGCGTGCTGGATGAGTTAAAGAAGATATCGGGCAGGAATGCGAGCAACGATCTAATCTTCTACTCAGAGCGTGATGGCGAAGTGGGTGAGGTTGATCTCAGCACAGCGTTCAAGACATTCCTGAAAAACATCGATCATGAGGGCAGGGCAGAGGGATTACGCACGAGTTCTGATGACAAGGCTCGCACGTTGTATTCATTGCGTCACTTCTATGCGATCCAGCGATTGAAGCAGGGCGTTGATATCTATCGTTTGGCTGAGAACATGGGCACGGGTGTGACACAGATACGCAATCACTACGGGCGTCATGTCTCGGGCGATGCATTTATTCAAGAACTGACAAAGTATCGCTCAAAGTCAGCAGATCGTAAGAAGCATGCGGCTGTGACATCACTCGTGGATATGCTTGAAGCAGGCATGATCGATGAAGAGGCTGCTCTACAGGTGTTCAAGAATGTGAAGGGCTGATTTCTTGTGAGAAATTTTTGTTGTTGGGCGTGGAAGTAATTGTCGCAGATTAGTGAGTGATAAAAGCTGAATTGGATGTGCATTATTTGTATTGAAACAAAACACGTTGAAAAATAGCCTTACTTAATTCATGCTCAATCCCAGTTCCTAAGGAGACAATATGTTCGCTAGATTTTCCTTTATCTTACCACTGGTGTTGTCCGCATGCATGTCAACGGCAGATGATCCACTTTACCGCCAGATAGATTGGTCGAAGTCCGAAGAATATAAGGCATGTAAAGCTAAAGAAGATAGGTCACTTGCCGAATATAAAGTAGCGAAGTCTGCTTATGACAAAGCTCAGAGCAAATATGATTATGATGCAGAAATGAAAAAGTTTGAGCATGAAGTGGCAGAATTTGAAGCAGGTGAGCGCAAGCTGATGCCATTGCGTCCGTCAATTATTGGTCAAGCAGGGCTGCCTCCAATGATACCTGCAGTCGGTCAATGCTTTCGCCCTCCAGAAGGATGGGGGCAAGAATGATCTCGGCAAGCCAAACTGCTTAGAAGAACAATGGCAAGCATCAGTCAAAACCAAACTTTCAAAGCTTCTGCGGCCTTCGTTGTGTTCTCGAATATTTTGGTAGCGAACAAGTATGCTAACGGCATGCATTGGATGAATGGTTTTGCTTATGCGACACATGGATTGTTGCAATTCTTGTTAACTGTCTTGACGCTTGTCACATTGTTTGCCGCAATAATTTTTGGCTTACGAGATGCGTTTCGATATCTGCCTCAGATGAATCCGATTATGGGATTGGTCGTGAAGGTGACGTTATTCATCGTCTTCGGGTTTGTCTTAACCGAGTTCTCAAGAACAATATTCATGTTCCTCAGCAATGTATCAGGTCTTAATCCTTTTGCTGGATACAAGCCTTAAACTGCATTCAATTACTCTTGATTGGTTACTGCTTCGCAGTAACTCAACACTTCGTGTTGACGCATTAAATGTTAATGATTCATTGATGGATAAGGCTAAGATTTATTTCTTAATACCTTAATACCTTAATACCTTAATACCTTAATACCAAAGTTCAAACGTATTGTCAAGTAAAATCAATAACTTGACCCATAATAAATCAACTATAAAAATGCCTTAACGATGTTGTGGAAGTGTTTTGAAGACATACTTGCCCAGATAGGACAAAGTATGTCTTTGGGCTTGTGTCTAGCGCCTCTTAACATAGTCGATCCGCAAACCACTCTATGTGGGAGATAGGGCAATCCGGTTTTACCTTTACTGCGACTTGCTTTAAAAATTGCGGGGGCATTCAGGCGCTGATCGACTAACGATCCCGAATGCGTGAGACTTGGTTATCTCATCCCTGTGAGTTATTTACCTGCCCCCACTCAACTCGGGTGCTTTGCACGATGCTGAAGTATCTCATCGTTCCCCCGCCACCAATCGCAGAGAATATTCACATTGGGTCGTCAAACCTTATGAGAGCAAGAATATGATCGGGATGCTCAGCCCTTATTGGTGCTTGTGCGACCTCTGTCGCTTTCAATGTTATTTATACAAAATGAAATCTCAGCATGGGCTAAAACCAACGAAAACTTAAGAAATATAAATAATTTACAGGAAAGCTAACCATCAAAGGAGATTGATTGATGAACACAGAAGTAGTTTTTGTAAATTATCGTATACCCGTTCCGTTAAAGGAACAGTTCGAAGCAGAATGCCGACAGTTGCATATGCCTATGACTAGCCAGATCAATTTACTCATACGTGAGTTCTTATATCGCCAGAAGCAAGCCCGTCATGAGCCAAACGATCTGAACGAGCCCGTCAGCTTCTATAGCGGCATGGATGATACGCTATGATGCTTGATAATCTATACCCCCGCAACAAAGCTGATCTTGTTCGATCGATCCAGAAGATGCGCATCAAGAAGATCGAAGTTATCGATGGCTATGTTCCAGCTGATGAACGTCAACTTTTGAAGACAGCCAAGCAGCTGTCGCAGGGCAATGACGGTCTGACCATCATACTGGTGCGATCATGAAATCGCTAGTTGATCATATGACTGAGCAAGAGGATCTTGAGGAACGTTTGTTACGCACAGGCGCTATTGCGACTTACGGCGCAAGATCCAGAAAAGAGGGCGAAGACTCTGTTCGTGCATTCAAGCAAGGTCAGCAGGCATTGCGTAAAGGCGGTCCGGATGTTGATCTCGAAGATCGCATCAAGAGGATTGAACAGTTGACCTGCCCCCCGAAACTTCCCTCAGTTTAATGTAGAGTTTGCTCAACCATCGA
>NZ_MLCB01000189.1 GCF_001890925.1 Planktotalea frisia
CTAGGCTCCCTCATTCATAACGAGAGTTTGCGGGTTTGGATTTCATATTCTTTATCGTCAGTTTGGGCAAGCGCGTCGTGCGCGGAGCCCTCGAATTGCTCAAGCGCTCGACGCGCGTCAGCGGGTGTTTGGTTGTCCAGAGATGAGTGCGGTCTGACGTTATTGTAATCATATCGCCAGAGCGCCAGTTTGCGGCGGGCATCATCCAAGCTGTCGAAGATCTCCTCATTCAGCAGCTCGTCTCGCAGGCTGCCATTGAAGCTTTCGATGAAGCCATTCTGCTGCGGCTTGCCGGGATCGATGTAATGCCAATCCACGTTGTTATCGCCAGCCCACTTCAGGATCGCGCGACTGGTAAACTCAGTCCCGTTGTCACTAACTATACAGGCGGGCTTGCCATAGACGCGCACAAGCGCATCCAGCTCGCGTGCCACCCTCGCACCTGAGATGCTTGTATCGGCCATTAAACACAGGTTCTCACGGCAGCAATCATCATTCACAGCCAGCATGCGGAACTTGCGGGAAGCTCCAAACGTGTCGGATACAAAATCCAGCGACCAACGCTCGCCAGGAC
>NZ_MLCB01000190.1 GCF_001890925.1 Planktotalea frisia
TGCACTATGGCGCATTGCGACGCCGATTGATGCAGGAGCCATCCACCCCATCCGCGTTGTGTCAGTTCAGGCGGAGCGCAGCGAATGTCCAGAAACCGATACCGGTCGTTCGTTCAGATTGCGTCTACATAGGATTGGCTTGGCTGGTTCTCACTATCTCGGCTATGCTAAAAATCCCGGCTTCGTCAAAGCATAAGCTCCGGAAAGAAATGCGTTCTTCAAATAAACAGGCAGCTTCTCGGGATATTCATCAAGGCCTTTCTTGGCATAGTGAGAGAGTGTCACCGGACTAACGAACTTGGTTTTGCTTCCTTCAACGAGTTGGATCAAGGTTTCAATTTTGAAGGAAACCGCCCCGCCCGCCATACGGCCTTTCTTGGCACGAGTTTTAATCACGCACACATCAATCTCGTGATCTCGGGAAAACTGTTGAAGATCTGCCAGTACTGATCGTAGATCGGCCTCGGATGTGTCATCCTCGAGGACTACCCGTGTGGTCTTTAGGCGCAGCATTTCCACGCCGCCTTCATCATCATGGTAGGCAACGGCAAGCCGAACTTCACTAGCCGATATTTCACATCCACAAACTCTCATGTGTCACGCCTCCCTTTGAAAACCTGTCATTACCACATTGCCAGCCTGAAAAATTCGAACCTTCGCTGCACTTTGAAAGAACGCCATAGCCAGCGGCACAATGGCCGTCCTGCCAAACTGAAGCTACACCAACAAAAGACGCGCGTAGTTACGATAAAAGAAAATTATGGAACCTAGACCAGCCTTTTTTCCAGTGCGCGGGGTCCGGAACTTCTTTCTAGAAACAGTGCGGCCAAATTTATGGGCAGTAGCTTTGGTCGTTACATTAGCTATTGTCCAATCCACCGCAGTCTTCGTCGGTTCTTTTCGCAGTTGATGTTCGCGCTTGGGGGTTGTGATCACGAACAGCGACGACACCTAATCCAGCAGGTGACAAACACTAGCTCGGAAAGCACGTAGATCTACAAGTCTATCCCAGTTCGTCCATGATCGGGACAGTTGTCATATGCCCCTCGATCGCGGTACGTACATCGCGGCTCATTGGCAGATTTGCCGCTTCATTGGCCCAGGTTTCTTGAAACGCAGCAATCGTGTCTCTTGCAGTGTCCAAGACCATCTTCTTGGGGATTGCGGCTTTCACAGCAAAATGGCTGAGTTCATCGACATTGAAGTCAGTGAAGGCCTTGGACCGGCTGATATTTAGTCCCGTCCCATCCTCTGGCAGGTATGGAATGGTCGAAACGAAGTCATAGGCTGGTGCCAATGACACGTGCCGGCGATCTGGATAGATCAAAGACCAGTTTTTGAGGTGCATGTCGCCGTTGCCGATGATCATGCTGAAGGTCAGACGACGTACAAATTCCACAAGGTCCTCTGTGCTGCCTTCGGCTGCAATGACCTGCGCAATGTTGCGCATACTGGCTTGCTTGTATTTGCGTTCAGCATAAACCCCAAAAATCTGCGCGAAATCCTCGATATGGACACGCCCGCCACCCGGCAGTCGATCAAATCGCTC
The DNA here is from genome assembly GCF_001890925.1 of Planktotalea frisia. Lineage (GTDB taxonomy): Bacteria > Pseudomonadota > Alphaproteobacteria > Rhodobacterales > Rhodobacteraceae > Planktotalea > Planktotalea frisia. Next base: position 1,550 of record NZ_MLCB01000190.1, read on the forward strand.
AATGACAAATGCGTCTTTGCCGAGCTGCTCAATGCCTGCAGGCACGTTCTTGATGGCATCGAGACTGACAAGATCTATCGCGGGCACATTCATGCCCATCATTGCCGCAAGCTTCATCATTGAAAACTCGTTTTCCGGCACGCCGTCGTACTCTCGGGATGGCAGTTTGACGATCCAGGAGCCCCCGGCTCCCGTTGCAGGTATTGTCAGACCTCCAGCGGCGTCTGTGATCGCTGAAAATTTCAACTGCACGCCAGCTAGCGAAAATCTCAGTGCGTTCTCATGGTGATCATCATTTCTTCGGATGCGATCCTCGTCTATGTCGACGGGCCACATTTCACCATCAGCAGGTGTGATCGTGATAGCTCCGGGGAGGTCATTGCCGAGCGCCCAAAGGAGATAGAACTCGCGCTCTGGATTGACGGCTGCGCGCTCCGCCAAGTATTTTCGCAGATGCCCTTCTGGCAAAAGATTTGAAAAGAACGGCATCACACGCGTCTGATAGTTCCGGAAGTCCGTGGTCAGAGTCCCAAATTCATCCTTGAACGACAGTCCCAGTGTAGGACGGTTGGTGTCGTTGATGTAAGCATCCGTGAACGCGAACAATGTGCGATCACCCCCGACGTTGGTCAGTGTTCCTATTGTTTCGCCATAGAGGTTCACATTTAGAACTGAGACATTAGGCATCATCATCACCATCAAGTTGATAGGCGCGCCTAGGTAAGTTGCTTGGCTTGATGTCGAGATGAACGAGATCGTTACGTAGGCGCGCCATTTGTGACGCTGCCTGCCTTAGCGCATCTATTCCGCCTACGTCATTGGCCGCTTTTAACGCGTCACGAATTGAACTCAACATTGCCGAATCTCGAATGAGATTTTGGTATTGCTGCAAGTCATTGAACTGTCGTTGGACATCTTGGAGGACGCTTTGGTCAACGCTCAGGTTTTTGACATTGCTCATCTGTTTTGAAATCGAAGCTATGTGTTTGACGACGTCTGGCTGCGCAGTCGGTGCCACAGCTGCACTGCGGCTGATAGATTTGACTGCAGGAACGGCCTTGCGTGGTACGAGGGTGATCTCGAGATCAAGCGCATTTGCCAGTGCCGCAAGGCTGCTGATCCGTAAATCAACACCGGCCGTTTCAATCTTTGAAATGTGAGACTGCGGCACGCCTGCTAGGGCGCTCAAATCTCTTTGACTAAGCCCCTTTCGTTCACGTGCCGATTTGAGCGTTGTTGCTAACGCCTCTGCTTCATAGTTCATAGTGATCTGCCAATATAGATCATGATACCTCTTTGATCTGCCTTTATATATCAACTTGACTATGAAAATCAAGGCTTGATCTATTAATATATATCGGGTGAGATTCTTGATAGTGTATTATAGATCAAGAAGCACATCGGCTCAGCGAACTGAACGGGATCTAGGTTGCGCCCGAAGTCACCAAAGCGGTGTCTTCGCCCATACGGGTGACGATCCCTTGTGCGATGCGCTCACCTGCGGCTCCTTTAAGTAAAAAGCGCATCATGGCGACAACGTCAGGCATCGAATTTACACCAGACCAGGGAGGCTGTCATCAATATCCATTCCCTGCTCAACAGTCATGTAAAAAGCAGCGGGTTCAATGCCCCGCTTAGACTTTGAGCATGTCATGGGCGGGTGGCTGCTGCGCATCACAGGTCATGTACAACGCGAGGGCATTGTGATCGCAACCCCAAACCGACGACGCACAACGCGGGCGGCCTCAACCTCGTGCCACGCTTCCGCGCGATCAGGCAAAGCGGCTGGTACCAAGTCAAGATTTTCACTGACGCAGATTGCCAAGCATAAGCCTGATCCCCTGCCCCGCTGTGCTCAAATCAATGCTGGCGGGGTTGTGCCCGGAATCTCCGAATTGGGTCCTCTTGTTCAGGTGGGTTCTGTTTTGAGTATCAGACGCTCATGTTTCAATTGGCGAAGCAACAAGTCAGCAAATCATTTGTGCGATGAACCTCCAAGGTGGCGCCGCAATCTCCCTTTTTCTAACTTTCCTCACCACACTTAGCTCAAACCGCCCTGAGCGGATCAACCCCGCGAGGGGGTTCCCCTGCGCTGCGCTGTGGTGATCCGCGGTCGCCATGAAACGTGCTCAATTCGTCACTTAGCAAAAGGAAAATTGACATGACACTCGAAGGTACAATCACCCGCACAAGAAGACAGAGAAGCACCCAGATTTCGAAATCACTGCCAAATCCACGCGCAACCGCTCAATTCGCATCGGCAGCGCCTGGCAGGCAACCAGCCAAGCCGGCAACGACTACCTCTCCGTCGCCATCAACTTTGGCGCAGGTGAAATCCGCGCCAACGCGGTCAAAACCGAGAATGACGGTGAATATCGCTTCATCCCCTACTCGAACTAAGACGTCAGGCGCGGGCAATGCCCGCGCCTTTCGCCTAAAATTTGCAGTCCTTTGGGGGTTCTCATGGTGTCTGAACCAGGACGGTTTTCAAACCGTCTTAGAGGTGATGAGACAGTCGCTGGCTTCTTCATCACAAGTTGGGATTTTAAGTGATTGATTTAAAAATATTTTTTCTATGCATTTTTGCGCAACACCTGATTTAGCTCGATGTTTGATGAGCAGTTCACAATTTGAGCGGTGTGACGCCTCCCCTGCCCCAAACGTTCGTTTCTCATTGAGGGTTAGGTCAATGCCATGTTGCTGCGATCGCTACGACTTGGTTGGCAGCTCACCCCCAATACATGTGGCGGTTACACCGTTGAGCGGAAGGTCGGCGCGGCGGGAGGAACACTTGCTGAGCAAGACCTGTTTCCCGTGTGCAATGATTTCATTGGTCGGTTCTAATACTGCTGCAGACGAATAAGCGCCTCTGACAGCCCAAAACCTGGCTTTAGGCGCTGTGGTGACCAAAGGGGCTAATTGGGCCCCTACCCCGCCCTGAGGGCGTGTCATCGCCGCTCTAGGCTTCGTCCGGCAAGGCGTCCTGCGCCCAGAACACCGCTCCCCGACCCCATTGATCCAATAGGCGTCCTCATGTCTCAAGGATGAGCCAGGAAGCCTTCCTTGTTCCATATGGGCTCTGAGGTGCTGTGATCTGCCCATTCGGGTCACGATCAGCTGGTGCTACGGATCTCGCCCGATCCTGTTTCGATGGTCCCTTGGGGTTCGCGCAAGCGCGATACGCCGCTGCGGGACAGATGCTTTAGAACCCGCTGGGTTCTCGCGCGCGCAACCCCAAAAGGCGCAAAACCGTGCCCTCGGGCTACGCCTGCGGGCCGCACCACTTTTTCGCTTTTGGGGTGTGCGCTTGCTCACTCCGGCACTTCGCCAGTGGGTCAGGTTTTAGAGACGACGCCCTTGAGGGGCTTTTTCTCAAAACCAGACGACCAAAGGGGCAACGACCCCATCCACACCACAAAGGAGTAAGCCGATATGGCCCAAACAAATGAAAACCGCAGCGAAGCTGAATTCAACGCAATCATTGCCGAACAAAACGACAGGTTTCGCACCACGTGGGGCGCTGACTTCACCGTTCCCGGTCAGATCGTGCTGACGCGTGGCGTGGCCGACCTGTCGCCAGCGGCCAAAGCCATCATCATGCAGCGGGTGCAAACCTTCTCAGAGTTTACCGAAGATAACGATCCCTACGGCGATCACACCATTGGGGCTTTCAAGTTCGAGATCGCTGGCAACAGCTACCACATTTTCTGGAAAATCGATCTTTACGACAAAGACTACTGCATGGGCAGCAATGACCCAGCAGACGTGGCCGTAACGCGGCGCGTCCTCACCGTCCTACACGCCTCTGAATACTGAGCGCGGTGCACCCAAAGCTTGGGTGCATCCATTCAGCGCCTCGCCCTTGGATCAGTGATCGACGGGCGAGGCACATCCACCATCATCATCAAGAAACAAGGATAAAACCCATGAACGACCAATCAAACATCCCCGTCACTCTCGAAGAAATCCCTTTCGCTGACCTGCACATCTCTGACCTCAACCCGCGCAAAGTGGTCAATGACACGAGCATTGCTACACTTGCGGAAAACATCCGCGCTTACGGTCTTATTCAGAACCTCGCAGGCTTTCGCGATGAGACAGGTGTCGGTGTGGTTGTTGGTGGCCGCCGATATCGCGCACTTGCGCTACTTCAAGATAATGAGCGATTTCAAATAGTTACGGTAAAGATGGCACCAGATCAGGCAACAGCAGAGTATTGGGCGACGTCCGAGAATGCGCAACGCGAAGCTTTGCACCCCGCCGATGAAATCCAGGACTTTGGCGCAATGGAAAAGCGTGGGGCCACTGTCGCCGACATCGCCACGGCCTACGGTGCAACCGAAGCCCATGTCTATCGTCGCCTCGCCTTAGCTGCCCTCCCCTGCCCCGTCATCGACGCTCTGCGCAGCGGTGACATCAGCCTCTCAAATGCCGCAGCCTTCACCATCAGCGATGATGAAAAGCTGGCACTTGAAGTTCTGGAAAACGTGCGCGGCCATGGCGAGAGCGATCACCGCATCAAAAAGATGCTCAAGCCCGATGCCGTCAAGAACAGTGACCGCCGCGCGGTTTACGTTGGCGTTGAGGCCTACATCGAGGCTGGTGGGCGCACGAGCAGCGATCTCTTTGCTGATGAAGTCCTGATCGACGATCCAGCCATCTTGGATGAGTTGTTTGGCAAGAAGCTGGCAGACGCCTCTGGGGCATTGATCGCCGAAGGCTGGAAATGGGCCGAACCCATAAATGACAGCTATATCGGTTGGTACCAAATTGATGAGATGAAGTTGGCACGCATTTACGCGGAGAACGGTGATCTGACCGAAGAACAAGGCCAAGAATACGACGCCTTGGCAGAACTGGCAGAGGGCGACGTGTTGGACGAAGAAGGCCAAGCTAAACTCACAGCGCTGCAATTAATCCTGGACGGAACCTTCACGGATGAGCAGAAGGCCCATGCGGGCGTCTTGGTCTATGTGGACCGCTCCGGTAAGGTTCAATGTGAAACTGGTCTCATTCGCGGCACAGACAAGAACGCAGCCATCGACGCAGGGGTGCTGACCAAATCCAATCATGCAGGCAGCACTGGCACCAAGTCGCCAATCTCAAACAAACTACGGATTGATCTGGATCGCATTGCAACGGGCGCACGCCAACACGCGGTCCTGCGCGACCCAGACCTCCTCTTGGCCCTTCTCGCATTCCAGCTTTCTGGCAAGTCGGGCTACACGTCTGTCTTTGGTTTGCACAAAGACGAGGTGGCGAACACCCCAACCACAGAAATGGCAGGCTACAAGCTAGATGAGCGGCTCACCAAAACAACCCAACCCGCAAAGTTCGGCAGCGACATGGGCCGCGTGTTTCGTGCCTACAAGGCCAAGGGTCCCGCGTTTGTCATGGAAGAAATCACCCGCCATCTCGCAAAACTGCTGACAGTTGACGAAGACTTGGGCGCGGTGATCGATAAGGCCGTTGAGACGGATATCCGTGAGAACTTCACGCCAACAGCCGCAAACTTCTTTGGTCGCGTCGGCGGGCCCTACCTTGTCAATCTCTGGTGCGAACTCCTTGACCTGACCGAAGATCACCCAACCGCAACCACCTTCGCCAAGCTGACAAAGAGCGAAAAGGCCGAAAAGATGGAAGCTCTGTTCAGAGATCCCGAGTTGCGCAAGGCGCACAGCATCACCGAAGCTCAAGCCAAGCGCATCGACACGTGGCTTCCCGAAGGCATGGCTTGAACACGAGGCGGGGCGCGGACAAGCGCCCTGCCCTACCCTCCCTAATCCTTGTGGTGAGGATCAACTGGCTTCGCTTCGGCGGAGCCTTTTTTGCGTTTGAACAGCATCCGAACCAAAAGGCCGCAGAATCTAATCTCGCGAAGTTGACCTGAAAAGGCGGGGACCAGCCCCCTGCCCGTTCAGGTCCGGCGCTGTTCGCGCGGAATCGCTATCGCGAAACACCATTCCGATGTGGGAAAAACTGCGGCATTGGTGTTTTGACCGATCCATATGGACCACCAAACCCGATCGCCAAACAAGCGAATAATGTCCTCCGATGAGTTTACAGCTGTAAACTTTGCCCGTTTTGGCAGATAGTCCTTCGTGTCTTATCTTGCGTTTTGCACAACGTTAGACACTAAATGTAAGAAAATCGTTGACTTAGAGTGGTGAATCGCCGCTTTTATCCCCAAGTGGCGCGAAAAAAGCCACATTGAGCAAATTGGGGCAACCAGATGATTCCCGCGACACCGAGTATAACAGACCGACCATCAGAACTAGCAACGGATATTTCCGAGCGGCTCAACCGCGCCATCCGTGAACACCTACTCTCTGCATTCGCGCCCGACAACACGAAATCATTGCGCCCCTTCTCGGCCCCAGAAGCCGCCGAATTGCTCGGCGTGTCCGGTCAGTTCATGCGTAAAGTTCACGGCGAAGGCACAATCCCGGAGCCAAAAGACGTTCGCGCAGGCCGCCGCTATTACAGCGCCCATGAACTGTGGGAAGCCCGCCAAATCTTGGAAAAAGCGTCTCGAACAAAGGGCAGATACGTCCCCGGGCGAAAAGAAGGCGAGCGCCTGCAAGTCTGGCAGTTGATGAACTTCAAAGGCGGCAGTAGCAAAAGTACGTCGACTATTCACCTGGCCCACTATTTGGCACTTCATGGATACAGGGTGCTTGTTGTTGACCTGGACCCGCAAGGCTCATTGACCTCTATGTGCGGCATCAACCCAGAGATCGAGTTTGATGGCCTCACCGTTTATGACGCCATCCGATACGATGATCCGGTGCCGTTTTCTGACGTCATCATGCCCACCTATTTTCCGGGGCTGTCACTGGCCCCGTCCCGCCTTCTCCTGTCTGAATTCGAGACTGAATCAGCGGTAAACTCAAATCCTGACCAGCCCTTCTTCCTGCGCATTCGCAATGCATTGGCCCAGGTTGAGGATCAGTATGACATTGTCTTGATGGACAGCCCGCCACAGCTGGGCTTCCTGACGATCTCCGGCATGGCCGCAGCAACGTCCCTGATCGTCCCACTCACGCCCTCAATGCTCGATGTGTCCTCAACGGCGCAATTCCTCGAGCTTGCCGGTGCCTATATGGGCGTCATTGAGGATGCAGGTGCCGCGCTCCAATATGATCACTTCAAGTTTCTCATCACACGCGACGAGCCAACAGACGTGCCGTCACAACAATTGACCTCGTTCATGCGCGCTCTCTTTATGGATCGTGTCATGGCCGCCACAGCACTCAAGAGCACGGCGATCAGCGATGCCACCATGCTCAAACAATCAATCTACGAAGTTGTTCGCTCCGAGATGACGCGGGCGACCTATGACCGCGCCAAACAATCCATGGATGCGGTTGGCAGCGAAGTTGAAGCAATGATTCACCAAGCATGGGGGCGTAGCTGATGGCACGTAAATCTCTTCAGGATCTAAGCGGCATTGCCAAGACGATTGCCAATTCCAGCCCGCAACCCAAAGATCGAACCACCAAACCCGCAGCACCCGCCTTGGGGGCCTTGCAGGGGTCGCTGTCAGCCATTCGCGAACTTGACTCATCGCTCATTGACGACTGGGGACCCAAAGATCGCCTTGATGGGTTTACAGCTGTAAACTCTGAAGATGATGGCGACGGCTATGAAACACTCAAATCCAGCATCAAAGACGGCGGCCAACAGGTGCCCATTTTGGTCCGCAGGGCAGGGACCGAGGGCCGATTTGAAATCATCTACGGCCGCCGAAGATTGCGCGCCTGCCGTGAACTCGGGCTAAAAGTACGCGCCAACGTTCAAGATCTCGATGACGCCACAGCCCTTCTCGCCAAAGGCCTTGAGAATGCCGCACGTCGAAACCTGTCATTTTATGAGAAGGCACGGTTTGCCGCCGTCATTCAAGCGGCAGGTCACAACACCAAGATAGTCCGGCAAGTTCTGAGCCTGTCCGCATCAGGGCTTTCTCACCTGACCAAGGTTACGGACAATATCCCTGACGATGTTGGTGATCAAATTGGAGCCGCTCCAAAGTCGGGTCGCCCGAAGTGGACTGCCTTGGCCGAAGCCTTCGCATCCAAGAAGGTCAATGCATCAACATCCTTCGCAATCCTGTCAAAGTTGAGTGCCGAGCTATCGTCAGATGACCGCCTTGAGCAGCTTATTAGAGAGATTACGCGGCGCGGCGCGCGTCCAAGCGAGGGCAGGGAGGCAACACCGGTCCCAGGCGTCACCATCAAATCGGGACGCGCAACAATCGCGATGTCTATCAAACGGGCAGGGAAGAACGCAGCATTTGCTGAGTGGCTCGACCGTGAGCTCGAGGACATCATCAAGAAATCCTACCAGGAGTTTACAGCTGTAAACCCTGCGGATGACACCAGAGGCTAGAGCAACAAAGGAGGACGTAAGCAAAGAAAAACCCCCAAAGCCAAGGCTTCGAGGGCTGTAACGCAAACGCGTTTCTTAGATTAGACACCTAGAACGTAGCAGCCACCGATTCGCTAAGCAATAAAAAACGCTCTTGGGCGAACGGGAAATCTTTGCCTGCAGGCAAATTATGAGAACAATTCAAGGAATGGCTCCAGCTGGAGCACGCTCGTCGCGCAAAGCGACGGGGCAGGGAGGTATTGCCGAAAACAAATGGCAACTCCTCAAGGTAATCGAAGACATCCGGGAACCCCTCGGCTTGAAAGGCACGTCCATCTCTCTTCTAAGAGCGATGATCTCGTTCCTACGTGTAGATCAGGTTGATGCCACGCGCGACGACCGGCATATTTGCTTTGCATCAAATGCCTCTCTCGCTAAACGCGCCCATGTCAGCATCCAAACCGTTGAGCGCCACATTGCAAAACTGGTGTCCTTAGGCCTGCTGACGCGGCGATCGAGCGGCAATGGCAAACGGTGGGCCCGTCGAGACCGCCAGGGCAGCGTTGTTCTTGCCACCGGCCTGTCACTCTTGCCCCTCGCAGAGCGTCACCCTGAGTTCCTGCGCATGGCACAAGACCACCAGGACCATCAAAACGAACTGGGACGGCTTAGAGACATGTGCTCGGCAGCCCTGAGCAATCTCAAAGCACGTCTTAGCGGCGCAAATTGGGACGAGGGCCTCCTTTCAAAGGCCCGCAACCTTTTGAGACGCCAGCCAGATAAGCACGCTTTGAGCGATCTTCTGGATGAAATCACTGTGGAAATCTCGAAGATAACCTGTTCAGAACCGGAAGATTTGAGGGCCACTGCCCCCGAAATTGAGGGGCATAAAGAGACTTCTAAGATTCAGTATGTTAAAGAAGAAACTTCTTTTCAGATTGAAGTTAGCCAAGAAGAGATGGAGCGCGCCTACCCAAGGCTCTGCGCAGAACTCAGGTTTGCTAAGAACCAAGAAGACTGCCGTCGCTTAATGGATGATATTGCAGGATATCTCAACCTCGGGAACACTTGGTTCTCAATAAAGGACCTTGGTCCAGCGCTCAGTTTCATGATCCTAGGATATCTCTTGGAGCGCACTGATACGATCAGTAATCACCGCGGCTATGCCTTCAAGATAGCGCAGGATATTTCGAACAAGAGCCTCGATTGGCGTACACTACTGAAGAAACCAAGGTTAAGTTAGGATCTCTTTGAAAACACACGAATGTCGGCGTTGTAAGCACTGAAAATAGCGAACAGTTAAAGCGCACACTCAATACCATTCTGAAACCCGTCTGCGTAACATCGTCAGAAAGGCTGGAACAATATGGTTATTTGCTGAGCAGTAAATATTGACATTTTAGTAAATATATAGAATTTAGGCGTAAATCTACTGGACAGTAAATATGAGCGAACTAGCAGACATAGATCGAGAACTGATCGACAGCCTGAGCAACAGCTTAGCCGCGATCCCGGGCACTCGTCTAGATGAAATCTCGTTTGAACCCGAGATGTCTGGTCGTCAACGACCTGATGTCATCTTCCAGCTCAAGATTGGAGACCGGGAGGTATCAATCGTTGCTGAGACGCGCGGCGACGTGTTCCCAAGGGACGCGCGCGAAGTTGTCTGGCAACTCAAGCAGTATCAACTGGACCTCGCTTCTTCCAATCAGCATATCGTTCCGATGATCATTGCAAGGTCTGTGTCCGAAGGAGCAAGGTCGTTTCTTCGTGATGAGCACGTTGCATATTACGACCTGAGCGGTTCCCTCTATATCGGTGTCGGCGACACCTTTGTGTTGATCGACAAGCCAAAGTCCAAGCGGATCAGGCGCAAGGATGTGAATATTTTCAAAGGAACCCGGGCGCAGGTTTTGCAGGCATTGATCGCACGACAGAGCGAATGGGTAACTGGGACGGAAATCGCAGAAGACGCAGGAGTATCGCCGGCAACTGTGTCTCAAACTCTCAAGGACCTGGAGCGGCGCGACTGGCTGCAAGTGAAGGGGGAGGGGCCTGCCAAACGCCGGAGATTGATCCAGCCTGACGATCTCTTGGATGCTTGGCGCGATAGCATCTTGGTGGAGCCTGCAAATAGGCAAAGCCGCTACTATGTTCCCCGTATGAAACCCGAAGACATGGTTCACAAGATTCAGAGCGAACACGATCACAACGACTATGATCTGGAGTTCACCGGGCAGTTCGCTGCGCAATCCTATGCGCCTTTCCTCTCCAACGTCTCCAATCTTGCGGTGCGGGTCACGGATAAGCGTTCACGTGAATGGCTTCTGTCAGTTCTTGGTGCGCGCGAAGTCTCAGAGGGTGCGAACCTCACCGTGATTGATGCAAAGTCCAAACAGCTCAGCCGTGGGGTATCCGACGATGACGAGAGGCTGCTTGCTTCGCCACTTCAAGTCTATCTCGATCTGCTTGAGGATCATGGCCGCTCAAAAGAGATGGCTGAGCATTTGAGATCTCAAAAACTGGTGTGGCAATGAAGAAGCCGACGGCCATTCAAGGCTACAACCAAACTGTCACTGAAGCGTGCGAGCGCGTGCTGGTCACGCTTTATCGCCACCTAGGGCCGTGGCGCGAATCAATCTTTCTTGTGGGCGGCCTTACGCCTCGATATCTTATTAAAGAACGCCCGCCAGCCGTACCTGCACATGCTGGGACCGGTGATGTTGATGTCGTCGTGGATATAAAGCTGCTGGCTGACACTGAGGCTTATCGAACCCTCGAAGAAAATATCAGGGCCATCGGATTTACCCGGTCCGAAAACAGCAAGGGTCAGAAGCTGTCTTGGCGCTGGCAACAGGAACTTGTCGACGGGACCGTTCTCATCCTGGAATTTCTGGCCGACGCCGGAGATGAGAAGGGTGGGGCACTTCGGGAACTTCCTTCTGAGGGGGCTGTTTCGGCAATCCACATCCCGCATTCCGCGATGGTGCTTGATCACCACGATACCGTCGAGATCACAGCCGAACTGCTAGATGGCGGGGGCGTCACCACTGAAACCATCCGGCATGCCGACATCGTCAGTTTCACCTGCCTCAAAGCCTTCGCATTTGATCATCGGGCTGAACCGAAAGACGCGCACGATCTCTGCTATTGTTTAGAGCACTTCAAAGGCGGAGCTGCGGCAGTGAGATCAGCTTTTGAAGACGCACTGGCAGGCAACCATGCTGAAACCATCAAGGCGGCGATTGGCATCTTGGCCCGGCGCTTCTGCGATGGTGACGGCTTTGAAGGCTATCAGAAGGACGGTCCGGTCGCAGCAGCGCGATTTGAAGGTGCAGACGCAGGAGATGCGGACCGCCGGATATTGCGCCAACGTGATCTGAGCGCCGTTGTTCAGGATGCCATAACACCGTTCATCTGATTCTGGGTGACCGAGATAAGTGGACTTACTTTTGTTTGTTCAGGGCCGCATAAGTTTTAGTGCCGTTGCGGGGCATCCACCATGTCATCTGTATCAAGGGCGAGGCATGCGTGCCAAAGTGGCGTTTTCCAATAGGTGCAATCTGATATCCGGTTCCCGTGGGACGTCTTTTCCAGAAAGCCAATCCAGCTGAGTGGCCGCAGGACGTGACTGAATAGAAAACCTGAATGGTCAAGATACTCCCGATCAAAGACATCTTCACGGCGCTCGACGCCGTAAAGCGTCTTCACCAGATGCGCTTCTGTTAGGCCCTGCTCGGCCTCGACGTTGATGATGTTGAGGAAGATGTCCCAGTTACCGGGTGCCGCGAACTCTGACCTGCTGTTGCGGGAGTGATTATATGCGCACAAGTAGGTCTCTGCGATCTGTGCGAAGAATGCGCCGCGCTTGGACCTGAGTCCCTGAGCTTTTTTCGAGACTTGGAATTTGCCCTTTGAATGCCGACCAAACTTCCCAACGATGAGCAGATCATGGACCACCATAGCCGGAGGCACGTCCCATTCGTTGAGGACTTTGTTTAACCGCATCAACTCTTCGGTGCTGTATTCGGGCCACGGTGAATGGTCAGCAATCCATTGGGCGAATTTGCGGTTGAAGGCTTTGGTCTGGGTCAACCCGATACCGCCTTCCGATTGCGCATAGTCGAAAGCGAGCTCCATCGCCCTCAAGAGGCGGGAATGCTCGAGGATGGGATCGTCGTCAGCGATGGAACGCAGTTTGATCATAGCGCCAGATAACAGGCTAAACCGCAGGATGTCATTGTGGATTTGGCACGGCATTTGAGTGCGCCGGTGGAATTGACAAAGCGATCTTGCGCCACTTTGCCATTTGGGCGGTTCATAGGCTCCAAATGCCGTCGTCGTGCGCCTCCTGTTTTCGACCGGATCCATATTGCCTCTTGGAGAGATGAATATGGTAGCGAAGGTGAATTCTCGCAGCGTCTTGTAACGCTGGCCTCGCACCAACGGTGCTCGGCCTGAAACGGAATACAAGGCTGCACAAAACCCAACCAACATAAGTATATTATTGACAGTTTAGTATAGTATCGTATGTTGGGTGCAGCCTTGTATGAAGGTGGCAGGAAATAGGGGGACTTTCTTCGCATGTCTCGCTCAAAACGCCTTACCGATGCAGAGCGCATGGAGATCGTTCGCGAAGCCGTGGAAGGTGTCACGAGCTTTGAGCTTGCGGAACGGTTCCGGGTTACTCCACGGACGATTCAATACACGCTGAAGAGCGACGCTGAGCGGCAAGCGGATACTGCTGTCGCGACAGCCGCTGTTAGCCTCAAGGTGACCCAGGACGAGCTTGCAGCGCTGGATGAGGTCTTGGATGCCGCCGGCATCGAGACGCGCTCAGAGGGGCTGCGACGGCTCATACAGGCCGCTGGCGGGGTCTTCGTGCTCGATGCTCAGCTTGCTGCTGAGATGGCGCGCTACAGGGCGTCTTTGAATGAAGTAGGCAATGGTGTCGCCCAGATCGCCAAACAGATGCAGAAAGCCAACCGGATAGGGCAGGGGGCCATTGCGGAATTTTCCGAGTTGCGCCTTGCGCAAATGCGCGGGCTTGCGCGGTTCATTCTGGATTCCGCTGACGAGCTTGATCTTCTCGTGCGCCGCCGTCGCGAGGCGATGCAGCAGGAAGCAACGGCTGCCTTAAGGGAGTTTGCCCATGCGGCTGAATGATGCGACACGGGCCGCCGCTGCGGTTGATGCCGTCACGGGCGAGGTGTTTCGCGATGGGTGGAGCCGCATTCGCGGATCGATGCAGGGTCTGCATGCCTCCAAGCAAAAGCAGATGGTGCGCGCCGCTGCGGGCCATCGGGCAGCTGTGTTTAAGGCAATCCGGGGTGGTGGGACGCACACTAAATCCCAGCTCGCAAACCAGCTCGAATACCTCACCACGAAGTCCACTCATATCGTCGACAGCAGCGGTTTTTTGGACGGCAAATCCAAGCTTGATCATGGCGAGATCAAAGACCTCACTGAGCGCTTTGCCAAGCGGTGGGACGGCGGGTTCAAACCCAAGCTTGGCCAGACCACACATGCTGATGTCCTTCCCGATTGGCACGCGCGGAGAGGATGTGCGCGATATCGCCACGGATGTGGCCGAGCGGTTCTTCCAGAACGATGAGGGCCACTTCGACTATATCATCGCGGTGCATGAGGACCGCGACCACCCCCATGCGCATCTCGTGTTGAACCGCCGTTCGCAAGAGGGTGAGTTCTTCTATTTGGCGTGCAACCATCGATTCAACTATGACGACTTCCGGTTGGCGATGGTTGAAGAGGCCGAAACCTATGGCGTGCGGTTGGAAGCCACACGGCGGGTGGACCGCGGCGAGGTGCATTACCCGGCTAAGACCCGCGAGGTCTATGCGGCCAAAGAAGAGGGCAGGACTCCCGTGGAGCGCGAACGGGTGGGTAAGGATCTGACCCGCACGCTTGCCGAGATCGCAAACACCAAAATCATGTTCCACTCGCTGGCTGCCGAGGCGTCCTCTGAGAACCGCGAAGACATTGCTGTGGTCCTGTTCCGTGCGGGCGAGGTACTGGCGAAGGGTGGTCACGTTGAAACCGCAGGAGGCATTTACATGGCCGAAGACGAGTCTTTTGAGGATCTGCGCAGCCGTTACGCGGAAAAGGTCACAAACATCACAGGCCTGATCGCTGCAAAACCGGATGCAGAGCGGCCCGCGCTGGAGAAGTCCCTCAACGCTATTCAAGCGCGGGTGCAGCATATGCAGCCGTTTGGGTTACGGTCCAACTCCCTCTCGGAGGTGCCATCAGAAGGTGGGGTCTATTCTGTAGCCAACATTCAGCAAAGCCAGCTGGAGCGTCTTGTCGAGCCCCGTGTGCGCGCCCGCGTCGATGCAGCACTACGCGGAACTGGGATCAGTACATCCGAGGTTGTGGCCCGGATGGAGACAGGGGCGCAAAACGCGGCTCTGGAACATCAATGGATTGCGGATGATCTGTCCAAAGTGGCCGAGGCGAAGGATCTGAACCTTGAGCGCCGCGCGGATCTGGAACAGGCGCGGGATATTCTCAATGATGTGCATGTGCAGCTCGGCACCATGTTGGAGCGTGAAGGTGTGCTGCGCCGTGACGGGGTCATTGAAGACGCCCGTGAGGTGCAGGCGCATGTCACGCAAACCCAGGTCGAAACCGCTGCCAATGATGTTCGCTTGGAAACACGGATTGAAGCCCAGAGTGGGGATATTGATGAGGCTGTGATCGAAAGCCTTGCCGTAGAGCGTTTGGAGGACGAACAGCGGGACTATCTGCGCGACCATCCAGAGCTGATTGCGCGCCCGACCGATGTGATCCGCACCGATGAGGAGGGCACGGCTGTGATCGTCGATCAGGCCGCAGCAGAGCGGGTTATCATTGAGGTTGAAGCGGCGCGTTTGGGGGCGCACAGCAGCACGCCAATCTCCGTTTCCGTCGCCCGCGATCTACAAACGCGATACCCAGATATGCCCGAGCAGCTGGCGGAGGGTCTCGGCGACACTTACGCGCGGGTTTATGAAGCGCACAGTGCGGAACGGGAGATAAGTATTGCGGAGCGCGAGACGGATCAGAATGAGGCGCCCGAACTGTCCCGTGTCCTCGCCCACGAGCGGGCAGGGGAGTTGTCGTCGCCCTTTGAGACCGATCAAGAACGTGAAGCCTTCCGCACCGAGGTGGCGCGGGTTCTGGACGCGGCGCAACTGGATCGTCTGAAAGAGGGCGACAGCGCCGCTTTGGAAAATGTCATCGAAGACCGTCTCGACCGGCTTTATGCCGCAAAGGTCTACCTGCAGTCGGATGCTGCGACGGCAAACTCGGATGCGTTACGACAGGTTGTGGACGAGTTGGCAGACGTTGAAGTCGAGAGACACCGCGCGGCGGACGTGGACGGCGAAACGGAACGGGGCCAGGTCCATTGAGTGGGTCCATGGGCAGGGTACGGATTGCCATCGGTGTGGTTCTGGTCACTTTTGTGGCAGGCGCGATGGGCTACACCGTCGCCTCGGCAGTTCTTACATTCAAATCGCTCGGGTTCCGCGCGGATATCGATTTTGGATATATCGCGCAGAATTACTTCTGGATCAGAGACAGACGGCCTGATGATTTCCAACTGATCAATCTGATCATAGGCGGTGCTGCCGTCGCCGGGCTGATGATGAGCCTTGCCATGTCCGGGTCCGCCCTCACACGCTTTGGTCAGACCCATTGGCAAAAGCGCGGCGAGATGAAAGCCAACGGGTTCTTTGGAAAACCCGGCACAGGGTTTATACTGGGCAAATTGGGCAGCCCGAAATCCCGCGCGCGATACATCACCTCCAAGGTCTTTCCCCATGCCCTGATCGTGGCACCAACGGGGCGCGGGAAAACCAGCGGCTTTGTGATCCCGAACCTGCTCACATGGCAGGGGTCTGCCGTCACGTTAGATGTTAAGGGTGAATGTTTTGAGGCGACAGCGCGCCATCGTGCCGCCCACGGCGATAAGGTCTACCGCTTTGCGCCCACGGACTGGGAAGGCAAGCGGACGCATCGCTACAATCCACTTTTGCGCATTTATGAATTGGAAGACCCTGCGCGGCAGCAGATGGAATTGCAGCTGCTCGCGACCTTGTTCCTGCAAAGTGACAATGATCGCGTTCAGGGTCTTCTGAAGGGCGGCATTGATCTGTTCGTGGCCGCGGGCTTGCTGGCCTTCCAGCGCAAGAAGCCCAACTTGGGCGAGGTCTACCGGATCGCGGCCTCAGGCGGTAACAAGCAGAAAGAATATGTGGCGCGGGGCCATGAGATCGACAACAAAGCGGCCAAGCTGATCTTTACGCGGCTGGCGTCCACCAACAACGACACGTTGACCTCCTATGTCTCGCTTCTGATGACCTCGGGGCTCGATCAATGGCAGAACCCCGCGATTGACGAAGCGACGCAGGTCTCGGATTTTGACTTCCGCACGATCCGCAAAAAGCCTTTCACGGTCTATCTGGTTGTGCAGCCCCTGATGGTGAAGCCACTCGCGCCGCTGATCCGGTTGTTTTTCTCTGACCTTCTCTCGGCGATGCAAGAGAAGGAACCGGGCAAAGATGAGCCTTGGCCTGTGATGATCATGCTTGATGAGTTCAACCGCTTGGGTAAAATGCCGATTGTGGTCGAGAGCATTGAAACCCTGCGCACCTATCGCGGTCATCTCGCGGTCGTCACCCAAACCATCCCTGCCCTTGATGAAATCTATGGTGAAAACACCCGCCGCGCGCTGCAAGGGAACGCAGGCGTAAAGCTCTACCTCACTCCCTCAGATGAAAAGACCATTGAGGAGCTGAGCAAGGCCGTGGGCAAGACGACGAAGACGGTCATTACGCGGTCGCGGTCCATCGGAAAGAATCCGTTCGAGGGGCGCAGCCAATCCACACGGACGGAAGAAACGTCGCTACTGCCTGAAGATGAAGCGCGCCGGTTGCCGCTTGATGAAATTATCATGGTTGTGGACGCGCAGATGCCAGTGCGCGCAAAACGGATCCAGTATTTTGATGATCGGCTGTTTGCGGCGATCCATGGTGCGCAGAGGGGGGAACTGCCGTTTCCGCAGCTGGGAAAAGGTGGGGGAGGGGTGTCTGGATCTGAATCGGGAGGTTCAAGGCAGAATTTGAAACAAGACGGCATTGGCGCTCAGCTTCATAGGCCTAGTGAGCGCTCAAGTGGTCCGCAACAGGTAAGCGCGGCTAAATCGGCCTCTCGCGCCAAAAAACGGTCTGGGACTGTTCAAGTCGTTGTCGAAGAAGGGCAACGACAGCAAGAAATGAACTTTGCGAATCAAGGTGAAATGCAACTTGAGGAACGCGACGGTGGCGACCGAGATCGTCTCGATCTGGCGGTGGATGATTTGGGAGGGTTGGAAGACCGGCTGAAGCAGAGTGAAGAGGTTTCTGGCTGAGATGGGTAAGGCGTAACGCAACCATTGAACGCGCGTAATTCACTAAACCAGTCATTCGCCGCACTAGATTTGAAGGACGGCAGAGCGGATGGGGTGGATGGCTCCTGCATCAATCGGCGTCGCAATGCGCCATAGTGCA
>NZ_MLCB01000191.1 GCF_001890925.1 Planktotalea frisia
GAGGCGGATCGGTCGTCCGCTGGAGTCTGTGATCGCGTTCAGTTTGGTATTCATGCCGCCCTTGGTCAGCCCGATCAGGCGTCCTCGCCCCCCTTTTTTAACCGTAGGCTGGAGGCCGTACGATGTGCTTTGAGGTATGTGGCATCAATGGAGATGGTCTTATCGTCCGGGGCCTCTTCGGCCAGTCCCATCATGATCCGCGCGAACACGCCCATATCACTCCCGTTGACCGGCAACACATGCGTAGCATGTGTGAGAGGGGGCGCTTCCAGCGATTATATAACGTCTTCGGCGGCCCATACTCGACAGGCGCGTCACACCACCGTAACCCATTGCGATTGATGAAGATAATGCCACTCAGAACACGACGGTCATCCACGCGAGCGCGACCTCGGCTCTTTGGAAAGTACGGCCGAAGCCGCTGCATTTGCGCCTCAGTCAGCCAATAAAGATTGCTCATCCTATCCCCCATAGTTGGAGATCGTGAATCACCACAAAGCGATGAGCTCAATCAGTTAATGGGTCCTGACCCTAGCGCGAAAAACAGGTGATCACCCAAAAACGATCAATCGCGCAGTTGTTCTGTCCGGTCTTGCCTTCGGGGACGCCTAGAAGGCATCGGCGAGTATTGTTTTTGACGCCGAAGCTTCGGAAAAGCTTATGGATCGGATCCGCACAGCGATCACAGTGAGTGGTCTCGAGAGCTATTTGAATTGCAACCGCGTCCAGGCGCAGCAGCTAACGCGACAAGGTATCCTGCCGAGCCTTCTTCCTCGCAGCGAGAAGGGCTTGGGCGCGTTGTCCAGTATTGCCCGTGAGGACGCAGATGAGTTTCTTGCTAAATTGATGGGAGCGGCCGAAGCCGTACCTGTGGCCAGCGAAGGAATGCTTGATATCATCGCCGCGGCAGAACTGTCGCGCTGGCCGGCTATGGATATCGTGCGCGGTATCCTTTCCGGGCTCTTCGCAAAGGTTGAAATTGTTGATGCTGATTTGAAGTTCAAAGGAGTCCTGGTTCATCCACTGGAAGTTCGTCAGGTCCTTCAAAGAAATCAGGTTTCTGGCTACGTCGGCATTGAAGATGCCGTAACAATGATCGGTATGCCGCAGCAAGGCCTGAACAACTTGGTCCGCATGTGCAAACCGGATGGGTCACCTTATCTCGTAGAGCTGAGTGTTAAGAACGCGAAGGGAAAGCCGGTGCGATTGTTTTCGATGAACGAAATCCATGCGTTCCGCGAAGAGCATATTTCCTTGAAGGATATCGCGGAGGCGGAAACCTTTTCACCGAAGGTCATGAAGATGAAGCTCGATGGTCGGGGTCTGTTGCCGGTCGGCCCAAAGTACGAGCTGGGGCGATTATGGTATCGCCGGGAGGATCTGGTGAGTAACTGACGATCTAACATTCTCTGACGTTTGCAAAAGCCGCCTTCGGGCGGCTTTTTTTGTGCCTTGAGAAAATAAATTGTGGAAATCTTATATTACACCCAGTGGAAGCTTAGCCTGTATGAACAAAAACCCGATATAAAGAAATCAATGACTTACAAATTCTAGTGGGCCTAAATTGCTTGATTTTTCATCTCGTTGTCGCGAGGGCCTCCTTATTTGCTTTCCAGAAAATGTGTGGCGGCAATGATTGTCGCACATAGACCGTCAAAGAAACCGCCAGTGGTGACGTCGATCAAACTGGTGGGCGTTTCAGCGTCTGGCTCATCAGATCTTAATGTGACCAACGGCGTTGGTGTTTTCAGCAATTCTCGATGGCTCGCACCTTTGCCGTGTTTCAGCACATTGGCCGCAAGATAATATTGATGCACCTGATCTGCGAGTTTTGTCTCTCCTGCCTCGCGCAAACGCGCGGTCAGTTTGCGCGAAAATGGACCGCGCTTGAAATGGTGCTGCATGCGTGCTTCGAAGAGTGAAAAAGCGTCAATTGTTGCTGTTTCAAGTGCTTTTGTTGCACTTTGCAATGCATCCACCTCCTCCGCACTTCTGCTATTGGCGTCGTTTGTTGCCAATATTTGATCGATGCGGGTCTGGTGTGTTTTGGCCTGCTCTTGCGCGGCGTTGATCAGATCAAGAAGGCTTTCGGAAGCGGCCATTGTGAATTCTCCATTGGGGTGCTTCCCCCATAAGTGAGTTGACGAAAATTGATAGAGCAGTTCTGGTTTTACTGCCCGCTTAAAGAGGTTTGCATTGTAGATTTACCTGATGGGTCGAATTTGCAAATGTAGAGGACCTAACCCGGATAGGAGCGAACCGATTATGCAAGCAGTCTCAACAGGCGTTATTGGACGGGTGCAATCACCACGCGTTATTCGGATCGGCGGTGGTGTTGCGGATGAGGTTGCCGAAGTGCTGGTTCAGCTGGGCCTAAGCAAGCCGCTGATTGTGACGGATGCACAGCTTGTTAGGCTTGGCCACGTCGCTCGGATCACCGATGTTTTAGATAGCGCGCACTTGCCTTGGCAGATCTTTGACGGCGTTGTCGAAGACCCCACGGACACCTGTGTCGATGCTGGACTGACAGCGCTGAGAGGCGATGATTTCGATTGCATCATCGGTTTTGGTGGTGGCTCGCCGATGGATACCGCCAAGGCCATAAGTTTCATGAGCGTCAACGATGGCCATGTGCGCGATTACAAAGCGCCGCGTCAGATAGATCGTTGCGGGCCGCCTGTGATCTTGATCCCGACGACTGGTGGGACAGGGTCTGAATTAACCCGGTGGTGTGTAATCACTGATACGGAACTGACTGAAAAATATAACCTTTCTGGTCTTGGCTGCGTAGCAACGGCCGCTCTGATTGATTGGACGTTTACCACAACAAAGCCTTGGCGCATCACGGCGGATACGGCAGTGGATAGCCTAACTCACGCGATTGAAGCCTATGTGAGCCGACGCGCGTTTGCTTATACGGATGCGTTTGCGCTGTCTGCGATGCCGCTTATTGCAACCCATGTACGCAGTGCGTGTCATGACCCTGAAAACGCGGTTGCGCGCGAAGCCTTGATGCTCGCGGCGTCACAAGCGGGGATGGCGTTTTCGAACGCGTCGGTTGCGCTGGTGCATGGGATGAGCCGCCCGATTGGTGCGCATTTTCATGTGGCGCACGGGCTTTCAAACGCGATGCTTTTGCCGGCTGTGACTGCATTTTCGATCGGGTCAGCGCCAGATAGATATGCGACTTGCGCGCGGGTGATGAGCTGGGCGTTTGGGAGTGATAGCGACGCTATAGCGTGCTCTAAACTGGTCGAAGAATTGACCCGCTTAAATGATGATTTGAAAGTGCCGCGCCCAAGCGATTTGGGATATGCAGGTGATGACAAGATGTTTGGTGTGATGGCAGAGCAAGCACTCGCATCAGGCTCGCCGCAGAATAATCCACGCGTGCCAAATGCGGATGAGATTGTAGCGTTGTACCAGCAGATTTGGTAGCAAAGGGCGCGCATTTCTACGCGCCCTTTAATTTATTTATTCAGCTGCGATAAGGCCCATGCTCTCAAGCTTGAGAAGCACTTGGTGTGCACAGTTATCGACATCAACGTTCTCTGTCTCAACGCTGAGCTCTGGATTCGTTGGAACGTCGTAAGGATCTGAAATCCCTGTGAATTCCTTGATCTTGCCTTCGCGCGCGAGCTTGTAGAGACCTTTGCGGTCACGCTTTTCGCACTCTTCAATGGACGTCGCGACATGGATTTCAACGAAGGCACCAAACGCCTCCACATCTTCACGAACTGCACGGCGCGTCGTTGCATATGGGGCGATGGGCGCACAGATCGCGATACCACCGTTTTTGGTGATCTCGGAGGCTACATAGCCGATGCGACGAATGTTCAAATCGCGGTGCTCCTTGGAAAAACCCAGCTCGGAAGACAGGTTCTTACGAACAATGTCACCATCCAAAAGCGTCACGGGGCGACCACCCATTTCCATCAGTTTCACCATCAAAGCATTCGCAATTGTGGATTTTCCAGAGCCAGAGAAACCTGTGAAGAACACTGTGAAACCTTGCTTGGAACGCGGTGGTTTGGTGCGGCGCAATTCTTTGACGACCTCTGGGAAAGAGAACCACTCAGGGATCTCAAGGCCTTCTGCCAAGCGGCGGCGCAGTTCTGTGCCAGAGATGTTGAGAATCGTGACGTCGTCTTTGTCTTTGATCTCGTCAATTGCTTCATATTGTGCGCGTTCAGCGACCCAAACCATGTGCTTGAAGTCGACCATTTCGCAGCCAATTTCGGATTGGTTGGCACGATAGAGGTCTTGTGCGTCGTAAGGACCGTAGAAATCTTCGCCCTTGGAGTTGTTGCCGGGGCCAGCGTGATCGCGACCAACGATAAAGTGCGTGCAACCGTGGTTCGCACGGATCAGACCGTGCCAAACCGCTTCGCGTGGGCCAGCCATACGCATTGCAAGGTTCAACAGTGACATGGTTGTCGTGGATTGTGGGTATTTGTCCAGAACCGCCTCATAGCAGCGCACGCGTGTGAAGTGATCCACGTCGCCCGGCTTAGTAAGGCCTACAACAGGGTGAATAAGCAGGTTCGCTTGCGCTTCTTTCGCCGCGCGGAACGTCAGTTCCTGATGCGCGCGGTGCAGCGGGTTGCGGGTTTGGAATGCAACCACTTTGCGCCAACCCATCTTGCGGAAATACGCGCGCAGCTCGTTCGGCGTGTCGCGGCGACCACGGAAGTCGTAGTGCATTGGCTGCTGGATACCGGTGACAGGACCACCGAGGTAGATTTTGCCAGCTTGGTTGTGCAGGTAGTTTACTGCGGGATGGGCGTCGTCATCTGCGCCAAATACCTTGTCAGCTTCATTCGCTTTGTTCGGTTCCCAGCGATCTGTAACCGTCATCGTCGCGAGGATAACACCCTCTTGATCGCGAAGCGCGATATCTTGGCCAAGCTCGATGGAGCCTGCGAAATCTTCGGTCACGTCCAAAGTGATCGGCATGGGCCAAAGGGAGCCGTCTGCAAGACGCATGTTTTCCACAACACCGTTGTAATCTTCTTCGCCCAAGAAACCTTTGAGCGGGTTAAAACCACCGTTCATCAAAAGCTCTAGATCGCAAATCTGGCGAGGGGACAGATCGTGGGATGTGAGGTCTGCTGCCTCCATCTTCATTTTCTGAGCGGAATCGTAAGAGACATATAGCTCTGGGATAGGGGCAAGGTTGTTTTGCATTAGCTTGGTCCTGTGTTTGAAAGGGGTGAGTCCGCTCGTCGTGCCAGTCAGTTCAGCATGAAGCGCGTCATATTCTGCGAATTTGCGGGTTAAGAAGTGATCCGTTAGGCGAAGCTTTTCAGCCGCGCCGCGTAATGTGAGGGTGTAGGCAACGCGTTGACGTTTGTCAGTGCTGTTGCGCTCGCTCAAACGAACGAAACCTGCATCAGTCGCGCCACGCAAAAGCGTGTTGAGACGGCCCAGCGAGATATTCAAAGCCGTTGCCATCGCGCGCTGCGAGCCATCCGGCATCAGATCGAGCTGACGCAGGAGCCGGAAGAGTTGGTCTTCTTCCTGAGGCAGAGTTTTGATGTCCGCGTGGTGCATTAGGGCTCCGTTAAAGTTTGTTCATTTATGAACAAACTTCATATCGTGCATGTGCATCCCTAAATCAAGTGGCCTTTTTGTGGCAAAGCAGGGCGTGTCGCAGATGCAACGCAAAACGCCCCGCTGATAAGGCGGGGCGCTTTTAATCTGTTTTGGATCAGTATGTTAGATGTTTTCAGCCAACCATCGCTCTGCCTCAAGTGCAGCCATACAACCCATTCCGGCAGAGGTCACAGCTTGGCGATATTTGTGATCCGTCAGATCGCCCGCAGCGAAAACACCGGGAATCGAAGTGGCGGTGCTGTCAGGTTGGGTTACTACATAGCCGCCCATATGCGTTTCCAAAACGTCGCTCACCAACTCATTCGCAGGTGCGTGGCCAATCGCGATGAACACGCCTTTGCACGGTAGATCGGTGATTTCGCCAGTTTTCGTGTGTTTGACCTTCACGCCTTCAACACCGAGTGGGGCATCCGTGCCGTAGACTTCCTCGATTTCGTGGAACCACAGGGTTTCGATCTTGGGATTCTTCATCAGGCGATCTTCGAGAATTTTCTCGGACCGGAGTTCATCGCGGCGATGCACCAGCGTCACTTTGGAGGCGAAGTTGGTTAAAAACAGCGCTTCTTCAACCGCCGTGTTGCCGCCGCCAACGACAACAATTTCCATGCCGCGATAGAAGAAACCATCGCAAGTGGCGCAAGCCGATACACCGAATCCTTTGAATTTTTCCTCAGATGGTAAGCCGAGCCATTTCGCACGCGCACCTGTCGCGAGGATTACTGCGTCGCATGTATAAAGAGTGCCGCTGTCGCTTTTGGCTTTGAACGGCCGCTCGGAAAGATCGAGATCAGAGATAATGTCTCCGATGATTTCCGTGCCCATCGCTTTGGCGTGGTCTTGCATGCGAACCATCAAGTCGGGGCCTTGGACTTCTGTGTCGCCGGGCCAGTTTTCCACTTCTGTTGTTGTGGTCAGCTGACCGCCGGGTTCGATTCCCTGAACCAAAATCGGGTTCAACATGGCGCGGCTTGCGTA
Organism: Planktotalea frisia; assembly: GCF_001890925.1. Classification (GTDB taxonomy): domain Bacteria; phylum Pseudomonadota; class Alphaproteobacteria; order Rhodobacterales; family Rhodobacteraceae; genus Planktotalea; species Planktotalea frisia. Next base: position 6,592 of record NZ_MLCB01000191.1, read on the forward strand.
AACGCCAGCGGTATAGCCAGCAGGGCCGGAGCCGATAATCAGAACTTTTGAGTGACGTGTCTCGGCCATGTGTGCGCTGCCTTTTGCTAAATTTCGATGCTCTCTATAGCGGGGAATCAAAGTCTCTAAAAGGACCAAGCGGCTGGATCACCTGATTGGGATGTTTGCGCTAAAGAGGAGCCGATTGGATAATTTTCTTGCGCACTTGCGAAACATTATTGCGTGTACCATGTGCTTTGTATTACATCGGCAAAGTACACTCATCGGAGGGACACGCATGGCTGGTACGCGACTCGATCCTATTGATCGCAAAATTCTTGCTGAATTGCAGGCGGATGGTCGGATGACCAATGTTGAGCTTGCCAAGCGCGTCGGAATCTCTGCGCCGCCTTGTTTGCGCCGCGTGCGTACGCTTGAAGAGGCGGGCTATATCAAAGGCTATCACGCGGATGTTGATGCGCGCGAACTTGGCTTTGAAGTGCAGGTTTTTGCGATGGTTGGACTACAAAGTCAGGCTGAAGCGGATCTGAGCGCCTTTGAAGAGCAGTGTCGTAATTGGCCGCTGGTGCGTGAGTGCCATATGCTCAATGGCGAAGTGGATTTTGTCCTGAAATGCGTCGCGCCTGATTTGAGCTCATTCCAGAGCTTTCTCACGTCCGAACTTTTGACTACGGATAATGTGGGCAGTGTGAAAACCTCGCTCGTCATTCGCGGTGCAAAGGACGAGCCAGGTGTGCCGTTTGATGTGCTTGAAGAGCGTTTAAGCCAGTCTGACTGACTTAATAGCGCGTTAGACTTTCGAGCGTGTCCTTGGACATGCGCGGATAGGCAAGCGCGCCGAAATCCTCAAAGCGCTCGATGTCCGGAAACAGCGACAAAAAGAGCGAACGCATGTTTTCGCCGAGTTGATCCTCTGCGCCTTTTCCAGGGTGATATGTCTCGACTTCTCTACCATTTGCATAGATCGCGGTGTGGTTTTTGGTGCGTAGGTGGAACAATCGCACTGGGCTTGGCGGTGAAACGAGGAAGGCGGAATAGCCGTCCTCAAGATCCCGCACAGGCGTTAAAACACAGCGCACCCCTATCTTTTCTTCAAGCGAAGGCGGGCTTTGCAACAAGCGGGCATTCTGGCCCAAGAGGACATCACCAAGGGAGCTCGTCTTGGAATAGCCGTCAGATACGAGCCGGATCAGCCCTTTGAGGGAAGATGTAGGAAGCGCTTGTGCAGGAACAAAACTGGTAGAGCCGATCCAAACTAAAGGCTCTGGATCGCCGTTTAGCGTGTCAATCAAATCGCCGGGTAGCAGGTCTGCGACAGCGACAGGACCCATAGGGGTCGAGATGAGAGTGCCGCGCGCAAAGGCGGAGCAGGTCGCTTCAAAAAGGTCAGTGGCAGGCGCGAGGTGGTGAGAGGTGCGCGCCGCGCCACAGGGAAGGAGGGAAGCAATCTCGAATTTGCGCATGAGAGGCTGGGTGCGCTGAGACTGCTCCTTGGAAGGAGCAAACCGATCAGTCGTGACCGGGAGGGAATATGTATTTTCGGCCCGCAATGCAGGTGAAAGTTGGTTCGCCATGAGTATACCTATCGAGGTATGTCACAACCGCGTCGGCCCCCACCGACAACGACGACCGGACAAGTCGTTAAATCTGAATTATGAATGTCATGCCCATCAGGCCTGTGTCAAAATTTAGGTTAATTTTCTCATTACTGTTCACCAATCTTGCTTGTTTAGACGGGACTGTTTCGCCAGAAAAAGGCAAAGCCGCCACATTTGTGCCCAGAAGTGGGCATGTTTTGCTCAGATTGCGCCGAATCGGGGCGCTTCTGAATAGCTTTTGACGTCTCGGATCCGATGGATCAGGCCGACTTTAGCTCTTTGTTCTCAGCATTGCGCTTGGCAATAAAAGCAGCGCGCCGTGCACCGCGTTCGAAAGGGAGCGCCGGTGCGTCGGATTTCGCAGTGTTCACAACAGATGCAATGAAGCGTGCTTTGGGTTTCATGGTTAATCCTGCCTACTTGTCGTTTTTGTTTACGTCTTGGTAACTGTGATGCCGCTTGATTGGGGCGGCAAAGTGGCAGGCGTTTGGTCTATTTGGGTTAATACCGCGAAAACAGTGTGATTGTTCACAAACGGATAACAGAGATCAGTCGTCCATAGTCGGCCTCTTTGCGATGGGTTGTGCGGCGGTAAGAATAAAAGCGCGCTTCATCAGCGTAGGTGCAATGACCGATCCATTCCGCACTACCGACACCCGCTTGGCGCAGCATATGCAGACCAAAGCTGGGGAGGTCGAATTGCATGCGGTCCTCTTGCCCATTTGCGAAGAAGCGGATGAAATCTGGGTCGGTTGCGATGAAGTCTTCAAAGAACTCAGGGCCGACCTCATAGGCTTTCTGTGAAATACAGGGGCCGATCGCCGCTGAAATGTTCTCACGTTTAGCGCCGAGCGCTTCCATTTCCGCGACCGTATTCGACAGAACGCCGCTCAACGCGCCTTTCCACCCGGCGTGCGCGGCACCGATGACGCCAGCATCAGGGTCGGCGAACAGCACTGGCTGGCAATCAGCGGTTAGAATGCCGAGAGCGATACCTTTTTGGTTTGTGACCATCGCATCTGCTTTGGGACGAGCAATCGTTGGCTCTGTGATTGTGACCACATCTGCGCTGTGGTGTTGGTGAACACCGACAAGCGCTTCAGGCCCTGTGCTCATGTGCTCTGCGACACGCGCGCGGTTTGTGACGACTGTCTGCGCGACATCATTCGAGCCTACGCCACAGTTCAGGCCCTCATAAATGCCGGTTGACGCGCCACCTTTGCGGGTGAAAAAGCCATGCGCCACGCCGTGGAGCGCATCGGCCTTAAGGGTCTCTATCGTCATATCTCATATCCCGCTGGTGGATTTGCGCCGTTTGGAAAGAGCGCGAATGTTTTGAATATCGTTCCCATTTCTTCGGGATGGGTCAAGCGTCTGTGTGCTGCGATATGATGTTCTAGCGCTGCTCCGCTGAGATTTTTTGCCAGCGCCTGCGCGCGATTGGTAATGCCGAGCCGTTCAAGAAAGATGCCTTGCGGAGTGATACGCGAATGGGTGCAGGGAAGATCTGCGACAAGCGCTTCGAAGTCTACATGCGCCGTCAGATCGCTTTGTCCGGGTTTGTGCAGCGCGTCCACTTTCTTATGAGCGTGGAGCGCTTGCAACGTATCGCCAAGCGAACGCCAATCGCCGTAGTCAAAAATTAGCGCGGTGCCGCCGTTTGTGTCGATCCGCTGAGCGATGCTTTGCATGATAGCTGGGGCTTGCGGGCAGAATTCGACGAGGTCGCCGTCTTTCGTATCTTCAAAGCGATGCTTGAGGGCGCTCAAAGGGGCCGGCGCGCTCAAGCCGAAGGCGAGGTCATTGTTCTCAACACCGACCTGACGTTCGCGCCATGCATCGCCATCGCGGACCATTTGGCGGATTGGGAGCGCGTCGAAAAATTCGTTGGCAACCAGATAGAGTGGCATGTCATTAGCGAGCTGATCTGTATGATCGTGCCAAATGGGCGTGGTTCCTCGCAGCGTGTCCGCTTGTTGGGTGCGCAGGCGTTGAGACGCTTCAACGAGGTGAACTTCGCATGCCTTGGCGAAATCGGGAACTGCCTTCACGGTTCTTAAGATGTCAGCCATAAGGGTTCCGCGACCGGGTCCAAGCTCGGCCAAGGCAATGCGCGCGGGCTTGCCTTGATCCATCCACGTTTGCGCAAGGGTCAAACCAATGAGTTCGCCAAACATCTGGCTCACTTCAGGCGCAGTGATGAAATCGCCAGCCGCGCCAAAGGGTTCGCGCGTGCTGTAGTAGCCATGCTTGGGGTGGAACAGGCAGATGGCCATATACTCCGATATGCTCATCGGTCCCTGCGCGTTGATCTGCGCTTTCAGGATCGGTTCGAGCGGGGTCATGCTTTGCGGGCGCGTAGGATGAACCATATGCCGATCAGGATCATTGGGATCGAGAGGAGTTGGCCCATCGTAAAGCCATAGCCAGCTGTTTGAAGTGCTAGGCCAAGCGGATTGCCCTCTGTAATAAATTGCGCGTCAGGTTGGCGCACGAATTCAACTGCAAAGCGTGCAAGGCCGTAGCCTGCAATGAAGATGCCCATGATCGTGCCCGGCAGTTTAAGCGCGCCGCGTCGCCACACGAGCCATAAGATTACTGTGCCAAGTATCAACCCTTCAAGGAGTGCTTCATAAAGTTGCGACGGATGGCGCGCGCAAATGTCGATGAGAGGGCCGCATTCCTGTGCAGCGCGATTGGGAAAGATGACCCCCCAAGGCAGGTCGGTGGGCCGTCCCCAAAGTTCAGAGTTGATGAAGTTGGACAAGCGTCCAAGGAACAGTGCAGGCGCAACCGCAAGCGCCATCATATCGCCTGTGTGCAGCTTGGACACGCCTGCGCGCGCACAGAAATACAGGCCCGCGGCGATGACACCTAAGAAGCCACCATGGAACGACATGCCGCCTTGCCAAATCATAAAGCTCTCAAGCGGATGGGCGAGGTAATAGGCAGGTTGGTAGAACACCACATAGCCAAGGCGACCGCCGACAATGACGCCCAAGATCACGGATGTGAGCAAATCCTCAACCTGTGCAGGCGTCATGGGGGATTCGTTGTTTGGCCAAAGGCGCGCAGCTTTCACCGCCATCAATGCGAGCCGCCAACCGATCAAAATACCAACGATATAGGCCAACGCATACCAGCGCAGCGCGAAATCAAAGCCGAACAGATCTATCGAAAAGATCTCTGGCGAGATGGGTGGAAACTGGATCGCTGCCTGCATTGTGCTCTGCCCTGATGTCATGTGCGCCGAGTTGACGCCTTGTGGCCTGTTGCTTTCAAGCCCATATATCACTCAAATGGAGCGACGGAGGCAAATATGCAAACTCGAAACAAAGTTCTGGACGATATTTCGCAACTGATGACCAACGCGATGGGTGTTGCACAGGGTGCAAAGACCGAAGCAGAGACAGCGATGAGCTCTTTGGTGGATCGCTGGCTGGCGGATCGTGACTTTGTCACGCGCGAAGAATTTGATGCGGTGCGTGCAATGGCGCAAAAAGCACGCGAAGAAAATGAGGCGCTGAAAACGCGCCTTGATGCTTTGGAAGCCAAGTAAACCCGCATTTCCTTAAGAATTTATGAAGACCTGCTGCATCTTGTGGCAGGTCTTTTTTTGTCCACAACTTATTGCGGTTATCCCCAAGTTATAGCTTTACAGGTCTATGCAACACCCCCACGATATGTGGTAAGAACTACGCAAGAGCCCACTAGATGGGCGGGTATAAACCAGACTTAGGGGTGAACATGGCCAATCTCGAGCAATTTATCGAAGACGACATCCACCCGATTGATTTGGTTGAACATGTTGCAGAGCACCACGAGTGGGAATTTGATCGCATTCATGATGACCAAATCGCCATGACTGTCGAAGGGCAATGGCGCAATTATTCAATCACGCTGGCATGGTCCGCCTATGATGAGACTTTGCGGATGATTTGCACCTTCGAGATGGAGCCGCCAAAAGCCAAACTTCCCCAGCTTTATGAAATGCTGAACGCGATCAATGATCGCTGCTGGGCGGGCGCTTACACGTATTGGGAAGAGCAGCAATTGATGGTCTATCGCTACGGCTTGGTCCTTGCAGGTGGTCAGGTCGCTGGTCCCGATCAGATCGACACGATGATCAACGCGGCTGTCACAAGTGCAGAGCGTTATTATCCTGCGCTGCAATTGGTCATCTGGGGTGACCGCAGTGTTGCGAATGCGCTCGATGTCGCCATTGCAGAGGCTTACGGGCGCGCGTAACCTTTCCCTGATACGAATTCGGGGGGTCACATGAATTTAGATGTTGTCGCTAAGCGCGGTCTGGTGTTGCTTGGGTGCGGAAAAATGGGCTCTGCCATGTTGGCGGGTTGGCTTGAGGGCGGTTTGCCGAGCGGTTCCGTTTGGGTGCAAGACCCGTTTCCCTCTGATTGGCTCAAGGCGACGGATGTCCATATCAACAAAGGGTTTCCCGAAAACCCCGCAGTTGTCTTGATCGCGGTAAAGCCGCAAATGATGGGTGAAGCTTTGCCCGCACTCGCGGCCCTACCAAAGGTGGGGACAGTGTTTCTGTCAGTTGCCGCGGGTGTTTCTATAACGTCATACGAAGCAGCGCTGGGCCGCGACACAAGCATCGTGCGCGCGATGCCAAACACGCCCGCGGCCGTGGCCAAGGGGATTACGGCGATCATCGGCAACAGCAATGCCTCCAGCGCGGATCTGGATTTGGCAGAAGCATTGCTGAGCGCCGTTGGGCAGGTCGTGCGTCTCGATGATGAAACACAAATGGACGCAGTTACGGGTGTGTCCGGCTCTGGCCCCGCGTATGTTTTTTACATGATCGACGCGCTTGCGGCGGCGGGTGTTGCACAAGGATTGCCAAGTGGTCTCGCGATGCAACTGGCGAAAGCGACGGTGGCAGGTGCAGGTGCCTTGGCGGAAAATGCAGATGAAACGCCAGAGCAATTACGGATTAATGTGACCTCTCCGAATGGCACAACACAAGCGGGGCTTGAGGTTTTGATGGGCGATCCAGCCTTGATGGCTTTAATGGCCGCAACTGTAAAAGCGGCGACGGATAGATCAAAGGAATTGGGCAATGACTGAGATTACATTCGATGATTTCATGCAGGTCGATATTCGTGTGGGTCGGGTTATTCATGCAGAGCCGTATCCAGAAGCCCGTAAACCTGCGATCAAGTTACAGGTGGATTTTGGGGGTGATCTAGGTGTGAAGAAAAGTTCGGCACAGATTACCACACATTATACACCCAAAGAGCTGATTGGGCGGCAGGTGATGGCGGTGGTGAATTTCCCTCCGCGTCAAATCGGTAAGTTCATGAGCGAAGTTCTGGTGCTCGGTGTACCTGACGCAGATGGCGAGGTCGTTTTGATCGCGCCAGATCAAGATGTTCCAAAAGGTGTGAGACTGTTCTGATGAAGCTTCTAATCACCCGTCCGTTGCCCGCCCTTGTTGTCGATGCCGCGCGCAAAACTTTCGATGTCACGGTTCGCGAAGACACATCTGTTCCAACAGGTGATGAACTGCGTTCTTCTTTGCTTGATTATGATGTGGTGCTTCCGACTTTGGGCGATCTTTATAGCGCTCAAGTGTTTGCGGACGTTCCAAAACCTCGCGCAAAGATGCTTGCTAACTTCGGTGTTGGATTCAACCACATCGATGTGGAGGCTGCGAAAGCGGCGGGCATTGAAGTCACCAACACTCCTGGCGCTGTGACGGATGCCACCGCTGATATCGCGATGACCTTGATGTTGATGAGTGCGAGGCGCGCGGGTGAGGGGGAACGCTTGGTGCGTTCGGGTGCATGGCAAGGATGGCATCCGACGCAAATGCTTGGGCTGCATCTGAGCAGTAAGCATGTGGGCATCATTGGCATGGGTCGGATCGGTCAAGCGATTGCGCGGCGGTGCCATTTCGGTTTTGGCATGCGTGTGAGCTATTTCAATCGCTCTGCAAAGCAGATGGATTTTCCAGCGGAACAAGTGGCGAGTTTGACCGCACTTGCGGGCCAAGTGGATGTGCTTGTCGTTGCAGTTCCGGGCGGATCAACGATGCATTTGGTGAATGCTGATGTGCTCAAAGCGATGCAAGCTCATGCGCATCTGATCAACATCGCGCGCGGCGAAGTGGTGGAAGAATCAGCGCTTATTACAGCATTGCAAGCGGGTGAAATCGCCGGTGCGGGGCTCGATGTCTACGAGTTCGAACCCAAAGTGCCGGATGCGCTGAAAGCGATGGAAAACGTAACCCTGCTTCCGCACTTGGGCACCGCGACATTGGAAGTGCGCACAAGTATGGGGTTGATGGCGGTCGAAAACGCCGCTGCTTTTGCTCATGGCAAAGCGTTACCGAATCCGGTCTAACCTTCAGTCGCTTCGCGCCAGTGGCGGCGGCATAGAGAAACATAAACCTCATTGCCACCAATTTGGACTTGCTCGCCGCTCGTTAACGCGCGCCCTTTTTCGTCCTGACGAATGACCATCGTGGCTTTCTTGCCGCAATGACAAATCGTACGCACTTCGCGCATCTCGTCGCTGAGCGCGAGCAGAGCGGCAGAGCCGGGAAACAATTTGCCGCGAAAATCGACGCGTAAGCCGTAGCACATGATCGGCACTTTCAGATCGTCGACGGCACGGGCCAATTGCCAAACATGCTCTTCCGTCAGAAACTGGGCTTCATCGACAAAAATGCACGCACATGGGCTGTCTCTCAGGCGTTTTTCGATTTTGGCAAACAGATTGTCGGCCACATCAAAGGTATCAGCTTCTTTCCCAATTCCGATTCGGCTTGCGATTCGTCCGTCTCCGGCGCGGTTGTCGAAACGCGCAGTCAGCAGATACACCTGCATATCGTTTTCGATATAGTTGTGCGCCGCTTGTAGCAGGACGGTCGATTTGCCTGCATTCATCGTTGAATAGTGAAAATAGAGTTTAGCCATAGTCGCGTTTTGCCCAATGGGGCGCGGGCTGGCAAGTCAGGTTTGTTGTGATACGCAAAAACGAAAGGACGTGGAAAGCAGAAACCCCTGACCTTCACACGCCCAATACTCATGACACCAACTTGGACGAACCACTGCAGAAAAAGCTTTGGATCGCCCTTTCTGGCTTACACCCTAAAAATAGGGTCACTCGTTACTCACACGCTCCGAAACCATCAGAACGGTTTACAATTCTCACATTCCCGCTAAGTGATGCAGGGGAATGTAATCAAGAACTTCCCCCCCAAAAGACTTTGGGGGAAATGGGGATGCGTTATGGCCGGAGTTGGCAGCTATCTGAAAAAGCACACGGAAGCGTTGGTAAAGGACGTTGGGATCGAACCTGCGTGCGAACTTACTGGAAAATCCAAAGCGACACTTGGTCGCTATTATTCAGACAATGATGAACACGCGGACCGCTTTATGCCGGTTGATGCAGTGGCAGCGTTGGAAGAGGCGGCGTCCTATCCGCACGTAACTGCGGCGCTTGCTGAACTAAAGGGCATCACCTTGTCGTTTGACGAACGACGCCGCAACTCCGACGATAAAGGTGGCGTGAATCAAGACGTTATCGCGCTCAGCCAGCGGTTTGCGATGTTGATGGCCGAGTATAATCTATCCATCGAAGACGGTGTGATTACGATGAATGAAGCAAAGCGTTTGTTGAAAGAGACCTTGGCAATCCAGCAGGTTTTGATTGATATGAAACTGCACTTGGAAGACGAGCATACTTAAACGCTCTCTTTGATAGCTCACTTACGAAAAAGCCCCGACCAGATGATCGGGGCTTTTTCGTTTCAATATATTGTACCTTTAGACGAAGTACTGTGCGCCGTTCGCAGAGATCGTCGAGCCGTTGATAAAGCCCGAATCGTCTGAAGCGAGGAATGCTACACAGCGCGCGATCTCATCTGGTTCACCGAGGCGACCTGCTGGGATCTGGCTGATAATGCTGTCGCGGACTTTTTCAGGCACGGCCATGACCATTTCTGTCGCGATGTACCCCGGGCAAACTGCGTTGGCTGTAATGCCTGCGCGCGCGCCTTCCTGTGCGAGGGATTTCACGATGCCCAAATCGCCAGCCTTTGTTGCAGCATAGTTCACCTGTGCGAACTGACCTTTTTGACCGTTGATCGAAGAGATCACGATGACGCGGCCAAATTTGTTTTCACGCATGGAAGGCCAGATCGGGTGAACCGTGTTGAACACGCCTGTGAGGTTCGTGTCGATCACTTGGTTCCACATTTCCGGCGTCATCTTGTGGAAAGGCGCGTCCTTGGTGATGCCTGCGTTTGCAACGACAACTTCGATTGCCCCAAGATCCGTAGTAACTTGTGCGATACCTGCGGCGCTTTCTTCATAGCTTGCGACGTTCCACTTGTAGGTTTTGATGCCTGTTTCCGCCGTGAACGCTGCTGCGGCTTCATCGTTGCCTGCATATGTCGCTGCAACTTGGAAGCCGTCTGCCTGAAGCTTCTTAGAAATAGCAGCGCCGATGCCGCGTGAACCGCCTGTGACGAGTGCAACTCTTGCCATGATGTAGTCTCCGATTGTCTAATATTACGTCGGTAATATGATTACTCAACGAGAATTGATTTAGCAATAATATTTCGTGACCAATTTTAGATCACAATATGAGAGGGCGGTATCAGCGCCCTCTCGATGCGGATTTATGGACGCTCGAGGCACATAGCGACGCCCATGCCGCCACCGATGCAAAGCGTTGCCAGACCCTTTTTCGCATCGCGACGCTTCATTTCGAACAAAAGCGTGTTGAGGATACGTGCGCCAGACGCGCCGATTGGGTGACCGATCGCGATTGCGCCACCGTTGACGTTAACCACCTCCGGGTTCCAGCCCATGTCTTTGTTCACAGCACAAGCCTGCGCCGCGAAAGCTTCGTTCGCTTCAACAAGGTCAAGTTCTTCTGCGCTCCAGCCTGCTTTTTCCAGCGCTTTGCGAGACGCGTGGATCGGACCAACGCCCATGATGGATGGGTCCAGACCCGCAGTCGCGTAGGATGCGATGCGCGCGAGTGGCTCGATGCCGCGCTTTTCAGCTTCATCCGCTGTCATCAAGAGTGCGCCAGCCGCGCCATCGTTCAGACCAGAAGCGTTGGCCGCTGTGACGGAGCCGTCTTTGGTAAACGCAGGGCGCATTTTTGCCATGGCTTCGAGGTTTGCGCCGTGACGGATGTATTCGTCTTGATCAACGATGATGTCGCCCTTTCGCGTCTTAACCACGAATGGGACGATTTCGTCTGCGAAGCGGCCCGCTTTTTGTGCTGCTTCCGCTTTGTTTTGCGAGGCAACAGCAAATTGGTCCTGCATATCGCGGCTGATCTGCCACTTTTCAGCAACATTTTCAGCAGTTTGACCCATGTGGTAGCCGTTGAAGGCGTCCCAAAGGCCATCGCGGATCATGGAATCGATGTACTTCATGTCACCCATTTTGTGTCCTGCGCGCAAATGTGCGACGTGGGGGCTAAGGGACATGTTTTCCTGACCGCCAGCGGCGACGATGTTCGCATCGCCAAGCTGAATGTGCTGTGCTGCAAGCGCCACGGCGCGAAGGCCAGAGCCACAAACTTGGTTAATGGACCAAGCGGAAGATTCGATTGGAAGACCCGCATTCACATGTGCTTGACGCGCAGGGTTTTGGCCCTGACCTGCTGTCAAAACTTGACCAAGGATCGTCTCGGAAACGTCAGCGGCGTCTATACCGGCGCGTTCAACAAGGCCCTTCAACATCGTTGCACCCAAATCATGTGCAGGCGTATTTGCGAATGAACCCGTGAAGCTGCCAACGGCAGTCCGAGCGGCGGATGCGATTACGATATTTGTCATGTGATCCTCTGTCATTGTGTGGCGAAAAACTCTGTTCACCAAGGTGCAACTGCCATTTTGATTGGGCATCTGCATCTTGCGAGTCCATCTTTCCGCCGCGTCAATAGCCTGTCAGAGGGCGTTGTGTAAACGGACAGGGTGTCTCATCCAGAAGGATAGGAGCTGGGTTGAGCGTTTTGCATAGCTCTGTTTCAGGCGCTTGCGCGCTGTTGTGTGACGCTATCTTCCCATGGTGGTCGCACTGTCGGCGCGCCAAAATAATAGCCTTGCAAGCAATCAATCCCGTTCTCTGTTAGAAAGGCTGCGTCTTCACCATTCTCGACGAATTCAGCGACAGTGAACATGTCAAAATGCTGGGCGATGGACGCCAAGGCCTGCACCAACACCTGATTATCGGGGTTCTTTGCGATACCGCGAATGAATTGGCCATCAATCTTGATCATATCAAATTAGAAATCACGCAAGTAGCGAAAGGAAGTGTATCCTGCGCCGAAATCGTCGAGAGCAAAGCAGACACCGCGTTCTTGCAGATCTGCCATGAAAGCAATGACAAGTTCGGGCACAAGCATCGCGGACGTTTCCGTGATCTCCATGATCAAACGTTCGCCGATTGTTGGATCATTGCGCAGGTTGCGATCAAGCACGCGCTTCCAACGCCCATAGCCGATAGAGCGCGCAGACATATTGATCGACAGACGCAGGTTCGGGTTCTTGCGCAGCGCGCGCAGCCCCTGTTCAAGAGCGAGGCAATCGATAATGCGCCCCATTTCTGTTTCCTCAATAACATTGATGAACTCACGCGCTGGAATAATGCGACCAGTTTCATCCAAAACACGAATGAGCCCTTCATAAAAAGCAACGCCGCCTGTGGCCGCCATGATAGGCTGATATGCCAGCATCACTTGTTTATGCTCTAAAGCAGAGCGCACCATTTCAAGTGTGGAGCGGTCGCGCTGGCTTACGGCCGCGGAAAGCGGATCGTCATTGCCATGTGGATTTAGCCGGCCACGTTTGCGGTTTTGCGTCATTTCAGTCCCCTTGAAAATCAAGTGAGTGATAGGCGCGAAATCTCTAATATACACAGAGTCCTCGAGCACCCGACTTTTGACGGGTTGACGTCTGACCGTAGAACGATTCAGCTAACCGCATGATCCGTCCCAACTTTCTTTCTCCCACGGAGCGCCTTGAGCTTGAGTCCTGTGTTCGCAGTCAACGCGAAGATCATGGCATCGCACGGCGGGCGAATGCGATCCTGCTTCTGGACGATGGCGAGAGTTGCTCGCAAATAGCGAAGTTCTTGTATCTTGATGATGACACCATCCGGGGGTGGCACAAGAGCTACCGGGACGGTGGTTGG
>NZ_MLCB01000192.1 GCF_001890925.1 Planktotalea frisia
TAGGTTCAGGACTCATAACCAGAATATGACGGTTGCAGCGAGGGCGATCGCTGACAGAAATACTTTGGGACATCGGTCATAGCGGGTTGCGACGCGTCGCCAGTCTTTAAGCCTGCCAAACATGCGTTCGATCCTGTTGCGGCGTTTGTAACGGCGCTTGTCGTATCGAACGGTCTTATTGCGTGACTTGCGACCAGGGATACAAGGCTTTGTGCCCCTGTCTGTTAAGGCTTCTCGGAACCAATCGGCATCATAGCCCCTGTCGGCGAGCAACCATTCCGCATCTGGTAAACCGCTCAGCAAAGCCGCCGCACCAGTGTAATCGCTGACCTGACCGGCGGTTATGAAGAAGCGGATTGGGCGACCGCTGGTGTCAGTGACAGCATGCAATTTGGTGTTCATGCCGCCCTTTGTCTGACCGATTAGACGACCACGCCCCCCTTTTTAAGCCCCAGGCTTGAGGCAGTGCGGTGCGCTTTGAGGTAGGTCGCGTCGATCGAGATGGTCTGATTATCGGGTGCCTCCGCTGCCAACCCCGTCATTATCCGGGCAAACACACCTATA
>NZ_MLCB01000193.1 GCF_001890925.1 Planktotalea frisia
GCAGCAGCAGGCTTGGCGGCAGCAGCAGGCTTGGCGGCAGCGGCAGGCTTGGCGGCAGCGGCAGGCTTGGCGGCAGCGGCAGGCTTGGCAGCAGCGGCAGGAGAAGGGGGCGTGTCACTCATGATGATATAGTTTCCACTGCTTCAAACCTTCAATCTTCACAAAGAACCTAACCAGCACAACCAGTTTTCACCAGCCCTAGCATCACTTTTCAAGTACGCGTTGGTAGTTGGCGCGAAGGAACAACAAGCCTGCCGCCATGAGAACAAACGCTACACCAAAGCCGTATCTCAACGAGATATAATCAGCGCTGTAAGTCTGGTAAAATCCCATCCTCATTAGTCCAGTTACATGGAAAACAGGGTTCCACCACAAAATAGTCTGCACGAAGCGCGGCATATCCTCGAAAATAAACAAAACGCCTGAAGCCATGAACATTGGGCGCATTATGATCCGCCACAAAATATCCCAAACAGGAAACAGCCCGCCCAACAAACAATTCATCAACCCCACCCCAAGTCCAAGGGCGGCTGCCATCGATAGGCCAAGTAAAATAGGCGTAATTGAAATAATCGTATGCGTGTCTACGACAAGCAAGATACCCGTGATGACAATGCAAAACACTGTCAGCAAAGTGATCGTATTCAATACAAAACGAGCCAAAATCGTATCAAGCCATGTCACGCGTGGATATGCCAGCATTGCACGAGAATAAATCAATGAGCTCGAAATCTTACTTTGAAGCTGGTTATATAAATCAAACGGTAGAAATCCTGTGCTGTAGAACAGAATAAAGCTTGTGCCCAAAGACGGGCTTCGAAACAGCAGGCCAAAAGCCAGTGCCAAAACCATAATCATGCCGATCGGCTGTGCGATCGCCCAAAAATAGCCCCCTGGAGAACGGCCATAGGTCGATCCCATCTCACGCAACATTAAGGCAATAACCGTCCGCAGCGTTAAAAAACGAGGCGGGCGCAGGCTAGCCGTTTCATGAGATGGGGATGACATCATCCTTTGTTTACAGCCCATCGACGCCAAGAGGGCAACCCTCCCTCTGCCAAAACACACTACTTTAATACGCTCTGTCAGACACAGGACTCGCCCAAATCACTCAAAGGGATGACGGAGCTCTTTTTTTCCCGGTCGCTTTTCGCGCAGCTTTAATTCGTAGCTGAACTTGCCGCACTCGCCACACCGAAGACAGAGCCAACAAGGCTCAGAACCGTGCGCACGTTGTTGACCGGGCTTTCAGTCGCATAAACAACGTCCTTGGGGTTCACATGGAACTGGCCGGCACTGAACACACCATCCGCACTTGCCAGATCCAGCGTAAAGATCGCCCGCTTGTCAGAGGGCCCTTTTATACTGTCTGCGCGCACCGCATTGGCGCTATATTCACGTAAGATCAAAATGCCTTTGATGTCCGCACGGCTGTCAGACACGCCCCCCATAAGCGCGACCGCATCCAGTGCTGTCACATGATCATTGGGGAAGGTGATCAGCTCTTCCTTGCCTGTCGCGCCAAGCGCGAGGAAGTAGCTTTCATCTTCGGCCACCACGATCTTGTCACCGCTCACCAGCGTTGTGTCAAGCGCGGGAGACTTCAAAAGCTTGTCGAGTGCGATCGCATAGGTGATGTTGCCCCGCAGCACGCGGATCTGCGGGTTCTCGAAATTATCCTTCGCGCCCCCGCCAAGAGAGAGCGCTTTCAAAACGGTCGTGTTGCGCTCTTCCAGCGGGAAGGAACCCGGCTTGTTCACACCAGAGACCAGATCGACCGAATGCCGGCTTCCTGCGTCTGCACTCAATTGGACTTGCACAGAGGGCGAGACGGCCATGAACGCGTCCTGTACTTTTTCACGCGCGCGCGCTTCGGACATGCCCGACACTTTGATCGTGCCCACATAGGGCAAGAAGATTTCACCGTTCGTGGAGACACGGCTTGGCTGGATCTGCGCCACTTTCTGCCCACCCGAGGTCAGCAGCGAATTCGGATCACTGTCCCAGACCGACATGGACACGGAATCGCCCGGCAAAATAACCCGTCCACTTGGCCCCTGACGCTTCCCTAACCACTTGTAGCGGCTCACATTGCCCGTACGCGGCCATTTGTTAATGCGCGGCAGCAACTCTTTGGTGACAGGGTAGACCGCGAACTCGGCGGTTTCATCGTCTTTGACCTTAATGATTTCAGATTGCAAAGCCGCCCCTCGTGGCAATGAGCACCCCATAAGGGTCAGACTCAAAAGGACAAACATGAGGCTTCTGAATTTAGGAATCATCCTACGTCTCTATGACTAGATCAATACCCCTGTACCTAGTCGCGCAAACCCCCAACACGCAACCATAAATAGGGGAAAGCCCTAAGATAAACACCAAATGTGGTTATCAGACTATGGGTCGTGCCTGTCTGCAGCACGCTTTAGAAACTTCAGGCTTGCGGGCATCTGCTCGTGTGGGTGCCACCCAAAGGCGGTGTCCAACACCTCGATATCTTCGCACATCAGCGGTTCGAAAATCGCGTCTGCCTGATCCCTTTTTCCCGTCAGCCTACCAGCCCAGCGGATAAGAGGCTTGGGCACACTGAATAAAATCACCCTACGCTGAAGCTGCTGTGCAATCATCCGCACAAGCGCGCGTGTGGACACATCTGCCCCATCATGAGGCTCAAACGCTTTGCCATGCTGTGCGTGCCACTGCGCATCACTGGCGCTGAGCAGTAGGGCGATCAAATCCGACAGATTGGCGCGCGATAAATAGCTGCGCGGCGCATCGGCATTCTTCAGGGGGAGCAGCGGTGCACGGCGCACCAAAGCCAGTAGCGTCCCGAAACTTCCCCGCGCACCGTGTCCGTAGATCACTGGCGGACGCAGGATCACGCAATGCACCCCGTCTTCAAGCCCGCTTAACGCCGCCTCTTCCGCACTTTTTTTCTGCAAAGCATAGGCACGCGCCTTGCTCGGAGCATCTTGCGCAAGGCGCACAGACACAGAACTGAGCACAATGACCCGCTTCACCCCATGGGCGCAGGCCGCACGCACCACGCGCGCCGCCATCAAAGCCGTTTTAGCGCCCTCAGGATCAGACGCCTCCCCCCCCATGCTAGCCGCAAGGTGGATCAATGTCTCAACCCCATCAAACGCAATGCTTGGGATGTCCTCTTGCGCCAGATCAGACACGCGCCAGCTATGCGTACCTAAATCACCAGAGCGTTGGATACGGCGCACATCGTGCCCTTGCCCCTCAAGATGCGCGCACAGATGGCGCCCGACGAACCCGTTGGCCCCCGTCACCAGCACAGCTTTATCAGGGTTTGATGGCATCACCTGCACCTTTGCCACGCACCGTTGCCCAGATGATCTGAATATCAAGCCAAAGGGTGCGACCTTGCACATAGTCACTGTCGATCTTGGTCAAGCGCTCCGGGTCGGACATGTCCAAGCCTTGCACCTGTGCCAAACCTGTGATGCCCGGCAGCACGCTATAGACATTTTGCGCATCACGCGCCTCGATCAGAGCAGTCTGCGAGGGCAAGCAAGGACGCGGGCCGACGATATTCATATCCCCGAACAAAACATTGGCGATCTGGGGCAACTCATCAATGCCCGTACGGCGCAGAAATTTACCCACCTTTGTCACTTCTTCATAAGACGCCTGATGCGAGGCAACTGTGGCGGTGCTCGTTTTCATCGTGCGTATCTTATAGCAAGAGAAAGGGACCTTGTTCTTGCCAATCCGCTCTTGTTTTAGAATCGGAAAAGACCGGTCTTCGCGGTACACAAGCGCAAACAGGATGATCCATACTGGCGTCAGCAGGATCAACGAAACAACGCACAACAAAATGACCGGTAAACGCGCCATGGGGTACTCATATTATAAAATAGATTTCTAAAAAATCTTATCAGGCTTTCCCGCTACGGTATTGTCAATAACCGATCAAGGGGTCTTTCTCGCGCTTAACGTCAGTTTCACGCGGGCACATGCTGCTGCATGCCTCACCTCTCCCCGCGCGCCTTCACAAAACCCACAAAGGCCGCATCGCTTGAGCGCAACCGCGGCTTGCCCGAGCGCGCCCAGAAATCGCGCCACTCGGCCTCTAGCACATAAACATCCATGCCCGGTGCCAAAGCGCGGGCTGCTTCGATCGCATCGTTTGAGAGAGGCGGCAGATGCAGAGCATCCTCAACCACCGATCCGCGCGCAGAGAATCGAATAAGATCCCCCTCTTCCTCAGACATCTCATAGCCCGGCAAATGGTCCGCCTTAATCATATCGCGGATCATCTTGCGAAACACCCGTCGCGGCGACGCAGAGCCTGATTTCTTCAAAAGCACCTCAACAGAGACCCGCCATGATTTCTGGCGCCCGCAGTGTTTGCGCGCGAGCTCGTAAATGCGCCGCTCCAGCGGTTTGCGCAGCCGGAAGTAGTCTGTGCTCAGCGTCAGCACCGATTTGCTCTCTACGGCGCGAAACAGCCACTCTGAGAGCACAACAGAGACCGACACCATCCGCCCGCCTCTACTGGCGCGCACAATCTGCCAGCTCTCGATCAGACCAAAGCCGCTCGTGACCTCTTGCCCGCCCGTCATCATGTTCGTCGTAATGCGTGTCCCCGCCAGCCGCTCAAACGCTTCGCGCAGGCGCTTGTAGCCATCACCCGATGTTTCGCGGTTCGTCGCCACCAACAGATCATGCGCGCGCAAAGTGAGGGTGCGCGAAATTTCACGCCCCGCATTCAGCGCCGCCATCAACTGGCTGATACAGTAAATCAGGATGTCCTTGTCATGCAGCGTCGCGAGGCCCTTGACCGAAGGCGTCACTGTGATCTCTGTCCCGTTATGTTCGTAACTCAGGATGCGCTTATCAGGCCGCGTCGAGAGCGAGAACATCGGATGCTCCATGCTCGCCATGTCATCCTTGGGAAGCGCGTCAAAGATATCGCACACGAAAAAATCGCGTGTGGGGTGCCTCAAAGGATCTAACCTGTCAGAACCCAGCCCTAAAGCCGGAAATGTATGTGCCATTATACTGCTCTACTGCCTCGATCAGGGCTCGCCTCATTAAACGGGCAAGTCTCACGTCACGGGATTCGTGTTTTCATTAACACCTAGCCTAAAGTTATCCACAGGCTGCGTCTACGATTCGAGAACCTGAGGGCCAATCAGATCGTGGGATCAGAGTCGCTTTGACGTGGTTTTAGAGTCGCCTTATCGTGGGTTCAGAGTCGGTGCTTGAGACACAACAATGATTAAAACATACAAAATCAGATACTTATAGGAAACGACGAATTCCCATAACTGAATCAATAACAGATTCATAACAGGACTTTTTTCCACATCACTCCCCAAAAACCCTCTGTTTCCTCTAAAAACCCCTTGGATTTACTTAGAAAAAGCGAGTGTTGTGAAGGTTTTGCTTCCATGTGATGTGTTTTCGCGTACATTGAACAAAACAGCGCACATCTAGGCAACATGGGATACATCATGGCCAAAGACATTAAGGCAGAGCAGCCTCCATATTTCAACATTAACCCTGACAAGGCACTTGCTGCTTTGGAGGGGCCAGTCACAACAGACGGCTTCGCGAGCATTGCTCAAGCATGTGCGTCTGGCCGTGATGACCTGGCCTCTCGGGGAATGAACGAGGATGGGCGCAAACAGCTGCGCCTCTTCTCCACGTGGGAAATCACCAAGTATCTGATCCCCGTCGCGCAGGCCCATTTTCGCCGTGTGCTGAAACAAAACCCAGAGCTGCCCCAGGGCACCAGCGAGACCGACGGCGGCGCCAAATGGTTCACCTTGGACGAAGTTCTGCGCCTGCGTGCGCACTTCGCCAGCGGCGGATCCAAGGCGAAAGAATACCAGCCTTACCGTCCCGAAGGGTTGCCTGCGAAAATGGTTGCTGTGGCGAACTTCAAAGGCGGCGTTGGCAAGACATCCACTGCCGCGCATCTGGCTATGTCCGCCGCACTTGATGGTTACAAAGTCCTCGTGCTCGATCTCGATAGCCAAGGCTCCATGACCTCCATTTTCGGCGGCAAGGTTGACGATGAATGGGGCACTGTCTTTCCCCTGCTCGCGCGTCACTATGGCCAGCATCTGCGCGTTGAAAACCAAAAGCGCCTTGAGCGTGGCGAACAGCCCCTGCCCCTTGATGATACCCTATCTGAGGCGCTCAATATCACCGCCAACGATCTCATCAAACCAACCCATTGGCCTAACATCGACCTCATCGGCGCCCAGTTGAACCTTTATTGGGCGGAATTCCAGATCCCTGTCTGGCGCATGCAAGCGCGCGGCTGGAAGCTTTGGGATGCCCTCACCGAAAGCCTTGAGGCCGACGGCGTGCTCGACAAATACGACCTGATCTTCATCGACACCCCCCCTGCCCTCGGCTACCTCACGATCAACGGTCTTGCAGCCTCTGACATTCTCTTGGTCCCCCTAGGTGCGTCGTTCCTAGAGTTCGACTCCACAGGCCGTTTTTTCGACATGCTGCATTCGACCTTTGCCAGTATCGAAGAGGGTGAAAATATAGCCGCCCGTGCATTGGGGCGTGATGAGCTCGCGTTCGAATGGGACGCCGTGCGCGCCGTGATCACGCGCTATGATGGTGCGCAGCAGGCAGAACTGGCGGGTCTTATGCAAGCCTACCTTGGCCGCACCCTTAGCCCGCATCGCCAAGACTTCACCGCACTCATCGGGCAAGCTGGCGAACAGGTCAGCGGCATCTACGAGGCCGACTACCGCGATTTCAACCGCGAGACTTATGTGCGTGGACGCGAAACATTTGATGCGACCTATGCGGCCTTCAAGGAACTGCTGCTGGGTGTTTGGCGCCGCGATGAACTCGCTCGGGAGCGTTCCGATGCTTAACCATAATTTCACGCCCATCCGTTTCCCTGCGTCCTTTTCAAAGGAGAACACATAATGGCCAAACGCAAACGCCTGGCACCTGCGCAACCACGCAGTGCGGATGACACACCGCTGGAAACCAAATCCATCACCGGTCTTTCGCCCCACCCTGCCCCACCTATTGCCAGCGTCGCTGGCGACGCTTCTGCCACCGCAGCACTTGAGGAACTCTCCGAGACCCTGCGCCGTGCGCGTGCGGAAGGGCGGATGATTACGCCCATCCCTCTGAGCCAGATCGATGAAACCTACCTCGTGCGCGACCGCGTTGTGGTGGATGGTGAAGACATGGAGGCGCTGAAAACCAGCATCCAAGCACGTGGTCAGCAAACCCCGATCGAAGTCGTCGAGCTTGGCAAGGATCGCTACGGTCTGATCTCTGGCTGGCGCCGTCTGCAAGCTTTGCGCGCCAATGGTGCCGACGCGGCCAAAGCGATCATAACTGCCCCGCGTGAAGCGCCAGATGCCTATATTGCGATGATCGAAGAAAACGAAATCCGCGTTGGCCTCAGTTATTTTGAGCGCGCGCGTATCGTGGTGAAATCTGTTGAAGCGAGTGTCTTTGACAGTCACAAAAGCGCCTTGCAGAGTCTGTTTTCAACCGCTTCGCGCGCCAAGCGCTCCAAGGTGAAATCTTTCATTCCACTGGTGCAAGCCCTAGGCGATCACTTGCGTTTTCCTGCCGAATTGGGCGAACGTTTTGGCCTTCAGCTGAGCAAAGCTTTGCTCAGCGATCCCTATGCCCCACGTCGCATGAGTTCTGCTTTGCGCGTCGCCGATCCCCAGAGCGCACAGGCAGAGCAAGACGCTCTCAATGAGGCTCTAAAGCAGTGTTTAGAGACTGAAGAAAAGCCTATGAGCCCAAAGGTGAGCAAGGCAAAAGTCAGAAGCGTTTCGCCCATTGATGGTGTTCAAGTCAGCACCACCGGCAGCGCGATCACCCTGCAAGGTAAACGGGTTGATCCGATGCTCTACAGCGATCTTTTGCAATGGCTCAAAACGTGGGCCTAACTTTCATTTGTTTCGCGCGCGAAACATTTATCTCTTAACACCCCCTTGCCAAACTTTCGCCCAATGAGGACGCTATGCAAGCAGGTAAGGCAGGCAAAGGCATTGGTTATGATTACTCCGGTTCTTCTCGCAGGTGGGTCGGGCACGCGGCTTTGGCCGCTGTCGCGCAAAAGCTATCCCAAGCAATTTGCAGATCTCGGCCAGCCTGATACGCTGTTTCAATCCACGGTCAAACGTCTCGCGGGTAAAGGGTTTCGTCGCCCTGTTTTACTAACATCAGAAGACTATCGTTTCATCGTGACGGAACAGATGGGGGGTGCTGGCGTATTGCCCGAGGCGATCTTTATTGAACCCTCCCCCTGCGACACGGCGCCTGCGGTCTTGATTGCCGCGCTGTTCTTGCAAGCGAGCGATCCTGACGGGCTGATGTTGATTGCGCCTGCTGATCATGCAATCCCCGAGACGCAAGCGTTTCGCCAAGCGGTGGATGCTGCAATTCTAGCGGCTGAAGCGGGATCAATCGTAACGTTTGGTATTACGCCTGATCGCCCTGAAACGGGTTATGGCTATCTCGAACTCAGCGGAGAAGATCACCCAAAGGACGCGCCAGAACCGCTCAAAGCGTTCATCGAAAAGCCAGAGCTTGCGCGCGCAAAAGCGATGCTCGCCTCTGGTCAATTTTTGTGGAACGCTGGTATCTTTTTAGTCTCTGTAAGGGCGATTTGTGACGCATTTGCGCAGCATGCTCCTGAGATGATGGCCCCTGCTCAAGCGGCATTGGATAATGCCAAGCAAGACCTTGGCTTTCGCCGCCTTGATGCGAGTGCCTTTGCGCAATGCCCGAAGATTTCGCTCGATTACGCGATTATGGAAAAGGCGGATAACCTTCAGGTTCTGGCGTTTTCGGATGGGTGGTCTGATCTGGGCGATTGGGAAGCCTTGCGGCGCATCACTGACAAAGACGCGCTTGGGACTGCCTTGGTCGGTGAAGCGACTTCTGTTGACTGCAAAGACAGTCTTTTATGGTCCACTGCTGAGGGGCAAGAACTGGTTGGCATAGGGCTTGAGAACATCATCGCGGTGGCGATGCCTGATGCTGTGCTGGTCGCAGATCGCCGACGTGTGCAGGACGTCAAAGCGGCGGTGACGGCGCTGCGAGAGAAAGGTGCGAAACAAGCGGATCAGTTCACTCGGGATCACCGCCCTTGGGGTTGGTTTGATTCACTCGCGATGGGCCCGCGCTTTCAGGTGAAGCGCATTGTTGTAACGCCGGGCAGTCAGCTCAGCTTGCAAAGCCACGTGCACCGCGCAGAGCATTGGATCGTGGTCGAGGGCACAGCCCACGTCACCATCGATGATGAGGTGAAAATGGTCGGTGAGAACCAGTCTGTCTTTATTCCCCTCGGCGCGATCCACCGGATGGAGAACCGCGGCAAGGTGAATATGACCTTGATTGGAGTGCAGACAGGAAGTTACTTGGGCGAAGATGACATCATCCGTTACGAGGATGCCTATTCGCGCACGTAAGTTGAGCATGTCGCGTTCATAAGGAAACAGAAGAACGCTTCCTCTCCCGTTGGTCGAACGCGTTTTCTTTTACTTTTTGAGTCTGAAAGAACGCAACAGCTCTAGATCAGCGCGTCGTCGCGAGAACCGCCAGCGGCCTCAAGATCTTTCATCCACTGTGGGATACGACCACGACCCGTCCACGTCTGATCGCTATCCTTTGGATTGCGATACTTCGGTGCACTGACCTTTTTGACTTTGCCAACATTGGCAAGATCAGACAGAGAAAAGCCCAATTCAGCGGCTTTCTTTTCCAATTCTGCCAGTGCTTCGCGTTTTTTACGATCTTTGAAATCTGTGATCGTTTTATCAACGTCTTTGCGTAGTTTTTTCAGCTCTTTGAGCGAGAGTGTATTTAGATCCATTTTTCATCCCCATGAATAAACGATGAGACCAACAATACTAATTAATGACCTTTTCATAGAGTAAAAAGACTGGCGCGTCTCACTTTTTACGGTAATTGCTTTAAGTCTAGCGTCAGTGAAGCACGCTTTACACTTGGCTTGTAAGGCGCTTTTAGAATTACTTAAGACGTGTGCGGTAATGTCTGGCCAAGTGGTGAGGGACTTTGCTGATGGCGTATTGTGAGATTGAAAAGGGCAGGGGATTCCCATCGCATGCGCGCGGGCCTGTGTTTGGGATATACACACGCTTTGGCAAACGGATGTTTGATCTGGCGTTCGTTGTTGCGTTGTTTCCTGTCTGGGGCTCGCTCATCACGTTTCTTTGGATTTTGGCAAGGTTAGAGACTGGTTTTGGAGGTTTTTCAGATGAACGCGTTGGTCAATTCGGGCGCAGTTTTCGGTGTTTGAAAATTCGTACAATGCGTGCTGATGCGGTTCGTGTCTGCGCTGCTTACAAAGACGTATGTGACCCGAGAATTACTCCGCTTGGGCGTATTCTGCGTCGCTCCAGCCTTGATGAGCTGCCGCAGCTTTGGTGCGTTCTGAAAGGGGAGATGAGCCTTGTTGGCCCGCGTCCTGTACCTGCTTTGGAACTCAATCGCTATGGCGCGCAACGACATGCCTATTTGCAGATGCGTCCGGGGCTTACAGGGCTTTGGCAGGTGTCTGGCCGCAATGCACTTAGCTATGAACACCGCGTTGCATTAGATACGCAATACGCGCGATCTGTTTCGTTTTGGAGCGATTTGAAAATCCTATTCGCAACGGTGCGCGAAGTAGTGCGATTAAGCGGGCGCTAGGTTCTATATTCGGCGTTATACCATTTCACGAACTTCGCAACGCCATCCTTTAAATCGGTGTTGTTCATTGGGCCGATCAAATCCTGCATGAGGGTGGCATCCGCCCAAGTGCTCGGCATATCACCAGGCTGAATATCGAGCATGTTTTGCTCAGCTTTCTTCCCAAGCACCTCTTCCAGCGCCTCGATAAAGTCAGTGAGCTTGGTTGGGGAGCCATTGCCGATATTTACCGCTCGCCACGGCGCAATCGCAGAGAGATTGTCAGCCTCGCTCACAGGCGCATCGCCCGGAACGGCATCCATCAAGCGGCGCACAGCATCCACAAGGTCGGTCACGTAAGTAAAGTCGCGCAGCATATCGCCGTGATTATACACATCGATCGGGCGATCATTCAGGATCGCATCGGTGAATTTGAACAGGGCCATATCAGGGCGCCCCCAAGGGCCATAGACCGTGAAAAAGCGGAACATCGTCGTTGGAATGTTGTAGAGATGCGCATAAGTCTGCGCCATCGCCTCTGTCGCCTTTTTGGTGGCGGCGTAGAAGGACATTTGCGTGTCGACCTTATGCACTTCGCGGTAGGGCATCTCGGTGTTGGCGCCGTAAACCGAAGAGGTAGAGGCGATCAGCAAATGCTCAGGCGTGTGATGGCGCGCGGCCTCGAGCAGCTCGAACGTGCCGTTGATGTTGCTCTCCACGTAAGAGCGCGGCGCATCAATGGAATAGCGCACGCCCGCTTGTGCAGCGAGATGCACGACCATGCGAGGTTTGTGCATGGCGAGCAGGTTTTCCAGAACCTTTGGTGCCTCAAGACGGGCGATCACAGGGGTGTAGCCTTTGTGTGCTTTGAGCAGGCTCGCGCGCTTCTCTTTCAAGTAGACGTCGTAGTAATCGGTCATCGCATCGAGCCCGATCACATTAAACCCATCCGCAAGCAAACGCTGACACAGATGATAGCCAATAAATCCGGCGCTGCCGGTGACAAGGATAGGGCTGCTCATGACGTGTCTCCTGCTGCGCGTCTTGCCCAGAGATATGGCGCGCAGCCGTGGTAAAGGCAAGGCGGCGTAACGCGCGCGCAAATGTTTCGCGCGCGAAACAAATCAGCCGATCTTTGTGCCCCAGAAGCAGGTTTCATCTGCTTTCATGTAGCCATCAAAGGCGCGAAAATTGCCCTGAAGTTCGATCGTATCACCTGCACTAAGCGGCGAGAGGGTTTGCAAGGGCAGGGTGGTTGTTTCGGAATTATGTGTGCCGGAAGCCTCGGAGGTGGTGCCAGGAATCGCAGTTGTTCCGTTCAGCACAAGCCGTCCTTGCATGCGCGCACCCGCGTTGCCGTTGGTTTTATACATCAGGCTGGCGCCCAGCAGATAGGTGCCATCAAGCGGCGCTGTAAAGCAATTTGTGCTTGGACCAAAGCAAGCCTGATCATTGTTTTCAGCCACGTTGATACCAAGCTTGGTCCATGTGCCAACGCCAACGTAATTGTCGTAATTGGTATGGGCTTTGAAGCGGGGCAGGCGGGGTTGATCGGCGATGCCTGTGGCTTGATCAATGCAAAGCGCGTCGTTGAAAGCATTGCCATCGGGGCTAACAGAAAAGCGCAATTTGCTGTCGCCAAACAGACCAATCAAGGCTCGCGTTTGGAAATCATCTTGCAGGATGAGGCCCACATCCGAGGTACCGTTTTCGCGGTTTAGGGTCTGTATCAAGCTACCCGTGCCGCCATCACCGTTATAAAGCGCGCTCCACAGAGCGGCGTTCAGTCTCGCAGCGAACGGGACAGAAGGATCGGCGTTCATGCCAAGGCCAAACAGGTTTGCGCTTTGGATTTGGCTCGGCGTGAGTTCTTGCCAATCGGTGCCGTCAAAGACAACCATTACAGCGCGCGCGACCACATACCCACGCCATCCGATGCGCGGTGTGTGAAACTGCCAGAGCCCATCGAGGAACGCGGCAATCGCACCGTCTTGTCCTATCCAATCACCGCTCGCACCATTGGGGATCACATAGCACTGCCCCTCGCTCGGGCTGGCGGGTGGCGCGGTTTGCGCATCATCCTCAAAGCTGAGCTGTACGAGCATATCGAGCGCGCGCACCGCCTCGTTATGGGTGACGTGTTTTTGCGCTTGCGCGGCTTGGATGAACGGCAAGGTAAGGCGGGCACTGGATTGGGACATTGGGGGCTCTCCGTCAGGGTTTGAAACTGGTCCAGACGGTGCTTCATATTTCTTAGCTGAGTGTAACCTGAGCGCGCGTTGCGTCTAATTGAGCGCGGCTTGTAGTTTGCTAAGGTGTAACGACAGTAGTTTGGTGGCGGCTGAGGGGCTGGAAGACTCTGTATAGCAGCGAAACTCAGGCGCGTTCCCCGAGGAGCGCAAATGGACAATGTCGCCATTTCCGAACGTTACACGTAGCCCATCGGTGACGTCTGTCTGGACTTCGGGACTAGAGGTGTCAACGAAGGCGGCACGGGTTGCTGCATTAGAAGATATATCTTGTAAAAATTGAGCGGAAGCCTGTGTTGGAATGCCTTGCAAACGATCTGCCGCAGTGAAGCGTTTTGGCAATGCTTTGAGCAGCGCAGAGACAGGCTGCTTCAGTGCGTTTGCAGCGGCAATAGGCGCGATGAGCGGTAAGAGGCAATCGCGGGTGATCAAAGGGGCAAGTGGCCCTGTATTTCCCTGTGCTTCAAACCCAAGCAGAAAGCCACCATTGGCTTCATAGCCGATGACTTTCGCGGCAGGGTCTTTTGCTAAGGCATCTTCCATCGCCGCGACGACATGAGGTGAGCCGATACGTGTGCGGGCTACAGACTCAAAGAGGGTCTCGACTTGCGTGTTTGAGGACACAGGCGTGCAAATGATGTCTGCTTTCAAGGTTTGGGCCGTCAACACGCCGAGCACATCCCCTGGCACCACACATGCGCTTTCATCCACAAGCATCGGGCGATCAGCGTCACCGTCTGTGGAGACGAGCACATCAAGGCGATGCTCCTTTATCCACCCTGCGAAGAGGGTCTGTGTTTCGGGATCCAACGCTTCTGTATCGACTGGAATAAAAGTGTCTGAGCGCGCGATAGAGACTGTTTGAGCGCCAAGACGCGCCATCAGCTCAACGAGCATATCACGCGCAACCGAGGAATGCTCATAGACCCCGATACGGAGGTCCGACAAAGCATTGGGCCCATAAGCGGTCTCGTAGCGTTCAATAAACGCAGAGGAGGCATCGCTGGTCTCGAGGGTACCTTTAGGGCCAGTGGGTTGTGCACTGCCCAGGGCCTTTAGAATGAGCGTTTCATCAGCTTTAGAAATTTCACCGCTCGGGAGATAGAATTTCAACCCGTTACGATCCGCTGGAATGTGACTGCCTGTGACCATAATGGCAGCTGCACCTTTTGCAGCAAAAGCCAAGGCAGGTGTCGGAAGGGCACCGCAGTCAGATACATCAAGACCACAAGCAAGCGCTTCTTCAATTATCCATTTCGTAATCAATGGTGAAGAGGGGCGTAGGTCCTGCCCAACATACAGTTGGGGTCCTGTATTGCAGGCGGTTAGAAAGGCGCGCGTGTAGTCGCGGACAAGTATTTCTGTCAGCTCACTTACAAGACCGCGCACGCCGCTCGTGCCGAATTTTGGGGCCATGTTGTTAGTCCTTAATAAACCCAGCACGGCCGATGCTGTCATAGGCTTCAAAACCCGCACGCTTAGCATCCTTGACGGAATAAACGTTTCGCAGGTCGGCCATACGCGGCAGGGCCATCTTGTTCGCTAATTTTTTCAGGTCTAGCGCGCGAAACTCGTTCCATTCGGTCAAGACAACCAACAGGTCAGCGTTCTGCGCGGCCTTATAGGGATCCTCAACCCAGTTCACGCCGGGCAAAAGCGCTTCGCCCTCGTGCTGGCCTTGAGGGTCGCACACGCGCACTTTGGCACCGCCACCGACAAGTGCGGGAACGATCGTCAGGGCAGGGGCGTCGCGCATATCGTCCGTGTCGGGTTTGAAGGTCACGCCCAGCATGGCGATGATCTTGCCGTTGAAAGAGCCCTCGCAGAGGTCCTCGAGTTTGGTGATCATGCGGCGCTTGATCTCTTCATTTACGCCAATCACCGTTTCAGTGATCTGCATTGGCACGGCGTGCTCTTGGCCGATCCGTGCGAGCGCCTTGGTATCTTTGGGAAAACACGAACCGCCATAACCGGGGCCAGCTTGCAAAAACTTGCTGCCGATGCGCGCATCCATGCCCATGCCGTTGGAAACCTGTTTGATATCAGCGCCAACCTTTTCGCACAGCATCGCAATCTCGTTGATGAAGGTGATCTTGGTCGCCAAGAACGCGTTGGCGGCGTATTTTATCATCTCGGCGGATTCCAAATCAGTGACGACAACAGGGAAATCGCGCATCTCAAGCGGGCGATAGATCTCGTTCATCACTTCGGCGGCTTTGTCAGACTGCACGCCGACGACAACGCGGTCCGGCTTCATGAAATCATCAATCGCTGCCCCCTCGCGCAGGAACTCAGGATTAGAGGCGACATCGAAATCAAGCTCTGGGTTGGCCTTTTTTATCGTCTGTTTGACTTGGCGATTGGTGCCGACAGGCACGGTGGATTTAGTGACAACGACCACATAATCCTTTGCCATCATCGCGATCTCTTCTGCGGCGGCCATCACATATGACAGATCCGCATGCCCGTCCCCGCGCCGCGTGGGTGTGCCCACAGCGATAAACACCGCTTCGGCGCCCTCGATGGCACTGGCCAGATCAAGGGTGAACGACAAACGTCCTGCCTCGACATTCTTGGCCATGAGCGCACCAAGGCCTGGCTCATAAATTGGCACTTCACCACGCTCGAGCATCTCGATTTTCTTTGGGTCTTTGTCGACACAGACCACATCGTGGCCGAAGTCCGAAAAACAGACACCAGAGACGAGACCCACATAGCCTGTCCCGATCATTGCGATTTTCACGGGGGTTTCCCTTATTGCTTGTTTGGTGGTTGTATGGAGCAAAGTCTTGAATGTGGTCAACGTACT
This sequence comes from Planktotalea frisia, assembly GCF_001890925.1. Taxonomy (GTDB): domain Bacteria; phylum Pseudomonadota; class Alphaproteobacteria; order Rhodobacterales; family Rhodobacteraceae; genus Planktotalea; species Planktotalea frisia. The sequence continues at coordinate 15,730 of NZ_MLCB01000193.1, forward strand.
CGCAAATCATTTCACGAAGGGGCCACCTATTTGACACTTTATGTTAGTAAATTTGGGTTAATGTTTTCGAGTGAAGATAAGAAGAGTGAAGGTATGAGTATGAAAGTTGATCGAACAAAAGTACTGGATGTGCTGGCTGTTATTCCCCAGCGCTTCGGGGATGAACGTGGCTTCTTCTGCGAGAGCTATTCCAAGCGGCGCTTTGAAGAGATTGGTCTGTCGTTTGATTTCGTTTAGGATAATTACTCGATTAGCGCCAAAGCAGGCACCGTTCGCGGTTTGCACTTTCAAGCTCCGCCTCATGCGCAGACTAAATTGGTGCGCTGTGGACGTGGGCGTTTGTTGGATGTGGCGGTGGATATTCGCAAAGGCTCTCCGACCTACGGGCAATGGACCAGCGCTGAGATGAGCTTTGAGAATGGTGTGCAGCTGCTGATCCCGTATGGGTTCCTGCACGGTTTTGTTACTTTAGAACCCAACACAGAGATTATTTACAAATGCGACGATTATTATGTGCCAGAATGCGATGGTGCCGTGCGCTTTGATGATCCTGACATTGGCATTGATTGGGGCATTGACCCTTTGAGCGCAATCTTGTCTGACAAGGACAGGGCAGCACCTTTGCTAAAGGATTTTGACTCGCCCTTTATTTTCGAGGGGTAGAGCAGATGAAAATACTTATCACAGGTGGAGCGGGCTTTATTGGGTCCGCAGTTGTGCGCGCAGCGATTGCGCAGGGCCATAGCGTCGTGAACGTCGATAAACTGACCTATGCGGCCTGCCTTGATAACGTCGCCAGCGTTGCGGATAATGAGAGTTATGTTTTCTTTCAGGGCGACATCTGTGATCGCGCAGCCATGGATCGTATTCTGAAAGAGACGCAACCCGAAGCTATCATGCACCTCGCGGCGGAGAGCCATGTGGATCGCTCCATCGACGGGCCTGGTGCCTTTATCTAAACCAATGTGACGGGAACCTACACGCTGCTCGAAGCCGCGCGCGGCTATTGGAACGCACAAGACAAGCCGGACACGTTTCGCTTCCATCATATCTCGACGGATGAAGTTTACGGCTCGCTCGGCGCGACAGGCATGTTCACCGAGGACACGCCCTACGATCCGCGCTCGCCTTATTCAGCGAGCAAAGCCGCCTCTGATCATCTCGTGCGCGCATGGGCGGAGACCTATGGCCTGCCTGTGGTGTTGACCAATTGCTCCAACAACTATGGTCCTCACCATTTCCCTGAAAAGCTGGTGCCTGTGGTGATCCTCAACGCGCTCGCGGGCAAAGATATCCCAGTTTACGGTGCAGGCGAAAATATTCGTGATTGGCTTTATGTCGAGGATCACGCGGATGCGCTCTTGACGGTTCTGACCAAAGGCGCGCTCGGCCGTAGCTACAATATAGGTGGCGAAAACGAAGCTAAGAACATCGACCTTGTGCATATGATCTGTGCGCATCTCGATCAGATGCGCCCCAAAGACACGCCCTATGCCGAGCAGATTGTCTTGGTCACTGATCGTCCCGGCCATGACATGCGCTATGCGATTGATCCCACGCGCATTCGCGAAGAACTGAATTGGCGTCCTTCTGTGACGTTGGAAGAAGGGCTGGAAAAAACCGTCCGTTGGTATCTCGAAAACGAAGATTGGTGGCGCGCGTTGCAGGCCCGAGACGGTGTTGGAGACAGATTAGGAACTGCTTGAACATAGGCTAATCCCTTCCCCCTTTTTTTGCGCTTATTTTAGAGCTGTGAAGTTGGCAGGAAATAGGGAGTCTTTGTTCGCATGCGAAATACGCACTCAGAATAGACATTCTTAATGTAGAAACCGGGCTGACAGGCTTGCCTGATTTGCGTATGTCTGAGTTGCATTTAAGGAATATTTTATGGACGGACGTCTCGCGGTACTCTTCTTTGTGATCGGTCTTACCGATATGAAGACCAATGATTGCGAGACCGGCTGCCTTGGGCGCACCCCTGCGCAAGAGGCGATTTCGCTTTCACTAGGCAGTACCATTTTCCAAGAGCAATTTATCGGACAAGAAGCCTACGTTCGCTACGATATGGGCACGTCTTTCGGCCCGTTCCAGCCCACTGTTGGCCTGTCGGTGACAGATACAAATGACATATGGGTCGGGCTTGGTGCGACACATACAACGCGCTTTTGGGATCGCCCTTCTGGTGCGGGTGGTTACGCGCAATTGCACGTTATGCCAGGTGTCTACACGCGTGGATCTGGGCCGGTTCTGGGTCATCCGTTTGAAATTCGCTCTGGCGCAGAGATTGGCTATCAGACAAAGAACGGTCTGCGCTATGGCCTGTCTTATGATCACCGCTCGAACGCTGGCCTGTCTACGCCTAACCCAGGCATGGAAACCCTGCAGTTCCGCGTCAGCGTTCCGCTAAGCTGATGCGCGTTCTCGTCTTTGGCAAAACCGGACAAGTCGCGCGTGAACTACAGCGATACGACGGCGTGACGGCGCTTAGCCGAACTGATGCAGATCTCAGCGACCCTGCCGCTTGTGCTGCGATCAGCGCCGAAACAGAGACAGATGTGATCATCAACGCCGCTGCCTAGACGGGTGTCGATGCCGCGGAAACAGACACTGAAATGGCGTTTAGGGTCAATGCAGAGGCTCCTATATCAATGGCTAAAGCCGCCGCAAAACGCGCCTTACCCTTTCTTCATATCTCGACAGATTACGTCTTTGATGGCTCTGCCACGCGAGCATGGCGTGAGGATGACGCCACTGGCCCGCTTGGCGTTTACGGTGCTTCCAAGCTCGCGGGCGAGCACGGCGTGCGCGCAGCTGGCGGCCCTCACGCCATCCTGCGCACTTCTTGGGTGGTCTCTGCGCATGGCAATAATTTCGTCAAAACCATGCTACGCCTTGGCATTGAATGCGATGCTTTAAGTATCGTTGCGGACCAAATCGGTGGCCCAACTTGCGCGCGTGATATCGCTGCTGCGCTGATGACGATGGCAACACAATTGCACACCGATCCAAGCAAGAGCGGCACCTATCACTTTGCAGGTACCCCTAGCGTATCATGGGCCGATTTCGCGCGTGAAATTTTCAAGCAAGCGGGTATAACATGTGATATCAGTGACATCCCCTCCTCCGCTTATCCAACCCCCGCAGCACGCCCCTTAAATTCGAAGCTGGATTGCTCTAAACTAAGCACAACTTTTGACATCAATCGCCCGGATTGGCGGGTAGGGTTGAGCGATATTTTGAATAATTTTGAAGGTATATACCGCTGCTACCCCAAAACCCGAATTTTTTCATGGGTTATGACGCGGAAATTGTCTGA